>NZ_JBJLSI010000081.1:0-503 GCF_050871945.1 Kineococcus deserti | reverse complement strand
CGCCTCGTTGGCCTCGTCGGTGGCCCCGGCGCGGATGTCGGTGTCCACCACGCCCGGGCTGAGGGCGTTGACCGTGATGCCGTGGGGAGCCATCTCGCGCGCCAGCGAACGGGTCAGGCCCAGCACGCCGGCCTTGGCCGCGGAGTAGGGCGTCTTGGAGAACACGCCCCCGCCCTGCTGGGCGGAGACCGACGACATGTTGACGATGCGCCCGTAGCCGTTCTCGATCATCTGCGGCAGGAAGGCCTGGCAGGCCAGGAAGGTCCCGGTGAGGTTCACGCCCAGCACCCGGTGCCACTCGGCCAGGTCCACCTCCAGGAAGGGCGTGGGGGAGGCGACCCCGGCGATGTTGGCCAGCGCGCCCACGGGCGGCAGGCCGGCGGCGGCGATGGCTTCCACGCACCGGGTCAGGGAGGCCTGGTCGGTGACGTCGGCCGCCAGCCCGAGCACGGCGGTGCCGAACTCGCTGGAGATCTTGTCGGCGGCGGCCTCGGCGCCGGCCT
>NZ_JBJLSI010000080.1:0-640 GCF_050871945.1 Kineococcus deserti | reverse complement strand
GGCCTCCTCGCTGCCGATCTCGTCGAGGCGCTTGTCGATCTCGGTGTCGACGCGGGAGACGAAGAACGAGGCGACCGACTCGATCTTGGAGATGTCGTGGCCGTTCTGCTTGGCCTGCTCCAGACCGGTCAGGAACGCCTGCATGACGGCGCGGTAGCGGTCCAGGGAGAAGATCAGCGTGACGTTGACGCTGATGCCCTCGGACAGCGCGGTGGTGATCGCCGGCAGACCCTCGACCGTGGCGGGGATCTTGATGTAGAGGTTCTCGCGGCTGACCGCCTGCCACAGCTTGCGGGCCGACTCCTCGGTCGCGGCGGTGTCGCGCGCCTGGCGCGGGTCCACCTCGAGGGAGACGCGGCCGTCCAGGCCGTTCGTGCGGTCGTAGACCGGCTTGAGGATGTCGGCGGCGCGGCGCACGTCCTCGGTGGTGATCTGGAAGACCGCCTCCTCGGTGTCGGCGCCGGCGGCGATCAGTTCCTTGACCTGCTCGGTGTAGCGGTCGCCCTTGGACAGGGCGGTGGCGAAGATCGTCGGGTTCGACGTCACGCCGAGCACACCCGCGTCGACCAGGCGCTGCAGCTCGCCCCCGTCGGTCAGTTCGCGGGAGAGGTCGTCCAGCCAGACCGACACACCGTGCTGG
>NZ_JBJLSI010000079.1:0-643 GCF_050871945.1 Kineococcus deserti | reverse complement strand
CCGGCGGCGGCGATGGCTTCCACGCACCGGGTCAGGGAGGCCTGGTCGGTGACGTCGGCCGCCAGCCCGAGCACGGCGGTGCCGAACTCGCTGGAGATCTTGTCGGCGGCGGCCTCGGCGCCGGCCTCGTCCACGTCGAGCAGGGCCACGGTCCAGCCCTCGGCGGCGAAGCGGCGGGCGGTGGCGAAGCCGATGCCTCGCGGGGAAGCCGCGCCGGTCACGACGGCGGTCCGCTGGCCGGTGCCGGTCTGGTAGCTCATGTCGTTTCCCGTTCGTTCAGGGGTGAGATGGGTCCGGAACTGCTGCCCGCCGTTCCAGCGGTCCGCGCCTCACGTCGGAAGGACGTGGGACGGGAGTCGGGGGACGGGCTGTCACACGGGACGTCCTCCACGTCGAGGTGAGGAGGCTGACGTTAGCTGTCTGATTGTTGACAGTCAATGCTCGGCTGCCGACGGCTCGGTCGCGTCGCGCGGAGCCGCGACGGCAGGGATCGGGCGTCCAGCCACACCCCGAGGATGCTGACCGTTGCATTGTTGACAGACGAGTGAGTCATCCACACACTAGGGCGCACCCGGACACTGATGCTCGGACGGGTCCAATCGAAGGAGATGGACGAGTGACCCCTGCGCCCCCCACCCCCACC
>NZ_JBJLSI010000078.1:0-1075 GCF_050871945.1 Kineococcus deserti | reverse complement strand
TGTACCCAGCCAGGACGTTGGTGACAGCGCGTCGGCTTGAACACGGGAGGACCCCCAGGTGGGGTGTGACTTGTCGAAGGTCCACATCCACCCGGAGGTCCTCGTGGCCCACGCTAACGCCCGCACCACCGTCCACGGCCGGCTCCTGATCGTCCGGCGCCACCAGCAGGGCTGGCACCAAGCCCACATCGCCGCCGCGATGGGCGTCTCCCGCAAGTGCGTCCGCACCTGGATCGAGCGCTACGACAGCGAAGGCCTGCAGGGCCTGCACGACCGCTCCAGCCGCCCGCATCACAGTCCGACCCGCACTCCCCAGGACGTCGAGGCCGGCATCGTTGAACTGCGCCAGCGGGAGCGCCTGGGCCCGGACGAGCTGGGCGCTCGACTGGGCGTGCCGGCCCGCACGGTCTCCCGGGTTCTGGTCCGTCACGGTCTGCCGCACCTGGCCGCGCTGGACCCGATGACCGGTGAACTGTTGCGCTCCTCCAAGGCCACCGCCATCCGCTACGAGCGGGCCCGGCCCGGTGAGCTGGTGCACATGGACGTCAAGAAGATCGGCCGCATCCCCGACGGCGGTGGCTGGCGCGCCCTGGGGCGGGCCGATGGCAACCGCGATCGCCAAAGGCGGATCGGGTACGACTACGTGCACTCGCTGGTGGACGACCACTCCCGGCTGGCCTATTCGGAGATCCTTCCCGATGAGAAGGGCGTGACCTGCGCCGGCTTCCTGGCCCGGGGCGCGGCCTACTTCGCCGCTCACGGCATCCCCCGGATCGAGCGGGTGATGACCGACAACGCCTGGGCCTACCGCTGGTCGCTGCGGGAGGTCTGCGCCGGCCTGGGGGCGCGGCAGAAGTTCATCAAGCCGCACTGCCCCTGGCAGAACGGCAAGGCTGAGCGGTTGAACCGGACGCTGGCCACCGAGTGGGCCTACCGCCGCGCCTACGGCAGCAACGCTGAGCGGGCCGCGGCCCTTGCTCCCTGGCTGGAGCGCTACAACACTCAACGCCGTCACAGCGCCCTCGGTGGCCTGCCGCCGGTCAGCCGCCTGTCACCAACGTGATGGCTGGGTACA
>NZ_JBJLSI010000077.1:0-1133 GCF_050871945.1 Kineococcus deserti | reverse complement strand
CGTGCACCCAGTGGCCGTGCACCCAGTGGCCGTGCACCCAGTGGCCGTGCACCCAGTGGCCGTGCACCCAGTGGCCGTGCACCCAGTGGCCGTGCACCCAGTGGCCGTGCACCCAGTGGCCGTGCACTCAATGGCCGCCGCTGACGCGGCGGCGCAACTCTCTAGTGCTGCTCCGGGCCCGGCAGCCTGGCGCGCTGCGGTGCCGGCATCAAGCCGGGCTCGCTCGTTCCTCGCTCGGCCTACGGCTGCCCCGACTCGCGGCTACGCCGCGCCCTGCGGGTGCCTACGCCGCGCTCAGGCCGGTCCTGATCTCACCTCGCCGGGAGGGGGCGGTGAGCGTTCGGCGGCACCAGCCGTGCAGGTCCTCACCGTTCCCCTCCGGCTCCCCTGCTCGCACCGACCGGTGCCAGCACCGAGCCAGCGACGGGATGAGACATGCCCCAGCAGTGCCGCGCCGACACCACGGCCCTGGCGATCAACAACACCGACGCCAGCGGCACCGCCCACGTCGTCGCCTTCCGCGAGCACGGTGTCGGCTACGGCGAGTGGAACAGCGCGGTGGAGGACCTGACACGCGATCCGGAGGAGCCCTTCGGCTTCCGCGCCGAGGTCGGCATCGCTGAGCAGATCACCGACCCGATCACCGCGCTGAACCTCATCGACCGCTACCGCTTCTTCCTCGGCGCCGCGCAGGCCACCGAGCCCGGCGAGGACGACGAGCTGGAGCCGGTGGCCTACGTCGACGACCAGCCGTGCGTGCACGTGCGCGTCACGATGCAGCACCTGCCCGGCACCCTGACCCGGCACGTGAGCACGATCCTGGCGCTGCTGCGCTGCTGCGCTGCGGGCCGCAGGCGGAGTTCGCCTTCACCGCCTCCTCCCAGGGCCTGCTGTACCTGCCGCAGGAGTGCCTGCACCTGAGCATCACCTACCTGGACGCGCAGCGGCCCGACGTGAGCGTGACGGTCTGCCCGGACGCCCTGAGCGCCGTCGGCGAGGCCCTAGCTGTACCCAGCCAGGACGTTGGTGACAGCGCGTCGGCTTGAACACGGGAGGACCCCCAGGTGGGGTGTGACTTGTCGAAGGTCCACATCCACCCGGAGGTCCTCGTGGCCCACGCTAACGCCCGCACC
>NZ_JBJLSI010000076.1:0-1357 GCF_050871945.1 Kineococcus deserti | reverse complement strand
GCGGACAGTTCGTGGCTGAGCGCTTCCAGCTCGGCCCCACCGGCCATCTCGTTCGTCAGCCGGTCCAGGCTGATGTCGGCCCGGGAGGAGTCCAGGGACACGTTGCCCCGGTTCAGGATCACGAAGTGGTTGCCCACCAGGTAGGCGTGGTGCGGGTTGTGCGTGATGAAGATGACCCCCAGCCCCGCGTCACGGGCCTTGGCCACGTACTTCAGCACCACCCCGGACTGCTTGACCCCCAGCGCCGCCGTCGGCTCGTCCAGGATCAGCACCTTGGCACCGAAGTAGATGGCCCGGGCGATCGCGATGCACTGCCGCTGGCCACCGGACAGCGACCCCACCGGCCGGTCCAGGTCGGGCACCGAGATGCCCATCTTCGTCAGCTCGGTCCCGGTGATCTCCATCATCCGCTGCACGTCCAGCCGGGCGAACGGGCCCCAGCCCTTGCGCATCTCCTGCCCGAGGAAGAAGTTGCGCCAGATGGACATCAGCGGCACCAGGGCCAGGTCCTGGTAGACGGTGGCGATCCCCCGGTCCAGCGACTCGCGCGGGGAGGTGAACTGCACCTCCTCGCCGTTGACCGTCAGCGTCCCGTCGGTGTGGGTGTGCAGACCGGCGATGATCTTGATGAGCGTCGACTTGCCGGCGCCGTTGTCGCCCAGGACGCAGGTGATCTCCCCCTGCCGCACCGACAGCGACACCCCGCGCAGGGCGTGCACGTTACCGTACCGCTTGCCGACGTCGGTCAGCCGCAGGATCTCGGTGTTCGGGCTCTGCCGGCCGTCCTGGCTGCCCTGGATGTGTGTGGTCACCGCTTGGCCGCCTGGTTCTTCACGACGAGGTTGACGATGGTCGCGATGACGAGCATCGCGCCGAGGAACAGCTTGTTCCAGTCCGCGTTCCAGCCCGCGTACACGATGCCGTTGGTCACCACGCCGTAGATCAGCGCACCGATCGCCGCGCCGATCGCCGACCCGTACCCACCGGTCATCAGGCACCCGCCGACCACCGCGGCGATGATGTAGTACAGCTCGTTGCCGACGCCGTTGCCCGACTGCACGTTGGAGTAGGCGAACAGGTTGTGCATCCCCAGCAGCCAGGCGGTGAACCCGACCCCCATGAACAGGCCGATCTTGGTCCACTTCACCGGGACACCGACCGCGCGGGCCGCCGCCGGGTCACCGCCGGAGGCGAAGATCCAGTTCCCGACCCGGGTCCGCAGCAGGATCCAGGTCGCCACGGCCACCAGGGCGATCCAGAAGACGATCGGGATGCGGACCCCGTTGCCGATCGGCAGCGTGTAGTTGAAGAACGCCCGCGCCGACTCGTACCCGGCCATGTCGCTGATCGTCGGGGA
>NZ_JBJLSI010000075.1:0-1590 GCF_050871945.1 Kineococcus deserti | reverse complement strand
GCGGCGCTGACGGCGCAGCAGGAAGGGTGCGGACCCGGTGGCCCGCCCGCCCTGCGGAGCCCGTGAACACCGGAGGGGGGGGGGCCCCGGGGGGGCCCCCCCCCCCCCGCCTCAGTAGCCGTCAGCCGGAGCTCACGGTCCTCAACTCGCGAGCTCAGCCACGCAGGAGGGTGAGGATGTTCTGCGTGGAAGAGTTGGCCTGAGCCAGCATCGAGGTGCCGGCCTGCGAGAGGATCTGGTTCTTGGTGAACTTGGTCATCTCGGCAGCCATGTCGGTGTCGCGGATGGCGGACTCCGAGGCAGTCAGGTTCTCGATCGAGACGTTGATGTTGTTGATCGCGTACTCGAAGCGGTTCTGAGCAGCCCCCACCTCCGCACGCGCAGCCGAAACCTTCGTCAGCGCCGAGTCGATGGTGTCGATGGCGCTCTGGGCACCCGCCTTGGTGGAGATGTCGACCGAGGGGAGGAGCGAAGCGGAGTCGAACGCGCCAGCAGCAGCAGCCGCTGCGTTGCTGGCGGCGGTTCCGGTGATGCCGCTCGTAACGGTCACCGCAGTCGCGTTGCCCGTCTTGGATTCGATCTTCAGGTAGCCGTCCGAGGTGACCGACGCCTTGTAGTTCGACTTGAAGTCGGCATGCGCATTCAACTGCTTGGCGATGTCCGCTGCGTCACTGGAGGTCGTGAGGGTCGAACCGTCGATTGTCGTGACGGACCCGCCCTGGGTGAGGACGATGTCGGTGCTAGCGGTGATGCCCGCAGCGGTGGAGAACGTCGCGTTCGCAGCCGAGGCACCGGTCGCCGCGATGTTCATCGTGATGCGGTCAGCGTTGAGGTCGTTACCCGCACCGACCTGGAAGGTCTTGTTGGTGAAGGTACCGCTCAGCAGCTTTTCACCGTTGAACGTGGTCGCCTCAGCGATGCGGTCGAGCTCGTCCGAGAGCGAGCTGAGCTCGGTCTGGGCAGCATCGCGAGAGTCGTCGCTGTTGCTGTCGTTGGCCATCTGCACCGAGAGGTCGCGCATACGCTGCAGGATGCTCGTCACAGTGCCAAGCGCACCGTCAGCCGTCTGAGCCACGCTGACGCCGTCCTGGGCGTTGCGTGCGGCGACCGTGAGCCCGCCGATCTGCGAGCGCAGGCCCTCGGAGATGACCAGGCCGGCAGCGTCGTCGGCAGCCTTGTTGATCCGGTAGCCGGAGGACAGCTTCTCGAGCGAGGACGAGACAGCCTTGTCCGTGCGGTTCACGTTGTTGTAGCTGTTGAGAGCCGCGATGTTGTTGTTGATGCGAAGACCCATGATGACGATTCCTCCGTGATGTGGGGTCGGTCTGTCAGTGCTGGCCATCCGTGGCCCTGACACTTGATTCATCGGCGTGGGGCGCCGGCACCTGAGCTGTTCGCCGTGTGGCAAACGGGTGATGCTCCAGAACCGCGCCACGGCCACCTGGAGTCCCTCCAGGCCGGCCGGCCGTGACCTGCCCCCACCGACGGGTGGCGCCCGGGCGGCCCCCCGCCACCTCCTCCAAGGATCCACACGGGGTGTCCTGGTTTTGGCGGGAGTGGGGGCACCACGACGCCCCGCGCGACCACGGG
>NZ_JBJLSI010000074.1:0-1833 GCF_050871945.1 Kineococcus deserti | reverse complement strand
CGCCACGGGGCGTGTTCGTAGGTCATGAGGATCGCCCCGCCCCACTCGGCCCCGAACGCCAGGCCCTGGATGATCCGCACGACGACGAGCAGGATCGGCGCGGTGATGCCGATGGTCGCGTAGGTGGGCAGCAGACCGATCGCGAAGGTGGCCAGGCCCATGACGAGCAGGGAACCGATCAGGACGGGCTTGCGGCCGATCTTGTCGCCCAGGTAGCCCCCGATGATCCCGCCCAGGGGTCGGGCGGCGAAACCCACGCCGAGGGTGGCGAAGGACAGCAGGGTCGCCGTCGTGGGGTTGGAGTCGGGGAAGAACGCGTCTCCGAAGTACAGGCCCGCAGCGGTGCCGTACCCGATGAAGTCGTAGTTCTCGATCGTGGTGCCGACCGTCGATCCGACCGCCACCCGCTTGCGGTGCTCGGTGCCGAGGACCGGGGTGCTCACGGTGGGGGTGGGGGGCGCAGGGGTCACTCGTCCATCTCCTTCGATTGGACCCGTCCGAGCATCAGTGTCCGGGTGCGCCCTAGTGTGTGGATGACTCACTCGTCTGTCAACAATGCAACGGTCAGCAGGATGCGACGGGCATTAGAGGGTCCTCTCGAACCGCAGGCCTCCGCTCCGACGGAGACTCCAGCCACCCTTGGGTCCGACTCAGAGGGGGGTCGGGTGGGCTCAGGCCTGGGCGTGCTCCCCGAGGCGCGTCACGATCTGCTCGGCCGCTTCGGCCATGTGGGAACGCAGGAAGCGCCGCACGCCCTCGGCGTCGCCGCGCTCGAGGAGGTCGACGACCGGGGCGTGACGCTGTGCGGCCATGTTCGCCAGCGCCGCATCGACTCCGGCGGCCGTGATGACCGCTCGCGCTAGGCCGCTGACGTGCAGCCAGGACTGCAGCAGCGTCTCGTTGCCCGAGGCGCGGCACAGCATGGCGTGGAACTCCAGGTCCCGGTTCACCATCTCCGGTAGGCTCGTCTCGTCCGCCATGAGCTCCAGTTGCCGGCGCAGTGCGCGGACGACGTCAGCGCGGTCCTCGCGGGCGCAGACCACCTCGCAGGCCAGCGCCTCCAGCGCCGATCGGACCGCGAAGACCTCGCGGACCTCGCGCTCGGTCAGTACCCGGACGTTGAGCCGGCCACGGGTGTCGGAGACCAGCAGTCCTTCCTGCTGCAGGTGGCGCAGCGCCTCGCGCAGCGTGCCACGGCTGACGCCGAGGGATTCGCTGAGCTCGATCTCGGCCAGGTGGGTCCCGGGGGCCAGTGCCCCGGTGCTCACGGCGTCGCGCAGCTTGACGAGGATCTGCTCGCGGCGCGTGGTGCGGTCCACGGCGCCGAGCGCACTGAGGGGGCCACCGGGAGTGGGAGTGCCAGGCATGGCCGCAACCTACCCGCCGTGATGTCCAGGTATTGACTGTCAACAGTCAGACAGCTACGGTCGCTCCGTCCCCTCAACGTGGAGGACGCCCCCGTGACGGCCGCTCCGGCCACGGGCCGAGCACCAACCAGATCATCAGCGCGAGGCGCGGACCCGGCAGCGACCGCCGGGCCGCCCCGGCCTCCCTCGACCGAGAAGGACACGACATGAGCTACCAGACCGGCACCGGCCAGCGGACCGCCGTCGTGACCGGCGCGGCTTCCCCGCGAGGCATCGGCTTCGCCACCGCGCGCCGCTTCGCCGCCGAGGGCTGGACCGTGGCCCTGCTCGACGTGGACCAGGCCGGCGCCGAGGCCGCCGCCGACAAGATCTCCAGCGAGTTCGGCACCGCCGTGCTCGGGCTGGCGGCCGACGTCACCGACCAGGCCTCCCTGACCCGGTGCGTGGAAGCCATCGCCGCCGCCGG
>NZ_JBJLSI010000073.1:0-2495 GCF_050871945.1 Kineococcus deserti | reverse complement strand
GGCCATCCCAGGCCCTTCGGCTACACCACGACTTTCTCACTCCCCGACACGCTGGTAGACGCATCCAGAACACTCCCACAACCCCCACACCGCAACCCCTACCAGGTCTCACACGATGCAGGTTTAGCCTCATCCGCTTTCGCTCGCCACTACTCACGGAATCACTGTTGTTTTCTCTTCCTGTGGGTACTGAGATGTTTCACTTCCCCACGTTCCCTCCACACACCCTATACATTCAGGTGCGGGTGACCGCCCATGACGACGGCCGGGTTCCCCCATTCGGACATCCTCGGATCACCGTTCGGTTGCCAACTCCCCGAGGCTTAACGCAGGCTCCCACGTCCTTCATCGGCTCCTGATGCCAAGGCATCCACCATGCGCCCTTACACACTTGACCACCACACACCACCCACCACCACAGCTCCCGAAGCCGAAACTTCAAGACCAGGCAGCCGGCACTGCGCGAGGCAACACGTGCACACAATCAATACGAACCACAAAGACACAGCACCAACCCACCGGGCGAACCCGACCGAGCTGGTGCCTCATCAGAGGATCTACTCGACGAACACCACTACAAAGATGTTCGCGTCCACTGTGCAGTTCTCAACAGACAACCCGACACCCCACCCACAACAGCCCACACCAGCACCCGCAGCATCCGAAGACACCCAGACCGATGTGTGAACCAGGCAGAGCCCAGACCTCGAGCAACCCAACCACTGACACGCTCGCAAGCGAGCCAGCCGGCCGGTCCCTCAGGACCCAACAGTGCGCCAGGCACCCGACCTCTGCTCCGTTCGGTGTTCCATCCAGCAAGCTGGAGTACTGACCGCACTGAGCAGTGACGAATGCCGTGTTGATGTTCCACCCTCGAGCACCAGCCGCCAGACGATCGCTGGCTGAAACTGGTCCACCCACCACCAGCGCGAGACGAACCCGCTGACCTGATGGGGTTGATGCTCCTTAGAAAGGAGGTGATCCAGCCGCACCTTCCGGTACGGCTACCTTGTTACGACTTCGTCCCAATCGCCAGTCCCACCTTCGACAGCTCCCTCCCACAAGGGGTTGGGCCACCGGCTTCGGGTGTTACCGACTTTCATGACGTGACGGGCGGTGTGTACAAGGCCCGGGAACGTATTCACCGCAGCGTTGCTGATCTGCGATTACTAGCGACTCCGACTTCACGGGGTCGAGTTGCAGACCCCGATCCGAACTGAGACCAGCTTTTTGGGATTCGCTCCACCTCACGGTATCGCAGCCCTCTGTACTGGCCATTGTAGCATGCGTGAAGCCCAAGACATAAGGGGCATGATGATTTGACGTCATCCCCACCTTCCTCCGAGTTGACCCCGGCAGTCTCCCATGAGTCCCCACCATTACGTGCTGGCAACATGGAACGAGGGTTGCGCTCGTTGCGGGACTTAACCCAACATCTCACGACACGAGCTGACGACAACCATGCACCACCTGTACGCGACCAACTAAATGACACCCCATCTCTGGGATTCCACCGCGCATGTCAAGCCTTGGTAAGGTTCTTCGCGTTGCATCGAATTAATCCGCATGCTCCGCCGCTTGTGCGGGCCCCCGTCAATTCCTTTGAGTTTTAGCCTTGCGGCCGTACTCCCCAGGCGGGGCGCTTAATGCGTTAGCTGCGGCACGGAATCCGTGGAATGGACCCCACACCTAGCGCCCAACGTTTACGGCATGGACTACCAGGGTATCTAATCCTGTTCGCTCCCCATGCTTTCGCTCCTCAGCGTCAGTAACTGCCCAGAGACCCGCCTTCGCCACCGGTGTTCCTCCTGATATCTGCGCATTTCACCGCTACACCAGGAATTCCAGTCTCCCCTACAGCACTCAAGTGTGCCCGTACCCACTGCAAGCTCAGAGTTGAGCCCTGAGTTTTCACAGCAGACGCGACACACCGCCTACGAGCTCTTTACGCCCAATAATTCCGGACAACGCTTGCACCCTACGTATTACCGCGGCTGCTGGCACGTAGTTAGCCGGTGCTTCTTCTGCTCCTACCGTCACTTGCGCTTCTTCGGAGCTGAAAGAGGTTTACAACCCGAAGGCCGTCATCCCTCACGCGGCGTCGCTGCATCAGGCTTGCGCCCATTGTGCAATATTCCCCACTGCTGCCTCCCGTAGGAGTCTGGGCCGTGTCTCAGTCCCAGTGTGGCCGGTCGCCCTCTCAGGCCGGCTACCCGTCGTCGCCTTGGTAGGCCATCACCCCACCAACAAGCTGATAGGCCGCGAGCCCATCCCCAGCCGAAAAACTTTCCACCCACAGACCATGCGGTCGCGGGTCGTATCCGGTATTAGCCACCGTTTCCAGTGGTTGTCCCAGAGCCAGGGGCAGGTTGCTCACGTGTTACTCACCCGTTCGCCACTGATCCCCCTCCGAAGAGGGTTCACCGTTCGACTTGCATGTGTTAAGCACGCCGCCAGCGTTCGTCCTGAGCCAGGATCAAACTCTCCGTCGAAAA
>NZ_JBJLSI010000072.1:0-2756 GCF_050871945.1 Kineococcus deserti | reverse complement strand
GGCAGCTGGTGCGTGGTAGACAAGTGATCGGCCTATTAGTACCGGTCAGCTCCACAACTCGCTAGTCGTTGCTTCCACACCCGGCCTATCAACCCCGTCATCTCCAGGGAGCCTCCCACCCCTTACGGGGCACGGAAACCTCATCTCGAAGCAGGCTTCCCGCTTAGATGCCTTCAGCGGTTATCCCTTCCGAACGTAGCCAACCAGCCATGCCCTTGGCAGGACAACTGGCACACCAGAGGTTCGTCCGTCCCGGTCCTCTCGTACTAGGGACAGCCCTTCTCAAGTTTCCAACGCGCGCAGCGGATAGGGACCGAACTGTCTCACGACGTTCTAAACCCAGCTCGCGTACCGCTTTAATGGGCGAACAGCCCAACCCTTGGGACCTACTCCAGCCCCAGGATGCGACGAGCCGACATCGAGGTGCCAAACCATGCCGTCGATATGGACTCTTGGGCAAGATCAGCCTGTTATCCCCGGGGTACCTTTTATCCGTTGAGCGACCGCGATTCCACACTCCACGGCCGGATCACTAGTCCCGACTTTCGTCCCTGCTCGACCTGTCGGTCTCACAGTCAAGCTCCCTTGTGCACTTACACTCAACACCTGATTGCCAACCAGGCTGAGGGAACCTTTGGGCGCCTCCGTTACTCTTTAGGAGGCAACCGCCCCAGTTAAACTACCCACCAGGCACTGTCCCTGATCCGGATCACGGACCGAAGTTAGACATCCAGAACGACCAGAGTGGTATTTCAACGACGACTCCACCAGCACTAGCGTGCCCGCTTCACAGTCTCCCACCTATCCTACACAAGCCGTCCCGAACACCAATACCAAGCTATAGTGAAGGTCCCGGGGTCTTTCCGTCCTGCTGCGCGTAACGAGCATCTTTACTCGTAGTGCAATTTCGCCGAGTTCGCGGTTGAGACAGCAGGGAAGTCGTTACGCCATTCGTGCAGGTCGGAACTTACCCGACAAGGAATTTCGCTACCTTAGGATGGTTATAGTTACCACCGCCGTTTACTGGCGCTTAAGTTCTCAGCGTCCCCCACTTGCGTGGAGTAACCGGTCCCCTTAACGTTCCAGCACCGGGCAGGCGTCAGTCCGTATACATCGTCTTGCGACTTCGCACGGACCTGTGTTTTTAGTAAACAGTCGCTTCCCCCTGGTCTCTGCGGCCCTCAAACGCTAGCCCGCGAAGGGCTTCACGCCTCAGGCCCCCCTTCTCCCGAAGTTACGGGGGCATTTTGCCGAGTTCCTTAACCACGATTCACTCGATCGCCTCGGTATTCTCTACCTGACCACCTGAGTCGGTTTAGGGTACGGGCGGCTCGAACCTCGCGCCGAGGCTTTTCTAGGCAGCATGGGATCACCCTACTTCCCCCTTGAGGGGTCACCATCAGGTCTCAGGCTACATGAGAGGCGGATTTGCCAACCTCTCGCCCTACACCCTTGGACGTGGACAACCATCGCCACGCGGAAGCTACCCTCCTGCGTCACCCCTGTTAACACGCTTGACTACTACCGGATCGGGCCACACGCTCCACCAACCCGCGCCCGAAGGCAACGAGCGGCTTTGGGTGCTTAGCATCCCCGGCCTGATCATGGGCGGTTCTACACCGGTACGGGAATATCAACCCGTTGTCCATCGACTACGCCTGTCGGCCTCGCCTTAGGTCCCGACTTACCCAGGGCGGATGAACCTGGCCCTGGAACCCTTGGTCAATCGGCGGACGGGTTTCTCACCCGTCATTCGCTACTCATGCCTGCATTCTCACTCGCGTGCAGTCCACAACCCATCACCAGGCTGCTTCACCCCACACACGACGCTCCCCTACCCACCCACACACCTGCAAGACAGTCGAAGCAAGCTTCGCTGCTTGGGGTTTCACGTGTGAGTGCCACAGCTTCGGCGGTGTACTTGAGCCCCGCTACATTGTCGGCGCGGAATCACTTGACCAGTGAGCTATTACGCACTCTTTCAAGGGTGGCTGCTTCTAAGCCAACCTCCTGGTTGTCTGCGCAACTCCACATCCTTTCCCACTTAGCACACGCTTAGGGGCCTTAGCTGATGATCTGGGCTGTTTCCCTCTCGACTACGAAGCTTATCCCCCGCAGTCTCACTGCCACGCTCTCACTTACCGGCATTCGGAGTTTGGCTGACGTCAGTAACCCGGTGGGGCCCATCGGCCATCCAGTAGCTCTACCTCCAGCAAGAAACACGTGACGCTGCACCTAAATGCATTTCGGGGAGAACCAGCTATCACGGAGTTTGATTGGCCTTTCACCCCTACCCACAGCTCATCCCCCAGGTTTTCAACCCTGGTGGGTTCGGTCCTCCACGCGGTCTTACCCACGCTTCAACCTGGCCATGGGTAGATCACTCCGCTTCGGGTCTAGAGCACGCGACTAAAACGCCCTATTCGGACTCGCTTTCGCTACGGCTACCCCACCCGGGTTAACCTCGCCACGCACCACTAACTCGCAGGCTCATTCTTCAAAAGGCACGCCGTCACCCAACAAGTGAGCTCCGACGGATTGTAGGCACACGGTTTCAGGTACTATTTCACTCCCCTCCCGGGGTGCTTTTCACCATTCCCTCACGGTACTTGTCCGCTATCGGTCATCAGGAAGTATTTAGGCTTACCAGGTGGTCCTGGCAGATTCACACGAGATTCCACGAGCCCCGTGCTACTCGGGAGGCACTCCCAGGGAGGCCGCGATGTTTCACCTACGGGGGTCTCACCCACTACGCC
>NZ_JBJLSI010000071.1:0-3212 GCF_050871945.1 Kineococcus deserti | reverse complement strand
CCCCCCCCCCCCCCCCCCCCCCCCCCCCCCCCCCCCCCCCCCCCCCCCCCCCCCCCCCCCCCCCCCCCCCCCCCCCCCCCCCCCCCCCCCCCCCACGACGGGGTCAGGCGTCGAGGAGGCCCGCGTCGTGCGCGACGATCGCGACCTGCACGCGGTTGTGCGCCCCGAGCTTGGTGAGCAACCGCGACACGTGCGTCTTCACGGTCGCCTCGCTCATGAACAACTCCCTGCCGATCTCGGCGTTCGACAGGCCCCGCCCGACCGCACCGAGCACCTCGCGCTCGCGGTCGGTCAGGGTCTGCAGCCGCTCGGTCGCCTCGCGCCGGCGCGGGTTGACCGCGTCGGCCGCGTAGTGCCCGACGAGGCGCCGGGTCACGGTGGGGGACAGCATCGCCTCGCCGGCGGCCACCACCCGCACGGCCGAGACCAGTTCACGCGGCGGGGTGTCCTTGAGCAGGAACCCCGTCGCGCCGGCCTGCAGCGCCTGGAACACGTACTCGTCGAGGTCGAACGTCGTGAGCATGACGACGCTCGGTGCCTGCGGCCGGTCGGTGATCGCCTTGGCCGCCGACAACCCGTCCATGACCGGCATCCGCACGTCCATCAGCACGATGTCCGGCCGGTGCGCGGCGACGCCCTCCACGGCCTGGGCGCCGTTCTCGGCCTCGCCCACGACCTCGATGTCGTCGGCGCTGGACAGGATCATCCGCAGCCCCGCGCGCACCAGCGCGTCGTCGTCCACGAGCAGCACCCGCGTCGGCCTGCCCTGCTCCTGCGCCGAGTCGCTCACCGAGGTCGCTCCCATCGTCGTCATCCGTCCACCCGTCCCGAACCCGCCGGGCTCCGCAGGATCCTCGCATCCGGCGGCGTCCACGCGGCGGACGCGCTGCGGCCCGCCTGCCCGTCCGGCGCCGGCCACGGCAACCGGGCCCGCACCGCGAAGCCACCCCCGGGTTCGGGGCCCGAGGTGATCGTCCCGTCGGCCAGCCCCACCCGCTCGGACAACCCCACCAGTCCCGACCCCGCCCCCGGCAGCCCGGCGGCCTGGCCCGAGGGGCGGGCGTTGACGACCTCGACGAGCATCTCGCGGCCGACACCGCCCGAGACCGTCACGACGGTCTGCGCGGAGGGGGCGTGCTTGTGGACGTTCGTCAGCGCCTCCTGCACGATCCGGTAGACCGTGCGGCCGAGTTCGGCGGGCACGTCGGCGTGCACGGGCACGTCGGTGCGGAACGCCGCGGCCACCCCGGCCTCCCGGGTCGACTCCACGAGCCGGCGGACGTCGACGAGCGTGGGCTGCGGGGCCAGTTCGGCCGCCGACGTCGCCGCCGAGACCGTGCCGGGCGCGCGCAGCACCCCCAGCACCCGCCGCAGGTCCTCCAGCGCCGAGCGGGCCGTCTCGCGGATCGTCGCCGCGGTCGCCTCCACCTGGTCGGGGCCGACGTCGGGGCGCACCTCCAGCCCGCCGGCGTGCAGCGCGACGAGCGAGATCCGGTGGGCCAGGACGTCGTGCATCTCGCGGGCGATGCGGGTGCGCTCGGCCAGCCGGGCCTGCTCGGCGCGCAGCACCTGCTCGTGCTCGGCGCGTTCGGCGCGTTCGCGCAGCGACCGCACCAGGTCCCGGCGGGCGCCGACGAACGCCCCGACGAACACGCACAACGACACCCCGACCACCGCGGCGGTGAGCGCGAAGCCCAACCCGTCGGACGTCGTCCGCAGCGACGCCGCGGTCACCGCGATCCCCGCGACCACCGACGTCAGGACCAGCAACCGGTCGCGGCGCCGGACCGCCAGCGTCAGCAGCGCCCAGAACAGCGCCCCGTCGAAGGCCAGCACGAACGAGACCGTCAGCGAGGCGATGCACAGCACGACGGGATGGCTGCGCCGCCACCACAGGGCCAGGCAGTTCGCGACGGCCAGCACCGCCGCCGCCACCTCCACCGGCCGCGCCTGCGAGACCCAGCCCAGGCCGTCGATGGGCGGCGGCCCGCCGGGCTGCGCCCGCGACGGACCCACCACGACGGCGTGGAACCAGAAGACGGCGAACCCGAGAGAGATCACGACGGCCACGACGTCCCGGACCCGCGGGGCGAACCGCCAGCGCGTGACCCACGGGTCGGCTGGGGGCACGAGCGCACTCACCGGCTCAGCGTAGGGAGTGCTCCAGCGTTCCACGTCCGTCGATCGTCCCTGACGGGCTCCGGCGTCCGTCGCACTCCGACACGACCTAGCATCCCGCGGTAGTCAACCCTCGAAGTGGAGATGCCCGTGACCACCCGTACCGCCTTCCTCGGACTCGGCCGGATGGGCCGCATCCTCGCCGGCCACCTGCTCACCGCCGGGCACGACGTCACCGTCTGGAACCGCACCCCGGGCAAGGACGCCGAGCTCGTCGCCGCGGGCGCGACCGCCGCGCCCACCGCGGCGGCGGCCGTCGAGGACGCCGAGGTCGTCGTGACCGCGCTGTTCGGGCCGGCCGCCGTCCGCGAGGTCGTGCTCGACGGCCTGGAGCTGCCGGCCGGGACGCTCTGGATCGACATCACGACGATCTCCCCGGCCGACGCGGCCGAGCACGCCACGTGGGCCGCGCAGCGGGGGGTCGACCACGTGCACGCACCCGTCGTCGGCTCGCTCGGGCCGGCCGCCGACCGGGCGCTGGGGGTCCTGGCCGGTGGACCGCAGGCGCAGCGGGCGGTGCCGTTCGTCTCCCTGTGGGCCGACCCCGAGCGGCTGCAGGTGCTGCCCGAGGCCGCAGCCGCCGCCACCGGCAAGCTCGTCGCCAACCTGGCCCTGGCGGTGTCCTTCCAGGGGCTGGTCGAGGCCGTGCGGCTCGGCACCTCCGGCGGCCTGGACCTGGACCAGGTGCTGACGACGCTGAAGGGCACCGGGCTGGGGTTCATCGCCGGTGCGAAGGGCGAGAACCTGCGGACCGGTCAGTTCGGGAACACCCAGTTCTCCGCCGACCTGCTGCTCAAGGACGCCGGGCTGATGCTGGACACCTCGGCGCTGCCGCTGCCCGCGCTGACCGCGGCGGCCCAGGCGCTGCTGGTGGCCCAGCGCGCGGGGCTGGGTGGTGAGGACTTCTCCGTCGTCGCGCGCGACGAGCTGGGCTGAGCGGTGGGGGGGGGGGGGGGGGGCGGCGCCCGCGCCCCACACAACCCCACACCCCCCCCCCCCCCCCCCCCCCCCCCCCACCCCCTAAAAAATGGAGA
>NZ_JBJLSI010000070.1:0-3746 GCF_050871945.1 Kineococcus deserti | reverse complement strand
ACCTGGACCCCGCCCGGCCCGGGGTGGAGGACCTGCTGGACCAGATCACCTCCGGGGTGCGCAGCTCCTTCACCTACGTGGGCGCGCGCACGGTGCCCGAGTTCGCCGAGCGCGCCGTCGTCGGCGTCCAGTCCTCCGCCGGCTACGACGAAGGGCGCCCGCTGCCCGCAGGGTGGTGACGGGTTGATCCTCGAGGGCGTGCGACGGGCGGACGGGTCGCCCGTCGACGTCGTCACGTCCGGCGCGGGTCCCGGGCTCGTCCTCGTGCACGGGGCCCGGCCCTCGGCCGACTACGGCCGGCTGGCCGACCGGCTCGGCGCACGGTTCACCGTGCACCGCTACGACCGCGAGCAGGTCGGCCGGAACGGCGCCCGGTACGCCGTGGCCGACGACGTCGCCCTCCTCGGCGCCGTGCTCACCCGCACCGGCGCCCGGCTCGTGCTCGGCCACGGCCTGGGCGGGCTCGTCGCGCTGCTGGCCACGGCCGGGCTGCTCGAGCGCTGCGTCGACCGGGTCGCGGTCTACGACGCCGTGCTGCCCATCGACGGGTCGGTGCCGGAGGAGGCGCTGGAGCAGGCCGCCCGGGCGCTGGCGACGAACTCCCCGGAGCTGGCCCTGGCCCACCTCGACCGGCACCTGCGCACGTCCTCGCTGCAGGCCGTGGCGCGCTCGGAACGGGTGCAGCGGCTGCTGGGCGGCGTGCTGGCCCGCACCGAGTGGGGCCGCTCGACGGCGGCGCGGCTGCCGCAGGTGCTGGCCGAGACCCGCGCCGGGCTGCAGTTCGACGGCCCCGCCGACGTCTACGCCGACCTGCCCGCCCGCGCCCTGCTGCTCACGGGGGAGCGCTCACCGGCGTTCTTCGGGGAGGCCGCCCACGCGATGGCCGCCGTCGTCCCGAGCGCGACGGCGCTGGTGGCCGGCGGCTGCGTGCACGACTCCCTGCTGCGCGCGGCCCGGCGCTGCGTGCAGCCCCTGGAGACCTTCCTCGCGGGCGACACCCTGTTCTGAGTCCCGTCCCGGGGTGCCGGGGCAGGTCGGCAGGTTCCCGACCGCGTTCCGGCACCGCGTCCGAAAGGCGGTTCCCCGGAGCCACCGACTAGCATCGGCGACGCCATGAGCTCAGATTCCCGGGTCGACTCCGACCCTCCCAGCAGCACCCGCCAGCCCCGTCCCGCGGCCCTGGGAGCCCCCCCGTGCTGACCGAATGGCTGCTCCTGCTCGTGGGGGTCCTGCTCACCCTCGGGACCGCGGTCTTCGTCGCGGCCGAGTTCGCGTTCGTCACCCTGGACCGCTTCACGGTCGAGAAGGCCGTCGAGGACGGGGACCGGCGTGCCGCCGGGGTGCTGCCGGCGCTGCGGACGCTGTCGACCCAGCTGTCGGGCGCCCAGGTCGGCATCACCCTGACCACCCTGCTCCTGGGCTACCTGACCGAACCCTCGCTCGCGACGCTGCTGCACGGCCCGCTGACCTCGGTCGGGCTGGGCGAGACCCTGGCCAACACCGTCGCCGGCGTCGTCAGCGTCGTCGTCGCCGGGGCGTTCTCGATGGTCGTGGGCGAGCTGATCCCCAAGAACCTCGCGCTGTCGGTCCCGATCGCCACGGCCGGGGTCGTCGCCCCGCTCCAGCGCGGGTTCACCTGGTTCTTCGGGCCCCTCATCACCGTCCTCAACGGCAGCGCCAACTGGTTCCTGCGCCGCATCGGCGTCGAACCGCAGGAGGAGCTGTCCGGAGCCCGCTCGGCCCGTGAACTGGCCGCGCTGGTGCGCCGCTCGGCCGACATGGGCACCCTGGACGAGGGCACCGCCAACCTCATCAGCCGCTCGCTGCTGTTCGGCGACCAGACCGCCGCCGACGTCATGACCCCCCGCGTGCGGATGGAGGTCGTGCGCACCGACGAGACCGCCGCCGACGTCGTGGCCCGCGCCCGCAGCACCGGCCACTCCCGGTTCCCGGTCACCGGCGACGACGACGACGACGTGCGCGGCGTCGTGCACCTCAAGGCCGCCGTGGCCGTCCCGCCCGAGCGCCGGCACGACGTGCCGGCCGCCGCGCTGATGTCCGAGGTCCGACGCGTCCCCGACTCCCTGACCCTCGAGCCGCTGCTGCGGCAGTTGCGGCAGAAGGGGTTGCAGCTGGCCGTCGTGGTCGACGAGTACGGCGGCACGGCCGGTGTGGTGACGCTGGAGGACCTCGTCGAGGAGATCGTCGGGGACGTCTCCGACGAGCACGACCGCGACCGCGGCGGGCTGCGCCAGCACCGCGACACCTCCTGGACCGTCCCCGGGTTGGCCCGGCCCGACGAGGTGCGCGACGCCACCGGCGTCGAGGTCCCCGACGACTCCGCCTACGAGACGGTCGGCGGTTTCGTCATGGCCCGGCTCGGGCGCATCCCGGCCGTCGGTGACGAGGTCGAGGTCGGCGGCGCGGTCCTGCGGGTCGCGCGGATGGAGGGCCGGCGCGTGGAGCGGCTGCGGTTGCGGCCGCGCCCGGTCAGCCTGGCCGAATCCCTCACGACGGCAGCGGGGAGTGGGCAGTGAGCAACGAGTTCTCGATCGTCCTGGCGGTCGTCCTGCTGTTCGGCAACGCGTTCTTCGTCGGCGCCGAGTTCGCGGTCCTGTCCGCCCGGCGCAGCCAGATCGAACCGCTGGCCGAGACCAGCGCCCGCGCCCGCTCGGCGCTGGCCGCCATGGAGCACGTCTCGCTCATGCTGGCCGCCTGCCAGCTGGGGGTGACGCTGTGCTCGCTGGGCCTGGGGGCCGTCGCCGAGCCGGCCATCGCGCACCTGCTCGAACCGCTGTTCCACGCCGTGCACCTGCCCGAGTTCCTCGTCCACCCGGTGGCGCTGGTCATCGCGCTGGCGTTCGTGACGTACCTGCACGTCGTCGTCGGCGAGATGATCCCGAAGAACCTGTCCATCGCCGGCCCGGACCGGGCCGTGCTGCTCCTGGCGCCGCCGCTGGTCGCGATCGGCCGGGTCATCGGGCCCCTCATCCGCGCCCTCAACGCCCTGACCAACGCCGCGCTGCGGCTCCTCGGCGTCGAGCCCAAGGACGAGGTGGCCAGCGCCTTCACGGTCGAGGAGGTGCAGTCGATCGTCGCCGAGAGCCAGCGCGAGGGGACGCTGGACGACTCCGGGGGCCTGGTCACCGGGGCGCTGGAGTTCTCCGACCGCACGGTCGGCGACATCGCCGTCCCGCTGGGCGACCTGCGGACCCTGCGACTGGGGGCCACCCCCGCCGACGTCGAGGCGCTCGTCGCACGCACCGGGTACAGCCGGTTCCCGGTCGTCGACGACGCCGGCGACCTGCACGGCTACCTGCACCTGAAGGACATCCTGTACGCGGACGACGAGCGCTACGCCGAGGCCGTGCCCGAGAAGCGGGTGCGTCAGCTCGGCACGCTCGGCGACGGCGAGGAGGTCGAGGACGCCCTGACCGCGATGCGCCGCACCGGCGCCCACCTGGCCCGCGTCGTGAACGCCTCGGGTGCGGTGACGGGCGTGGTGTTCCTCGAGGACGTGCTGGAGGAGCTCGTCGGCGAGGTCAGCGACGCCATGCAGCGCGCCCGCACCTGAGGTCGCCGGTGGCGGGGGGGGGGGGGGGGGGGGGGGGGGGGGGGGGGGGGGGGGGGGGGGCGGGGGCGGGGGGGGGGGGGGGGGGGGGGGGGGGGGGGGGGGGGGGGGGGGGGGGGGGGGGGGGGGGGGGGGGGGGGGGGGGGGGGGGGGGGGGGGGGGGGGGGGGGGGGGG
>NZ_JBJLSI010000069.1:0-4692 GCF_050871945.1 Kineococcus deserti | reverse complement strand
CCCGGCGGCGCCCCCCCCCCCCGCCCCCCCCCGCCCCCCCCCCCCCCCCCCCCCCCCCCCCCCCCCCCCCCCCCCCCCCCCCCCCGGGTCGGGATGCGCGTCGGGGTTCGAGCGCGCTGTCACCGCGTGCGCGGTGAACGGGCGCGGGCTCACCGCGCGCCCGAACGGGCGGCTCAGCGCAGCGAGGCCATCCACGCCTCGACGGCGTCGGGGTCGCGGGGGAGCGCGGCGGTCAGGTTCTCCACCCCGTCGGCCGTCACGAGGACGTCGTCCTCGATCCGCACCCCGATCCCGCGCAGTTCGGCGGGGGCCAGCTCGTCCTCGCTCTTGATGTAGATCCCCGGTTCGATGGTGAACACCATCCCCTCGCGCAGCTCGGCCTCGAGGTACATCTCGCGTCGGGCCTGCGCGCAGTCGTGCACGTCCAGTCCGAGGTGGTGGCTGGTGCCGTGCGGCATCCACCGGCGGTGGTACTGGCCCTCGGGCTCCAGCGACGTCGCGGCGTCGACGGGCAGCATGCCCCACGCCGACAACCGGTCCGCGACGACCTTCATGGCCGCCTCGTGCACCTCGCGGAACTTCACGCCGGGCCGGGCCACGGCGAACGCGGCGTCGGCGGCGTCCAGGACGGCCTGGTAGACGCGGCGCTGGGCGTCGGAGAACGTGCCGTCGACCGGCAGCGTCCGGGTCACGTCGGCGGTGTAGAGCGAGTCCACCTCGACACCGGCGTCGACGAGCAGCAACTGCCCCGCCGAGATCGGGCCGTCGTTGCGGATCCAGTGCAGGGTGCAGGCGTGATCGCCTGCGGCGGAGATGGTCTCGTACCCCACGCCGTTGCCGTCGACGCGGGCGTTGCCGTCGAACGCGGCCTCCACGACACGTTCGCCGCGGGGGTGGCCGACGGCCTGAGGCAGCGACCGCACGACCTGCTCGAAACCCCGGGCGCTGGCGGCGACGGCCTCGCGCAGCTGGCCGATCTCGTACGCGTCCTTGACCAGCCGCAGTTCCGACAACGCCGTGACGAACTCGTCGTCGGCGTGCTCGGGGACGTCTCCGCGCAGCGGCGCGACGAGGGTGGTCACGGCCGGGTCGGCGTCGGCCAGCAGCCGGGAACCCTTCGCCTGCTCCAGGCCCGCGCCGAGTTCGTCGGCCAGCGCCGCGACGTCGTGGCAGGTGATGCCGGTCTGGGCGGCGAGCGCGGTCAGCGACGGTCGCGGCCCCACCCACAGTTCGCCGTAGCGGGCGTCGGCGAAGAACTCCTCCGACTCCCGGCTGCCCTGCGGGCGGACGTACAGGACGGCCTCGTGGCCCTGCTCGCGCGGGTGCAGGACGAGGACGGCGTCGGCCTCCCGGTCGGTGCCCAGCCCGGTCAGGTGGGCGAACGCGGAGTGCGGGCGGAACCGGTAGTCCGTGTCGTTCGAGCGCCGCACCAGGGACCCGGCCGGGACGACGAGGACCTCTCCGGGGAACAACGACGAGAGCACCTCGCGGCGACGGGCGGCGAACGGTGCGGCGGACCCGGCAGTGAGGTCCTCGGCCGGGGCCGGCCCCCAGCCCTGCGCGATGAACGCGCGGAACGCGGCCGAGCGCGGTGTCGAGCGGTGCGACTTCTCGTTCTCCTCCGCGCTGGCCACCGTCGGACCCTCGGCCTCGGGAGCCTGCACGTCGAGGACCTCCTCGACGGAGTCGGTGGCGTCGGGCGTGCCGGTGGTCGTCTGCGAAGTCACCCCGCCATTCTCGCCCGGACCGGTGCGCGGTGTCCCCACCACCCGTCGATCGTGACTCTGCGTGAGCACAGGTTGACGTTCAACGCCTGTCGGGGCCACCGTGGGGTATGGGCGGTTCGGGAACGTGTCCCCGCTGCGACGACGCGGTGCGGGCACCGAACATCTGGCACTCGTCGGCGACCTGCGCGGTCCACGGCGAGGTGGTCCCGCTGCAGCCCGCGCACGCCGCGGACGCCGAGCACCTGGCGTGGATCGCCCGGCACTCCGAGGTCCCCGTGTGGCTGCCGTGGCCCCTGCCGGACGGCTGGCTGGTGACCGGAACCCGGTGCGTGCGGGACGAGCGGCACGAGGCGCAGGCCGTCGTCGTGGCCGTCAGCGGGCCGCACCACGGCCCCCCGGGTGTCTCTCCGGTCGCCGACCTGCTGCTCGTCTCGGAGAAGCCCGGGATCGGCCTGGGCGCGCACCTGGCCGGCCGCGACGACGTCGACCCCGGTGAGGGACTGGTCGCCGGCCCGCCCGCGGTCCGGCTGCACGCCGGTGGCGCCGCGACGCCGCTGTGGCCGGTCCCGGCCGAGGGGGACCGGGCGGTGCTCGTCGGGGAGGCCCGCGCCGTCTGGCTGTGGGCGCTGTTGTGGCCCGCGGCGGCCGGGGTCACGCTGCTGGACGACCTCGAGCTCGTCGACCTGCGCGACCCCGACCACGCGCTGGACGTGCCGTGCGGTGCGCTGTCCCCGCGGCTGCGGTGGGGGACGACCGCGGCCCCCGCACGCTCCTGACCGGACCAGTCGCTCACGCGGCGTAAGCTCGTGGGGTGCGCATCGATCTGCACACGCACTCCATCGCGTCGGACGGGACCCAGTCCCCTGCCGACGTCGTCGCCTCCGCAGCGCACGCCGGTCTCGACGTCGTCGCCCTCACCGACCACGACACCAGCTCCGGGTGGGCCGAGGCGTCCGCGGCCGCCGACCGGCTCGGGCTGCGCCTCGTGCCCGGTGTCGAGATCAGCTGCCTGCTGCGGCGCGTGTCGGTGCACCTGCTGTCCTACCTGCACGACCCCACCGACGGCCCGCTGACCCGGATGCTGACCGGGTCGCGCACCTCCCGCGAGAGCCGCGCCCGGCTGATGGTCGACCGGCTCTCCCCGGACACCGGCCTGCGCTGGGAGGACGTCCTGGAGCACGTCCACGGCACCGCGACCATCGGCCGGCCGCACATCGCCGACGCGCTGGTGGCCCGCGGGGTCGTCGCCGACCGGGACGAGGCGTTCGCGACGCTGCTGTCCGGGCGCAGCAAGTACTTCGTCCCGCAGACCGCGCCGGACCCGGTCGAGGCGGTCCGCCGCGTCCGCGACGCCGGCGGGGTCCCGGTCATCGCGCACCCGGCCGCCTCCAAGCGCGGCAGCTGCATCGGCGACGTCGACATCGAGGCGATGGTCGAGGCGGGGCTGGCCGGCCTCGAGGTCGACCACCGCGACCACTCCGACGCCGAACGCTCCCACCTGCGCGACCTGGCCCGCTCGCTGGACCTGTTCGTCACCGGCTCCAGCGACTACCACGGGACGGGCAAGCGGAACCTGCTGGGCGAGAACACGACCGATCCCGAGTCGCTGCAACGCATCGACGAGCTCGCCGCCGCGACGAGCCCGTCGCAGGGAGCCGGCAGCGCGTGAACTGGCAGTTGTTCGGGGAGAGCTTCGTCACGCTCTTCGTCATCATGGACCCGCTCGGAACGGTCCCGATCTTCCTGGGCCTGACCTCCAGCTTCAGCGTGGCCGAGCGGTCCCGGGCGGCCCGGCAGGCCGTCCTCGTCGCCTTCGGCGTCATCGTCGCGTTCGCCGTCTTCGGTCAGCGGATCCTGGACTACCTGCACATCAGCCTGCCCGCGCTGCAGGCCGCCGGTGGGCTGCTGCTGCTGCTCATCGCCCTGGAACTGCTGACCGGCAAGGGCGACGAACCGACCAGCACGGTCGGGGTGAACGTCGCGATGGTCCCGCTGGGGACCCCGTTGCTGGCCGGGCCGGGCGCCATCGTCGCGACCATGGTCTTCGTGCAGCAGTCGCACGGCTGGGACGACCGGCTGGCCATCGCCCTGGGCGTGGTGGCCGTGCACGTCACGCTGTGGCTGGCCATGCGCTTCGCCGGCGTGGTGCACAAGCTGCTGGGCGACTCCGGGGTCCTGCTGGTCACCCGGGTGGCCGGTCTGCTGCTGTCGGCCATCGCCGTGCAGCTCGTCGCCGACGCCGTGCGCACCTTCGTCCTGGGCGAGGCCTGAGGCCTCACCGCCGCGGCGGGTCCTCGCCCAGACCCCGCAGCCCGGTCGCCAGCTCCTCACGCGAGATCGGGGAGGGGACCGGACGGGCCCAGGACGGCAGCAGCGCCAGGGCCAGCACCGACGTCCGGGCCCAGTCGTCCCCGAGCCCGTCGGCCGGGACCAGCAGCGGTCCTGCCGGCCGCAGACCCGCCCGCACGCGCGCGACGTCGGCACCGACCTCGGCCAGGGTGCCGGGCAGGTCGTCGGGTTCGGCGCCGAGCAGCACGGCCGTCGACCGCTGCTCGCGCACGTACCGGCCGGCGTCGGCACGCGTCGGTGCCTGCCCTGCGGCCGCCGCCGCGGCCAGGACGCAGTGGACCCGCAGGGCGTGCCGCAGCGCGAGCGGGTCGGGATCGTGCCGCCCGGCCCGCGCGGAGCCGCTCAGCGCCCGCTCCCGGGCGGCGAGGGTCAAGGCCCGCACCGGCGCGAACACGGCCGCACGCAGCAGCGCGGCGGTGTCCAGCGCCCGCCGCCACGGGTGGCGCGGATCGGTGGAGCTCACCTGCGCCAGCGCGGGGTGTCGATCCTCCACCAGCGTCGCGGCCAGGACGGCGACCTCCAGCGTCGGGGGGGGGGGGGGGCCGGCCGCGGAGCGGGTCGGGGCGGCGGCCCGGGGGGGGTGGGCGGGGGGGGTGGAGGGGTGGATCTAGGGGGG
>NZ_JBJLSI010000068.1:0-5107 GCF_050871945.1 Kineococcus deserti | reverse complement strand
CCCCCCCCCCCCCCCCCCCCCCCCCCCCCCCCCCCCCCCCCCCCCCCCCCCCCCCCCCCCCCCCCCCCCCCCGGCCCCCCCCCCCCCCGCGGGGGGGGGCAGGGATGGGAGCGGGGTGGGGTGGGGTGGGGTGCGGGAGGATCCGGGGGTGCGCCTGGCCGTCGTGACCACCTGGTACCCCAGCCGTGAGGACCGCGTCGAGGGGGTCTTCGTCGCGCGGCACGTCGAGGCGTTGCGGCGCGCCCCCCGTCTCGACCTCGACGTCGACGTCGTCCACCTCGCCTCCCGGCCCGGCACCCCGCTGTCCCCCGACGTCACCCGCGTCGTCGTCGACCGCCGCGACCCCGCGAGCCTGCTCGCCGCCCGGCGCACCGTGCACCGCCGCCTCGAACGGGCCGACGTGCTGCACACCCACGTCTTCTCGACCCTGCTGCTGCTGGCCGGGTTCCGGACGGCGGTTCCGTGGGTGCACTCCGAGCACTGGTCGGGCGTGTCGGACCCGCAGTCGGGGGGACCGGTCTGGCAGCGCCTCGCCGGAGCCCGGCGGCTGCTGGCCCGGCCGGACGTCGTCACGGCCGTCAGCGGCTACCTCGCCGACGCGGTCCGGCCCTTCCGCCGCGGGCAGCTGGACGTCGTCCCCAACGTCGTCCCGGTCCCGGACCGGCCCACGCCGGCGGACGACGACGGCCGGTTGCGCCTGCTGTCGGTGGGGAACCTGCGCCCGGTCAAGGACCCCCTGCTGGCCGTGGAGGTCCTCGCCGAACTGCGCCGGCGCGGCCACGACGCGGTGCTGCGCTGGGTCGGGGACGGTCCGTTGCGGGCCGGCGTGGAACGCCGCGCCACCGAGCTCGGGGTCCGGGACCGGCTGACGCTGCTGGGCCGGCTCGCCCCGGAGCAGTTCGCCCACGAGTGGGGCGCGTGCCGGGTGTTCCTGCTGCCCTCGCACTACGAGACGTTCTGCGTGGCCGGCGCCGAAGCCCTCGGTCACGGCCGGCCGGCCGTGCTGGGCGCGCGCGGCGGGGCACGGGACTTCGCCGGCCCCGGCGTCCACCTCGTCGCCGACCGGGCGGTGGCCTCGTGGGCCGACGCCGTCGAGGCCGCCGCGGCGGACCGGCTCGATCCCGGCCTGATCGCCGGGCCGATCCGCGACCACTTCTCCCCCGGGGCCGTGGCCGAGGGGTTCTCCCGGGTGCTGGGGAGCGTGGGTCGTCCCCGGAGCACGCGGCCTGGGGCGTCATGATGGGTGCCGTGAGCACCACACGACCGAGCGACCTGGGTCAGGTCGACCGACCGGCACCGCCCGGTCGCGCCGACCGCCACCGGGACACGTGGGTCGTCATCCCGCTGTTCCGCGAGGAGTCCGCGATCGAGGGGGTCCTGGACGAACTGCGCGACCACTTCGCGCACGTGGTCTGCGTCGACGACGGCAGCCCCGACGCCTCCGCCGCCCGCGCCGAGGCCGGTGGCGCCACCGTCGTGCGGCACGGCGTGAACCTGGGGCAGGGCGCCGCGCTGCAGACCGGCATCAGCTACGCGCTGCGCGACGCGGGCATGCGCTCGGTCGTGACGTTCGACGCCGACGGCCAGCACTGCGCCACCGACGCCTCGGCGATGGTCGACAAGCTCGAGCGCGAAGGACTCGACGTCGTGTTCGGTTCCCGTTTCCTCGACGACCGCACCGAGGTGGACCGGTTGCGCCGCACCGTGTTGCGGATGGCGACGGTGTACACGAACGCGACCACGAAGGTGCCGTTGACCGACGCCCACAACGGGTTGCGGGTGCTGTCGCGCCGGGCCGCGGCGACGGTGCGGTTGCGGCACGACCGGATGGCGCACGCCACGGAGATCGTCCAGCAGGTCGGCCGCAGCGATCTGCGGTGGGCCGAGCACCCCGTGGAGATCCGGTACACCGACTACTCGCGCTCCAAGGGGCAGTCCTTGCTGAACAGCGTCAACATCCTCGTCGACACGTTGCTGGGGTGATCGGGGCCGTGCTGCTCATCCAGGTCGTCCTCATCGCCGCGGTGCTGGCCGTCGGCTTCGTGCTCGTGCGCAGCACCGCCGGTGAACGCCACCAGGCGATCCGCCGGCTGCTGCTGGGGCTGCTGGCCCTGCTCGCGGTCGCCAGCATCCTCGCCCCGGGCGCGGTGACGGTGGTGGCCCGGACGCTGGGCGTGGGCCGCGGGACCGACCTGCTGCTCTACGGCCTGGTCATCGCCTTCCTCGGGGCGCTGGTGTCGGCCTACCGGCGGCAGCGGTCGCTGGAGTCGCGGCTGACCGAGCTCACCCGGCGGCTGGCCCTGGACGAGTCCGAGCCGCCGGAGGCCGCGCGCGCCCGTCAGGACGCGCGCGCCGCCGGCCCGGCTCAGGACTAGGTCACTGCAGGGCGGACCCGATCTGCCCGTCGACGGCGGTTCCGACGACGTTGGGGCCGCCGAAGACCAGCGCCTGCTCGACGGTCTCGCCGTTCTTCTTCGCGTCGGCCTGCAGCGCCTTGAGCGCGCCGGTGGTGGAGCTGGGCAGCCCGTCGCGGGCGGTCAGCAGCAGCGGGCCGCCGCCGTAGGCCAGCAGCGCCGAACCGGACAGCGCGTCGGCCCAGCCCTCTCCGGTGGCCACGCCCACGATCGTGGTGGCGTCGGTGAAGAAGCTGTCGGAGGTGAACGTCGCGGCCACGCGGGCGGAGGTGTCGTACCGGTCGCTGCCGACCAGGGGCACCCAGCCGGAGGTGTCCCCGGCCACGGCCGTGCGGGCGTCGCCGCCGATGGCGAGCTTGTTGGTGAAGGTGCGCCCGGCGAGGTAGTCGGAGGTCGTCCTGCCCAGCGACCGGCCGTCCGAGAGCAGGACGACGCCGATGGAGTGGTCGGTGTCGACGTCCACGACGCCCATGAGCGCGCCGGCGGACAGCCCGTCGGGGAAGTTCCAGCCGGTGACCACGGCGACCGACTTGGCCGTGGGCAGCAGCTTGGCGATCTCCACGGCCGTGCCGAACCGGTCGCCGCCGGCGACGCGCCTGACGTCGCCGACCTTGCCCAGGGCGCGGACCTGCGTGCCGACGTTGGCCGAGAGGGCTTTCTCCCCGCCGAGCAGGTAGACGGTGCCGCCCTGGACCAGGACGTCGCTGATCGCGGCGGACACCGCGGGGTCCAGCGAGCCGGAGCCCGTCAGCAGCAGCGGCCCCCCGAGGTCGGAGGCCAGCGGGGCGGCCGCGAGGCTGTCGGCGTAGTCGTCGGCGCGGGCCAGCACGACGGCCTTGGCCTGGCCGCCGGTGAAGGACTTGGAGGCGGCCACGGCGGTCCCGATGCGGTCGGCGCCGTAGACGCGGCCGACGGACGCGGCCTTCAGTTCGACGTCCGGCGCAGCCGTCGCCGGTGCGGCACCGGCCACGACGGCGGAGCTGATCGCGAGGGCGGCCGCGAGGCCGAGGGTGCGAGGACGCAAGCGCATGGTGACCTTCCGGTGGACGTGCCGTGGCTCCTGGTCTCGACCCCGAACGGCCGAATCTTGAGCGACAGACTGTCACGACTTTTCCTGATCACGGCCACCGGCCGGTCACGAAACCTCCCCCGCCGCGCGATCGGGGCCACCCGTTCGGGGCCGGAAGTTCTCAGAGCGCGTTCGGATCGCTACTGTGCGCGTCATGCGGATGACTGTCATCGGGTGTGGATACCTCGGCGCCGTCCATGCAGCGTGCATGGCCGAGCTGGGGCACGAGGTCATCGGGATCGACGTCGACCCTGAGAAGGTGGCGGCCCTGCAGGCCGCCAGAGCGCCGTTCTACGAGCCGGGCCTGCCCGAGCTGCTGGAGCGCACGATGGCCACCGGCCGTCTGAAGTTCACGACCGACATGGCCGAAGCGGCCGGCTCGGCGGTGCACTTCGTGTGCGTGGGTACGCCGCAGAAGCGCGGTGAGTTCGCCGCCGACATGAAGTACGTCGACGCCGCGGTGGACGGCCTGCTGCCGCACGTCGGCGCCGGCGAGCTGGTGATCGGCAAGTCCACCGTCCCGGTCGGCACCGCGGCCCGGCTGGCGGGCAAGGTCGCCGACGCGGTACCCGGTGCGGCCCTGGCCTGGAACCCCGAGTTCCTGCGCGAGGGGCACGCGGTGGAGGACACGCTGACCCCCGACCGTCTGGTCTACGGCGTGCCCGGCGGGGCGGAGACCACCGAGGGCAAGGCGGCCAAGGCCCTGCTCGACGAGGTCTACGCCACCCCCCTCAAGCGCGGCACCCCGGTGATCGTCACCGACTACCAGACCGCCGAACTGGTCAAGGTCGCGGCCAACTCCTTCCTGGCCACCAAGATCTCCTTCATCAACGCGATGGCCGAACTGTGCGAGAAGGTCAACGCCGACGTCACCCAGCTCGCCGACGCCATCGGTCACGACGACCGCATCGGCCGCAAGTTCCTCAACGCCGGTCTGGGCTTCGGCGGCGGCTGCCTGCCCAAGGACATCCGCGCCTTCATGGCCCGCGCCGGTGAACTGGGCGCCGACCAGACGCTGACCTTCCTGCGCGAGGTCGACTCGATCAACATGCGCCGCCGCATCCGCATGGTGGACCTGGCCCGCGAGGTCTGCGACGGTTCGCTGATCGGCAAGCGCGTGGCCGTGCTCGGCGCGGCGTTCAAGCCGCTGTCGGACGACATCCGCGACAGCCCGGCGCTGAACGTGGCCGCGCAGATCCGCCTGCAAGGTGGCGACGTCGTCCTGACCGACCCCGCCGCGCTGGACAACGCCCGCAAGGCCGTTCCCGACATCTCCTTCGCCGAGACCGTCGAGGACGCCGTGCGCGGCGCCGACGTGGTGCTCCTGCTGACGGAGTGGAAGGAGTACCGCGACCTGGAACCGGCCACCCTCTCGGGGCTGGTCAAGGAGAAGCGGATCCTGGACGGGCGCAACGCCCTGGACCCCGGTCGCTGGCGCGCCGCCGGCTGGACCTACCGCGCCCTGGGCCGCCCCCGCGCCTGACCGGTCCGCCACGGGGCACGCTCCCCGCCTGCGCACACCCCCTCGGGGGGGGGGGGGGGGGGGGGGGGGGGGGGGGGGGGGGGGGGGGGGGGGGGGGGGGGGGGGGGGGGGGGGGGGGGGGGGGGGGGGGGGGGGGGGGGG
>NZ_JBJLSI010000067.1:0-6992 GCF_050871945.1 Kineococcus deserti | reverse complement strand
CGCCCCCCACCGGAACCACGGCCCCGGTCCCCCGCGGGCGCCCCACCCGCCGGCCGGGTGCCTCCGCCCCCCCGGGCCGGGGGGGGGGGGGGGGGGGGCCCCCCCCCCCCCCCCGGCGACCGGTTGCGCATCCTGCGCCGCACCAAGACCGTCGCGGTCCTGGGGGCGTCGAACAAACCCTCCCGCGCGTCGTACTTCGTCGCGACGTACCTGCTGGCCGACTCCGACTTCGAGCTCTGGTTCGTCAACCCGAACGAGACCGAGGTCCTGGGCCGGCCCAGCTACCCGTCGCTGGCTGCGCTGCCCGGGGTGCCGGACCTGGTCGACGTGTTCCGCCGCCCCAGCGAGCTGGACGCCGTCCTCGACGACGTCATCGCCGTCGGGTCGCCGGTGATGTGGATGCAGCTGGGCCTGGCCGACGAGGCCGTCGCCCGCCGCGGCGCCGAGAACGGCGTCTCGGTCGTCATGAACCGCTGCCTGAAGATCGAGCACGCCCGGTTCCACGGCGGTCTGCACCTGGCCGGTTTCGACACCGGCGTGATCTCGGCCAAGCGCCGCACCCGCTGAGTTCTCCACAGGCGGCTCCGCGCCGGGCCCGCGCACACCGGAACGCATCCAGCGTTCCGGTGTGCCCCGCAGAACCCCCTGGATCCTCGCCGGCGTCGGCCTGACCCTGGCCGTGCAGTTCCTCGGCCTCCTGGGACTGGCCGCCCGCGCCGCGACCCGGCTCGACGACGACGTGACGACGATGACCGCACCGCAGGCCGTCCGCGTCGCTGAGAGCCCACCCTGGCCGGTCGGGACGTGCCTGGCCGGACGGGACGTCGTCCCGTGCGCGGCCGGCCACCAGGCCGAGGTGGTCGCCGTCGTGGACCCGGGCCGCGAGGACGACGAGGAACGTCGCCGGTGGATCGCGAACTCCTCGTGCGCCCGCGAGGTCTCGGCCGTCGTCGCCGACCTGGACGCGGCGCTCGTCACCTACGCCTCGGTCTACCCCGACGACCGCCTGCAGGTCGGGGACTCCCGCGTGCGGTGCCTGCTGGTGGCCGCCTCCGAGGCGTGGATGACGGGCTCGTGGACGGCCGGCGACCTCGACGGCCCGCACCCGCCCGACCCCTTCGAGTGAGTCGCCCACCGGGTGCCGCGTCGACCGACGGTTTCTCGATCGCCGCCCTGGTCACGGGCGTCGTGGGAATCGGACCGGTGGCGTTCGCGCTGGGCGCGGTCGGCCTGCACCGCACGGGATCGCGGCGCACCCCCGGGCGCGGGTTCGCCGTCGCCGGGATGGTGCTGGGCGGGCTGCAGATGCTCGCGGCGTCCGCGGCCGCGGTGCTGCTGGTCGTGGGGGTGGCGAGCGGAACGCTGCCGGCTCTGCGGACGGGCACCGTCGCGATCGACGACCTGGCCAGCGGCGACTGCTTCGACACCGGCGAGGACCAGGGGCTGACCGGGACCGTCCAGCGCACCGCCTGCGCGGACCGCCACGACGGCGAGGTGCTCGAGGTGATCGACCTGGGCGGCGGCGCGTACCCGGGCGAGGACTCCCTCGTCGGCCTGGCCGAGGACCAGTGCGCCGCCGACGCCGGTGACGCGGTCGAGGCCGCCGGTCTGGACCCCGACGACTTCGAGTACGGCTACTTCTACCCGCTCGAGCAGAACTGGGCCGAGGGCAGCCACCTCGTGCAGTGCACGATCCACGGCTGGGGCGGCGAGCTGTCCGGGTCGGTCCTGCAGGGGGACGCCACCGTCGGCCCGTGAGCCCTCAGCCGGTGAGCCTGGCGTGCCAGGCCAGCGCGGAGACGTCGGTGAGGGAGGCCACCTGGTCGACGACCACCCGCAGGCGGGCGGCGTCGTCGACGGCGAGGGCGTGGTCCTCCCGGAACGGCGGTTCCAGCACGTCCGGGCCGCGCTCGACGAGCGCGGCGAGCAGTTCGTGCAGGAGTTCGCGCTGGCGGGCGTAGAACGGCTGGCGTTCCTGCGCGCTCATGACGAACGTCGCCGCGACCCCCTTGAGGACGGCGACCTCCAGCACCGTCTCGCTCGGGACGACGACGTCGGCGGCGTACCGGGTCAGCCGGCCGTCGCCGTACTGCGCCCGCGTCGCGTGCTCGGCGGCGTTCGCGAACCGGCCGATCAGCTGGGACGTCATGTCCTTCAGCGCCGCGAGGTGCCGGCGGCCACCGAACACCTCCCCCGGTTTCTCCTGCGCCCAGAAACCCGACGTCGACAGCCGTCGCAGGGCGGCGTCGACGGCGTCGTCGGTGGCGTCGGCGACGTACCAGTCCCGCACCTGGGCGGCGACGCGGGCGCGGATCTCCGCGCGGGCCAGCCAGTCGAGCCGGACGTGCCCGGCGACGACGGCGTCCTCGACGTCGTGCACCGAGTAGGCCACGTCGTCGGCGAAGTCCATGACCTGCGCCTCCACGCACGGCCGGTTCTCCGGTGCCCCGTCGCGCAACCACGCGAACACCTCGGCGTCGTCGGCGTAGGCGCCGAACTTCGACGTCACGCGGGGCGCCTTGCCGTGCAGCCAGGGGTACTTCGTCGAGGCGTCCAGGCTGGCGCGGGTGAGGTTCAGCCCGACCGGGGAACCGTTCGCCGCGACCGACTTGGGTTCGAGCCGGGTGAGGATCCGCAGGGTCTGGGCGTTGCCCTCGAAACCCCCGGTATCGGCGGCGGCCTCGGCCAGCGCCCGTTCGCCGTTGTGCCCGAACGGCGGGTGCCCCAGGTCGTGCGCCAGGCACGCGGTGTCCACGACGTCGGGATCGCAGCCCAGCGCCGCCCCCAGTTCGCGCCCGACCTGGGCGACCTCGAGGGAGTGGGTCAGCCGGTTGCGGACGAAGTCGTCGGTGCCGGGGCCCACGACCTGCGTCTTGGCGGCCAGCCGCCGCAGCGCCGAGGAGTGCAGGACCCGCGCGCGGTCGCGGGCGAACGCGCTGCGGCCGTGCTTCTTGGGAGGCTCCTGCGCCCAGCGTTCGACGTCGCCGGAGCCGTAACCCGCGCTCATCCGCCGGACACCGACAGTTCGGCCTGCCGGATCATCTCGGCGGCGGCTCCGGTCAGTTCCTGCGACTCCAGCCACCCCTCCGGCAGCGCGACCCGCGCCTGCGGTGACCCGGCCCGGCCGCGCGACCCCTCCGCGGCCTCGCCCGGGTAGGGCTGGTCGAGGTCGAGGCCCGCGATGAGCTCGTCGAGGGCCTCGAGGGTGTCGACCAGGCCCAGCTTCGCGCGCATGTCGCCCCCGACGGCGTACCCCTTGAGGTACCAGGAGATGTGCTTGCGGATGTCGCGGCAGCCGCGCAGTTCGTCGCCGTAGAACTCGACGAGCAGTTCGGCGTGCCGGCGCAGCACGCCCACCACGTGACGCAGCCCCGGTTTCACCCGTTCCTCGCGGCCGGCGAACCCGGCCTCCAGGTCGGCGAACAGCCAGGGCCGGCCCAGGCAGCCGCGTCCGACGACGACCCCGTCGCAGCCGGTGCGCCGCACCATCTCCAGGGCGTCCTCGGCGCTCCAGATGTCGCCGTTGCCCAGGACCGGGATGGAGGTGACGGTCTCCTTCAGGCGTGCGATGGCCTCCCAGTCGGCCTGTCCGGAGTAGTGCTGCGAGGCCGTCCGCCCGTGCAGCGCCACGGCCGAGGCCCCCTCCTGCTCGGCGGCCAGGCCCGCCTGCAGGTAGGTGAGGTGGTCGTCGTCGATGCCCTTGCGCATCTTCACCGTCAGCGGGATGCCGCCCTTGGAGGCCTCGGCGACGGCGCCGCGGACGATCTGGCGGAACAGGTCCGCCTTCCACGGCAGCGCCGACCCACCGCCCTTGCGGGTGACCTTGGGGACGGGGCAGCCGAAGTTGAGGTCGACGTGGTCGGCGAGGTCCTCGGCCACGATCATCTCGACGGCCTTGGCCACCGTGAGCGGGTCCACGCCGTACAGCTGCAGGCTGCGGGGACGCTCGTCGGCGGTGAAGGTGATCAGCCGCATCGTCTCGGGCGTGCGCTCGACCAGTGCGCGCGAGGTGATCATCTCGCTGACGTAGAAGCCCTCCCCGTGCTCGCGGCACAGCTGCCGGTACGCGGAGTTGGTGATGCCCGCCATCGGCGCCAGGACGACCGGCGTGGGCGAGACGTGCGGTCCGATCCGCAGCGGCTCGACGGCGGTCAGGGTGGGTGCACTCACCCCCCCATTGTGACCGCCCGCGCGGGTGCCGCGGCGCGGCTGCCCGGGAACCGGCACGTCGACGGTCCGGGCGCCCGCCCTTCGAACGCGCGCGCCCCTTTCCGGCGCGCGGTGACCTCGCGCCCGATCACCGCGCACGCGGTGACATCGCTTCCATTCCGCGGCCGGCTCGGATCCGGCGCGCGGTGACCTCGCGCGCGATCACCGCGCACGCGGTGACATCGCGCTCGAACCCCTGGCGCTCGCCCCGGACGTCATCGCCTGCTCCACAGGCGCCCCAGCCCCCTCTTCGTCCACAAGTGCAGCCGAGGCCGGCGACAGCGGCCGTGCGGCAGAGCAGGCTGCGCAGGTGCCTCGACCCCGCCGCTTCGACACCGCCTCCGTCGACGCTTTGATGCGACGTCAAGGCGGCGTCGCGACCCACCAGCAGCTCATGGCCCTCGGTGTTCCACGGAGCACCGTCATCCGCTGGGCTCAGTACGGTCCCTGGAGCAGGCTCCTGCCCGCCGTGGTCCTGGCGCACCGCGGCACTCCGGACACGGAGGAACGGCGTCGCGCCGCACTCGCCTTCTGCGGTCCGAACGCAGTGATCTCGGGCACTCATGCGCTCGACCTGCACGGGATCCTCGGACAGCGCATCGACCTCGATCCGGACGTCCTCGTCCTGGTCCCGCACGTCGAACACCGCACGTCGAAGGACTTCGTCGTGGTGGAGCGGACGACGCGGATGCCGAGCCGGCGCCGCCGCGCCGGGCTGGACGTGGCGCCGGTCGCACGGGCCGTGGCCGACGCGGCCCGTCAGGCCGCCGACGACATCGACCGCGTCCGTGAACTCTTCGGTGCTGCTCTGCAACGGGGCCGGTGCACCCTGGTCGAGCTGCGGGAGGAGGTCTACGCCGGCCCACGTCAGCGAACGGCCGTCCCGCGAGCAGTCTTGAAGGAGGCCAGCGTGGGCACGGCAAGCGCGGCGGAGGGGAACGCCCTGCAGATCATCTCCCGCTCCGACCTGCCTCAGCCCTTGTGGAACGAGGACGTGGTGGTGGACGGGAAGTGGGTGGGGCAGGCCGATGCCTACTGGCCGGACCTCGGTGTGGCCCTGGAGATCGACGGCCTGAAGTGGCACTCCACCCTGGCCGACATCCGCCGGACGCAGGAGAAGCAACGACGCTACGCAGCGGCCGGCATCGTGTTGATCACCATCGCGCCGGCCGACCTCCTCGCAGACCCCGACGGCTTCCTCGACGTCGTGCGCCGGACGCTCACACGAGCGGCACGCCGGGCGGCGGGTTGAGCTCGTCTGCCCGGGGTCGGCGTGCCTGTGGCGGGAGGGGCGCGCGGTGACATCGCGCCCGATCACCGCGCACGCGGTGACATCGCGCCCGATCACCGCGCACGCGGTGACATCGCGCCCGAACTCGTGGCCCCCTGCTCAGGAGCTCGTGGCCGGCCGCCGGACCCACCAGAACACCACCAGCCCCACCACCAGACCCCAGAACGCGCTGCCCACCCCGCCGAACGCCACACCCGAGGCGACGACGGCGAACGTCAGGGCCGCGGTCACGCGCTGCGGGGCGTCCGCGAGCGCCGAGACGAGCCCGCCGACGAAGGAGTCCAGCAGCGCCAGCCCGGCGACGGCCTCGACCAGGACGGGGTCGGTGCTGCCGACCAGGCCGGCGATGGGGGCGGCGAGCAGGCCCAGCGCGAGGTAGCCCGCTCCCCCGGCGACGGCGGCGATCCACCGCCGCGAGGGGTCGCGGGAGGCGCCGGGCCCGGCGATGATCCCCGCCGCGAGCGCGGACAGGTTCACCGCGTGCCCGCCGAAGAGCGCCGCGCCCGCGCTGCCGACACCGGCGCCGACGAGCACCCGGCCGGTGGGGACGTCGCGGTAGCCGAGGGTCTCCAGGATCGTGAAGCCCGGGATGTTCTGGCCGGCCATCGTCACGACGTACAACGGCACACCGAGCGAGACGATGACGAACGGGTCCGCCTCGGGCAGCACGGGCACGAGCCGCGGGGCCCAGTCCAGCGCCGGGGTTCCGTCGAGGGAGAGCAGCGTCGCGGCGAGCGCGACGACCATGGCCGCCGGGACGGCCAGCGCCGGCCGCACCCGGCGCAGCACCAGCCAGACTCCGGCGACCGCCACGGCCGCGAGGGGTTGCACCTGCAGCGCGGTCACCGGGGCCAGGCACAACGGGAACAGCACCCCGGCCAGCAACGCCCCGGCCACCGGCGGCGGAACCCTGCGCACCAGCCGGGCCAGCCAGGGCCAGGCCCCGGTGACGACGAACAGCGCGGCGCAGACGAGGAAGGCGCCGACGGCGGCCTCGTAGGAGCCGGTCCTCCCCTGGGCGGCGACGAGCAGCGCCGCACCGGGGGTGGACCACACGAACGACAGGGGCCGGCCGGTGCGCCAGGACAGCAGGCAGGCCAGGGCGCACTGGGCCAGGCACAGCGCGAACAGGCCCGACGCGGCCTGCTCCGGGGAGGCCCCGACGGCGGCGAAACCCGCGAGGACGAGGACGAAGGAGGAGGCGAAACCCGTGAGGGCGGCGACGATCCCGGCGGTGATCGGCTGGGTGAGGTCGCGGGTGGGGGCGGTGGTGCTCACGCCACCTCGCCGGTGCTGGGACGTTCCGCCATGGCGCGCACGCTACTGGAACGGCTCGGGGTGGGTGGGGCGTGTGCGGGGGTGCCGCGGACGCACGGACGGGGGGGGGGGGCGGGGGGGGGGGGGGGGGGGGGGGGGGGGGGGGGGGGGCGGGTGCGGGGGGGGACGCCCACCCGGGGCACCATCACTCCCAACACCAAACACCGCAAAGACA
>NZ_JBJLSI010000066.1:0-7059 GCF_050871945.1 Kineococcus deserti | reverse complement strand
CCTCGCCCACCCCCCCCGCCCCCGGCCCCCCCCCCGGCCCCCCCCCCCCCCCCCCCCCCCCCCCCCCCCCCCCCCCCCCCCCCCCCCCCCCCCCCCCCCCCCCCCCCCCCCCACCGGTGGCTACAGACCGTAGGTCTCGAGCAGCCGCAGCCACACCTCGCTGACCGTCGGGTAGCTCGGGACGGCGTGCCACAGCCGCTCCAGCGGCACCTCGCCCACGATCGCGATCGTGGCCGAGTGCAGGAGTTCGGCGACCTCCTGACCCACGAACGTCATCCCGACGATCACCCGGCGCTGCTCGTCGACGACCATCCGCGCCGTGCCGGTGTAGCCGTCGGCCAGCACCGAGGCGCCGGCGACGTCGCCGATCTCGTAGTCGACGACCCTGACGTCGAGGCCCTTCTCGCGCGCCTGCGCCGCGGTCAGCCCGACCTGCGCCACCTCGGGGTCGGTGAACACGACCTGCGGCACGGCGGCGTGGTCGGCCGTGGCGGCGAACTTCGACCACGGCGAGGCGTCGACCGGGCCCGCTGCGCGCGCGGCGATCGCGTCCCCGGTGATCCGGGCGTCGTACTTGCCCTGGTGGGTCAGCCTCACCCGGCCCGAGACGTCTCCGGTGGCGTACAGCCACTCCCCCTCGACCCCGGCGACCAGGCCGGAGTCGTCGACCGTCAAGGACCCGCCGTCCTGCAGCCCGACGGTGTCCAGGCCGATCCCGGAGGTCACCGGCCGGCGACCGGTCGCGACGAGGAACTCGTCGGCCTCGAGGACCGAACCGTCGGCCAGCTCGACGCGCACCGAACCGTCGCGGCTGACGCGGGTGGGTTCGGCACCCAGGCGCAGGTCCACGCCGTCCTCGCGCAGCGCGGCGGCCACGAGCTCGCCGGCGAAGTCCTCCTGACCGCGCAGCAGTCCGCCGCGCACCAGCATCGTCACCTGCGACCCCAGCCGGGCCCACGCCTGGGCCATCTCGACGGCCACGACACCACCGCCCAGGACCACGAGCCGGCCGGGGACGCTCTTGGCGCTCGTCGCCTCCCGGCTGGTCCACGGCGAGGCGTCCGCCAGCCCCGGCACGTCGGGGACCACCGGGACCGATCCGGTCGACAGGACGACCGCCTGCCGGGCGGTCAGCACCGTCGTGGCCCCGTCGGCACCGGCCACCTCGACCCGCCGCGGCCCGCTCAGCCGGGCGGTGCCGCGGATCAGCGACAGACCGGCCGACTCCAGCCACGACACCTGGCCGGAGTCGTCCCAGTCGCTGGTGAAGGACGTCCGCCGCCGCAGGACCTGCTCCGCGTCCAGCGTCCCGGTGACGGCCTCGGCCGCCCCGGGCAGGCGGCGTGCGGCCGCCAGGACCTGACCGGGGCGCAGCAGCGCCTTGCTGGGCATGCACGCCCAGTAGGAGCACTCCCCTCCGACGAGCTCCTTCTCGACGACGACCACGTCCAGTCCGGTGCGGGAGGCGCGGTCGGCGACGTTCTCGCCCACGGCTCCGGCACCGACGACCACCACATCGACCTCACGCTCAGCGCTCACACCGCCGGACGCTAGTGCGTGCGCCGACGGGGAAGCGAGGGGGACGGGTGTGTGGTGTGATCGGTCCGTGGGTCACCGCACGGTCGAGTTCAACGCCTCCCCCCGTCCGACGCTCGGCGTCGAGTGGGAGATGGTGCTCGTCGACCGCCACTCCCGCGACGTCGCCTCCCGCGCCGCGGAGGTGCTGGAGACGGTCGACCGCGAACCGTCGGCGACGGGCGCCCGGGTGACGAAGGAACTGCTGCGCAACACCCTCGAGGTCGTCACGGGCGTGTGCGACACCGTGCCCGAGATCGCCGAGGACCTCACCGAGAGCCTCGCCTCGGTCCGCCGGGTGACCGACCCGCTGGGCCTGGACCTGATGTGCGCGGGCACGCACCCGTTCGCCCGGTGGGACGAGCAGCTCGTCACCCCCGACGAGCGGTACGCCGAACTCCTCGAGCGCACGCAGTGGTGGGGCCGGCAGATGCTCATCTGGGGCGTCCACGTGCACGTCGGGGTGAACTCGGTGCACAAGGTGCTGCCGATCCTCAACACGTTGCTGAACCACTACCCGCACCTGCAGGCGCTGTCGGCCAGTTCGCCGTACTGGAACGGTTTCGACACCGGGTACGCCAGCAACCGGGCCCAGATGTTCCAGCAGCTGCCGACGGCGGGCCTGCCGTTCCAGTTCGGGACGTGGAAGGAGTTCGAGGGCTACGTCGACGACATGTTCGTCACCGGCGTCATCGACAGCCTGTCCGACGTCCGGTGGGACATCCGGCCCTCACCGCACTTCGGAACGATCGAGGTGCGGGTGTGCGACGGGACCCCCTCGTTGCGGGAACTGCGGGCGCTGACGGCGTTCATCCACTGCCTCGTCGTCCACCTCGACGCCCGCCTGGAGGCCGGTGAGCACCTGCCGACGATGCCGCCGTGGCACGTGCAGGAGAACAAGTGGCGGGCGTCCCGGTACGGCCTGGAGGCCGAGATCATCGTCGACGCCGCCGGCCGTGAACGGCTCGTCACCGACGACCTGGACGAGTGGCTCAACCGCCTGGAACCCGTCGCCCGGCAGCTGGACTGCGCCGACGACCTGGCGGTGGTGGCGCAGATCCCGCGCCACGGCGCGAGCTACCAGCGTCAGCGGGCGACGTACGACGCGGCCCGCGCGCGGGGGGACGAGCACCCGTTGCGCGACGTCGTGGACTCCCTCGTGGCGGAGATGCGCCAGGGCTGACCACCCGCACCCGGCGCCGAATCCGCGCGGAAACAACAGTCTCCGTCGCCATCGAGCTGCCCAGGCGACGGAAACTGTTGTTTCCGCGGGGGACTCGGGTCAGGCCAGCGCCTCGGCGGGCGTGATCGACGGCAGGCCGTGCGCGGCAGCGACTTCGGCGTTCACCAGCGACCCGGCGTGGGTCGACAGGCCACCGGCCAGCGCGGCGTCGGCGGCCACCGCCGCCTTCCAGCCGGAGTTCGCCAGTCGCGTGACGTAGGGCAGCGTGGCGTTGGTCAGCGCGTAGGTGGAGGTGTGCGGGACCGCGCCGGGCATGTTGGCGACGCAGTAGAACACCGAACCGTGGACGGCGAACGTCGGGTCGTCGTGCGTCGTGGGACGCGAGTCCTCGAAGCACCCGCCCTGGTCGATCGCGATGTCGACGAGGACCGAGCCGGGGCGCATCTGCGCGACGAGTTCGTTGCTCACCAGCTTGGGCGCCTTCGCGCCGGGGACCAGCACGGCCCCGATGACGAGGTCGGCCCCGCGCACCGCCCGGGCGAGTTCGAAGGAGTTCGAGACGATGGTCCGGACGGCCCCGCCGAACCGGGCGTCGACCTCCCGCAGCTTCGGGATCGACAGGTCCAGGACGGTGACCTCGGCGCCCATGCCGAGCGCGATCTGGGCGGCGTTCTGACCCGAGACGCCCGCGCCGATGACGACGACGTCCGCCGCGCGCACCCCGGGCACCCCGCCCATGAGGACACCGCGCCCACCCGCAGCCCGCATCAGCGAGTACGCGCCGACCTGCGGCGCCAGCCGGCCGGCGACCTCGCTCATGGGGGCCAGCAGCGGCAGCGACCGGTCGGGCAGCTGGACGGTCTCGTAGGCGATCGACGTGGTCCCGGCGGCCAGCAGCGCGTCGGTGCACTCGCGCGAGGCGGCCAGGTGCAGGTAGGTGAACAGCACCTGGTCGGCACGCAGCCGCGCGTACTCGGAGGCGATCGGCTCCTTGACCTTCAGCAGCAGGTCGGCGGCGTCCCAGACCTCCGCGGCCTCGGCGAGGACCTTCGCGCCGGCGGCCTCGTACTCGCGGTCGGGCAGCGAACTGCCCAGGCCGGCCCCGGTCTCGACGAGGACCTCGTGGCCGTGGCCGACGAGTTCGTGGACGCCCGCGGGGGTCAACGCCACGCGGTACTCGCGGTTCTTCACCTCACGGGGGACGCCGATGCGCATGGTGCTCTCCTCAGTCGATCCGGGAACTCGCTCAGGACCAGCCTGAAGACGGTTCGGCCGACCGGCAAGCAAGCTGCAGAAGATTCGTGAGAGCCTTTCGACGTGACAGATCGTTCGGGAACGGGCGCGCCGGAAGCGGTGCAGCCGAAGAACCTGCGCCGGGTGGTGGATCCGGTCGACCGGGCGATCCTGCGCGTGCTGGCCGAGGACGCGCGCATCACCAACGCCGCCCTGGCCCAGCAGGTCGGCATCGCCGCCTCCACCTGCCTGCTGCGGGTGCGCGCCCTGCGGGAGTCCGGCGTGATCCGCGGTTTCCACGCCGACGTCGACCCCGCCGCCCTCGGGCTGGACCTGCAGGCGATGATCGCCGTGAAGCTGGCCGCGCACGCCCGCGGCAGCATGGGGCCGTTCGTCGCCCGGATGCGACGTCAGCCCGAGGTTCTCGACGTGTACTTCGTCGCCGGCGCCGACGACTACCTGCTGCACGTGGCCGTGGAGAGCACGGCCGCCCTGCGCGACTTCGTCGCCGAGCACCTGTCCCGCGATCCCGACGTCGGGCTCACCGAGACGAGCCTGATCTTCGAGCACACCCGCGGGGTCGGGCGCACCTGAGCCGGCCCGCCGAGCGCGGCGCCCGGCCCCCCGCACCCGCGCGGGCCGTCAGCGACAAGTCGGCGGGGAACTGAGGAACGACTGCGGGGCAACGCCTTCCATCGGCGGCAGGACACCTTCGGGCGGGCACACCGCATCGAGCAGCAGCGCGGCGTACCGGCGCCAAGCCTCCGGGTGCTCCTCCCGGGTGCGGTCGGCGATGGAGCCGATCATCGAGGAGACGGCCGGGACGTCGGAGGGCTCGAAACCCGCGCGCACCGCCCCCTCGGCCCGCGCCCGCTCGACGATCCGGCCCACGACCTCGCTCAGCTCGCCGCGCAGCCGCTCGGCCGCCGCGGTCGACGGCGCAGCGCGCATGACGACGTTGGACAGGGCCTTGTCCCCGGCCCGCAGCGCCATCGTTCCGAACAGGTAGGCCCGCAGGCCGTCGCGCCCGCTGACCTGGACGGTGCACTTCTCGGCCAGGGCGAGCAACCCCTCCAGCTTGGCCTCCACCAGACCGGCCAGGAGCGCGTCCTTGTCCGGGAACCGCCGGTAGACCGTCCCGACGCCGACGCCGGCGGCCTCGGCGACGTCGTGCAGCGTCACGTCCAGCCCGCGCTCGGCGAACAACCGCCGCGCCGCGTCGACGATCAGCGCCCGGTTGCGTGCCGCGTCGGCGCGCAGCGGACGGGCGGCGATCGAGGACATGGGGGCAGGGTACCCGCGACCGGGAACAAGTGGACACCTCGTGTCCGTTTGCGTGTACGCTGGATCGAAGTGGACGCGATGCGTCCGCTTCTCGCCGGCCTGGTCCACCCGCCGGCACCTCGAACACCTGGAGAACTCGTGAGCTCCGAGACCACCGCACGACCCCGGACGCGACCCTCGACGCGACGCAGGACCCACCCGGCGCACGCCGCCGCCCCGAAGGACCACCGCTGGCTGGTCCTGGCCGTCATCGGCATCGCCCAGCTCGCGGTCGTCCTGGACGCCACGATCGTCAACATCGCCCTGCCCGCCGCCCAGGCGGACCTGGCGTTCGCCGACGACCAGCGGCAGTGGATCGTCACCGCCTACTCGCTGGCCTTCGGCTCGCTGCTGCTGCTGGGCGGCCGCCTCGGCGACCTGTTCGGCCGCAAGAGCACGTTCCTCGTGGGCCTGGTCGGTTTCGCCGGTGCCTCCGTCGTGGGCGGCCTGGCCGAGAACTTCGGCCAGCTCGTCGCGGCCCGTGCCCTGCAGGGCGTCTTCGGCGCGCTGCTGGCCCCCTCGGCCCTGGCCCTGCTGACCACGACGTTCACCGACCCGAAGGAACGGGCCCGCGCGTTCGGCGTCTTCGGCGCCATCGCCGGTTCCGGTGCCGCGACCGGTGTCCTGCTCGGCGGCGTGCTCACCGAGTACACCTCGTGGCGCTGGTGCCTGTACGTCAACGTCGTGTTCGCCGTCCTCGGTGTCGTCGGCGCGCTGCTGTTCATGCCGAAACCCGTCCGTGGGCCGCGCCCGCGCCTGGACCTGCTGGGCACCGTGACCATCACGCTGGGCCTGGTCGGCATCGTGTACGGATTCTCCTCGGCCGAGACCGACGGCTGGTCGGACCCGGTGACCATCGCCTGCCTCCTCGCCGGCGTCGTCCTGGTCGCGCTGTTCGTGATCGTGGAGTCCCGGGTGGCCCACCCGCTGCTGCCGCTGCGGATCGTCCGCGACCGCGACCGCGGTGGCGCGCTCGTCGCCATCGGCCTGGTCGGGGTCGCGATGTTCGGGATCTTCCTGTTCCTGACGTACTACCTGAGCCAGACCTTGCGGTTCTCCTCGCTGCAGACCGGGTTGTCGTTCCTGCCCATGCCGTTCTCGATCATGACTGCGGCGACCCAGATCACCCCGCGCCTGCTGCCTCGTGTCGGCCCGCGGGTCCTCCTGCGCACCGGCGGCCTCGTCGCCGCGGCCGGTGTGCTGCTGTTCCTGCGCACCGACGCCGAGAGCACCTGGGCCGGGACGGTCCTGCCCGCCCTCGTCGTGACCGGGCTGGGCATGGGCCTGATCGTGTCCTCGGCCATGAACACCGCCACCAGCGGCGTGGCCCGTGAGGACGCCGGCGCGGCCAGCGCCAGCGTCAACACGTTCCAGCAGATCGGCGGGTCGATCGGCACCGCGCTGCTGTCCTCGGTGTTCGCCGGCTCCGTCGCCGGCTTCGACGGCGACCCCGCCGACGCGGTCCTGCACGGCTACCACGTCGCCTTCACCGGCGGGGCGATCGCGCTGGTGCTCGTCGCGGTCGTCTCCGGCACCCTGGTGAACCGGCACGCGGTCCGGCGCGAACGCCTGGCCGCGGCGGCCTCGATCCCCGCTCCCACCACCGCCCACTGAACCCTGGGGGGGGGGGGGGGGGGGGGGGGGGGGGGGGGGGGGGGGGGGGGGGGGGGGGGGGGGGGGGGGGGGGGGGGGGGGGGGGGGGGGGGGGGGGGGGGGGGGGGGGGGGGGGGGGGGGGGGGGGGGGG
>NZ_JBJLSI010000065.1:0-8529 GCF_050871945.1 Kineococcus deserti | reverse complement strand
ACCCCAAGGCCGCCATCGCCGACCCCGAGGTCGACGCCCTGGTCATCGCCACCCCCGGGTTCACGCACGAGGAACTGGTGCTGCTGGCGCTGGAAGCCGGCAAGCCGGTCCTGTGCGAGAAGCCGCTGACGACCTCGCCGGAGACCGCGCGCACGATCGTCGAGGCAGAGGCTGCGGTGGTGGCAGAAGAGGGCCGGCCGCTGGTGCAGGTCGGTTTCATGCGCCGCTTCGACGCCGGCTACCAGCAGCTGCGGGCGCTCATCGCCTCCGGGGAGTACGGCGCGCCGCTATTCCTGCACTGCGCCCACCGCAACGCCACCACGCCGCCGAACTTCTCCTCCGAGATGCTCCTCTTGGATTCGGTGGTGCATGAAGCGGACATCGTGCGGTACCTGACCGGTGAGGAGATCGTCGCGATCCGGGTGATCGCGCCACGGTCCACCAGCCAGGCGCCGGAGGGCCTGCTGGACCCGCAGTTCGTCATCATGGAGACCGAGAGCGGGATCCTGGTCGACGTCGAGATCTTCGTCAACACGACGTTCGGCTACGAGGTGCGCACCGAGCTGGTGGCCGAGAAGGGGCAGGCCCGCATCGGGCTGCCCGAGGGCATGGTCACCCAGTCCGGCGCCGGCTGGGGCGGGTCGATCCCCAAGGACTTCAAGGAGCGCTTCGGCGCCGCCTACGACACCGAGTTCCAGCGCTGGATCGACGCGGTCCGCGCCGGCACCAACGTCGACGGCCCGGGTGTGTGGGACGGCTACGCCGCGGCCGCCGTCTGCGCGGCCGGCGTGGAGTCCCTCAAGACCGGTCAGCGCGTCGAGATCGACCTGGGGGCTAGACCCTAAACTTTGCGGGCACTGTGAACTGGTCGCTCGTCATGGTTTGTGGGCTCGCATGGCATCGACGACGCGCGATCGACCGTTGGTGAACCGCCGGGGAGTCGGCGCACCGTTCGACGTGTGTCGTGGCGACCACCCGTTGTATCGCCCGGACATCAGCACGGCCAAGTGCTATCAGCAGGCCGCAACGACCGCCGATCCGCATGGTGCGGATGGCATCTATTGATGAGGATGGCAAGAGATGACGAAGTCTCGTGCAGGATTCCGCACCGCAGCGCTGCTGGCGGTTGCAGCCTTGGGGCTGGCGGCGTGCAGCAGCACTGGTGGCGCTGCTGACAACAGCAATGAAGGCTCCAGCGGTGGTCAGGTCGCGAACACGCCGAAGTTCAAGGTTGCGCTGATCACTCACGGGTCGGCCGGCGACACCTTCTGGGACATCGTTCGCAAGGGCGCCGAGGCCGCGGCGGCTAAGGACAATGTCGACCTGCAGTACTCGAACAACGACAACGCCTCGCAGCAAGCGATCCTTATCCAGAATGCCGTCGACGCCAAGGTCGATGCAATCGCCGTCACCATGCCCAACGCTTCCTCACTGACTGATGCTCTGGGTAACGCCAAGGCCGCGGGCATCCCGGTCGTCGGTCTGAACGCCGGCTTCAACGACTGGCAGCAGCAGGGGCTCCTGGGGTACTTCGGTCAGGACGAAACGATCGCCGGCACCGCCGCAGGCCAGCGCCTGGCCGCCGAAGGGGCGAAGAAGACGTTGTGCGTCATCCAGACGCAAGGCCAGGTGCAGCTGGAGGACCGGTGCAAGGGCGTGGCGCAGGGTGTCGGAACGACTGGGGCGGTTGAGACTATTTATGTGAACGGCACGGATGCACCGTCGGTGCAGTCGACCATCACCGCCAAGTTGCAGCAAGACGACTCAATCGACCACGTCATCACCCTGGGGGCTCCGATCGCTCTCATCGCTGTGCAGTCGCTGCAGGAAGCGGGCAGCCAGGCCAAGCTTGCAACGTTCGACACCAACGCCGAGCTGGTCAGCGCCATCCAGGACAAGTCCGTGGAATGGGCCGTGGATCAGCAGCCCTACCTGCAGGGCTACGAGGCCGTTGACTCGCTGTGGTTGTACAAGACGAATGGAAACACTATCGGTGGTGGACAGGCCACGCTGACCGGCCCGGCGTTCATCGACGCGACCAACATCGAGGCGGTGTCGCAGTACGCGAAGGCCGGAACTCGCTGACGATGACGGCCCCACAGCGAGCCCTCGCCGAGTCCGGCGAGGGCTCGCTGATGTTTGCCTGACGCGTCTGTCCCCTTGGAGGTCTTTGGTGCCAACCAACAACGAACCTTTGCGTATCGGTATCCTGGGCGCTGCGCGCATCTGCGCCGAGGCCATCGTCGGCCCGGCCCACGCCGGTGGTCACCGCCTAGTCGCTGTCGCCGCGCGTGATCGTGCCCGAGCAGAAGCGTTCGCGACCAGCAATGGCGTTGAGCGGGTGCACGACAACTATCAGGCGGTCATCGACGACCCCGACGTAGAGGTCGTGTACAACCCTCTGCCCAACTCCCTGCACGCCCAATGGAACATCCGCGCCGCGCTGGCTGGCAAGCACGTGCTCACCGAGAAGCCCTCGGCAGTGAGTGCACTGCAGGCCCGCGAGGTCCTCGACGTGGTCAAGCACACCGGCGGCGCCTTCCTGGAGGGCTTCCATTACTTCCACCATCCGGTCATGCAGCGGTTGTTGAGCCTGCTGGACATCGGTGAGCTCGGGCAGTTCCGGCGCCTGGAGGTGGACATGTACATGCCCGCCCCGGCAGCCGGTGACCCGCGCTGGTCCGGCCCGCTGGCCGGGGGCGCGCTGATGGACCTTGGTTGCTACGGCTTGCACCTGACCCGTCAGCTGGCCTCACGCGCCGGCGGCGACCCGGCGGTGCTCAGCGCCCGCCGCGGCACCAATCCGCGCTATCCCGGGGTCGATGACTGGTTCGAGGTGGACCTGCGCTACCGCGGCGGGGCAACCTCGAGCGTGCGCAGCCGGATGAGCGGGGCCGAGTGGCGCTTTACGGTGGAGGTCGTCGGCACCGCCGGCTCGGCCCACGCCTGCAACTTCGTCAAGGCCAACCAGGACGACCGGGTACTCGTGGCGACGGACGCGGGGCAGCGGATCGAGCACCTCGGCGTGCGCTCCAGCTACGAGTACCAGCTTGAGGCCTTCGCGCGGCACATCCGGCTCGGCGAGGTGCTGCCATGGGGCGTCGAGGACTCGGTCCGGACGCTGGAGATCATCGAAGCCGCGGCCGCCGCGGCCACCGAGCTGTCAGCGCCGTGAGCGCGCCCAGAACGCTGCCGCCCCCGCGCCGGCCCGAACCCCGGTCGGTGCCGGCCCTGCGCTGGGCGGTCATGGGCACCGGGTGGGTGGCCCGCCGGTTCACCGACTCGCTGCACCGGTACACCGACCAGCGGGTGGTGGCGGTGGGATCGCGGGAGGCGGGCGTCGCGGTCCGCTTCGCGGCCGAGCACGGCATCGATCGCGCGCACGGCTCCTACGAGGCTCTGGCAGCAGACCCTGGCGTCGACGTGGTGTACGTCGCCCTGCCCCATCAGCTGCACCGGCCCGCAGCGGAGCTGGCCATCGGCGCCGGCCGGCACGTGCTGGTCGAAAAGCCCCTCGCGCTGGACGTGGCGGACGCGACGGCGGTATATGCGGCGGCTTCGGCGGCCTCAGTGGGCTGCTTCGAGGCGCATTGGACGGCCTTCTTGCCGCGCACCGACGTGGTCCGGCAGGTCGTGGCGGCGGGCTGGCTCGGTGAGCTGCGGACCGTCCTGGGCGACCACGGCGAACGGTTCGATCCCGCGCACCGCATCTGGGATCCGGCGATGGCCGGTGGGGCCCTGCTGGACCTCGGCACCTACCTCACCTCCTTCGCCCTCGAGGTCCTAGGGCCTGTTCAGTCCCTGCAAGCCCAGGGCCAGCTGACAGCGACGGGAGTGGTGGGGGAGTCGGCGGCGGTGCTGACCCACGCCGGTGGCGCGCTGAGCGTGCTGCACACCAGCATGGTCACCACGACGCCGACTGCCGCGAGTCTGGCAGGGACTGAGGGGTTGTTGAGCCTGCCGGCGCCGTTCTTCATGCCCGGCGATGTCGTCCTCAGCTCCCCGACCGGCCAGGAGATCGCCACCTGGCGCGAGCCCGAACCGGTCCGGCACGCAGGGCTGTACCACTCGGCGATCGAGGTCGCCTTCCGCCTTGGCCGCGGTGAGCTGGACACTCCCTGGCGCAGCCAGGAAGCGGTGCTGGCCAACCTCGCGGTGCTGGACGCCTGGGCCGCGGCGATCGGTGCCCACCGCGGTGCGCGAGGCGCCGAAGGCGCCAGCCACGCCGGTTAGGCCAGGCGCACGGGAAGGGCTTGCGCCCGCCGATGCGGCCAGCGGCCAGGCCGGTAGGACGCCCCGTCCACCGACCTGCCCGGGCGAGCTCGCTCCTCCCGGGCAGAACGGATTCGGACGACGCCTAGACAGCCCAGGCACCACGCGGCCAGGACACCTGGGCGACCAGGAAAACTAGGCCGAGGCCACCCCGGCGCCAGGGTCCTGACGAGCGGCCTCGGCGACAGCCGCCGCGACCGCCGGCGCCACCCGCGGGTCGAACGGGCTGGGCACGATGCGGTCGATGGCCAGGTCAGCGGAGGCGACGCGGAAGATGGCCTGGGCCGCGGCGAGCTTCATCGGCTCGGTGATCCGACGTGCCCCGGCATCCAGGGCCCCGCGAAACACGCCGGGGAAGGCCAAGACGTTGTTGATCTGGTTCGGGAAGTCACTGCGGCCGGTAGCGACCACGGAGGCGTAGCGCGCAGCGACTTCGGGATGGACCTCGGGGTCGGGGTTGGACAGGGCGAACACGAACGGATCTGGAGCCATGGTGCTCAAGAGCGCTTCCGGCAGCGTGCCGCCGGACAACCCGACGAACACGTCGGCCCCGGCCAGCGCCTCGGTCAGCCCACCGGACAGGCCGCGCGGGTTCGTCTCGGCAGCCAACTCGGCTTTGACCCCGCCGCGGGCGAGGTCCACGATGCCGCGCGAATCCAGGACGACGACGTCCTTGACTCCGGCCGACAGCAGGAAGCGTGCGCAGGCCACGCCAGCCGCTCCGGCGCCGGAGACCACAACACGCAACGACTCCGGCGAGCGGCTCGTGACGGCGCAGGCGCCCTGCAACGCAGCGAGCAGAACGATGGCTGTGCCGTGCTGGTCGTCGTGCATGACCGGACAGTCCAGAGCCTGCACGAGCCGGCGCTCGAGGTCGAAACAGCGCGGTGCCGAGACGTCCTCCAGATTGACCGCTCCGAAGCTGGGCCGCAATCGCACGAGCGTCTCGACTATCTCCTCAACGTCGGTGGTGTCCAGGACCAGCGGGATGGAGTCCAGACCGCCGAAGTTCTTGAACAGTGCCGACTTACCCTCCATCACCGGCAGTGCGGCGCGCGGGCCGATGTTGCCCAGCCCGAGGACGGCGGTGCCGTCGCTGACGACGGCGACCAGCCGCTGCGTCCAGGTGTACTGGCGGGCCAACTTAGGCTCGGCGGCGATCGCGCGGCACACCTCAGCCACACCAGGGGTGTAGGCGATCGACAGATCGCGTACGTCCTCCAGCGCCGCGGTCAGCGCGGTGCCCAGTTTCCCGCCTTCGTGCGCGCCGAAGATCTCGCTCGAAGTCGGGGGCGCCGGCCTTGCGGACACCTTCGCGTGCGTACCGACTGGCGCGGGAGTCGCCTCGGGCTTGCTGTTGTTCGTCACGGAACCTGCCTCTCGACGGTGAGTCGACCGCGCGAACGGCGGCAACGACGGCATCTTGCTGAAGTCGCAGACTACGGACAAGCCGTCCGATCGAGAAGATTGGCAGTTGTTTACCGGGCGCGAACTCCGCGCAACCCGGGCCGGGGGTGTGGAGAACTACCGCGATGCTCGCCGCGACTCATAGGAAAAAGTTGCAGCAGAGCTGATCCACCGGCGAGGGATCCGGTCTCATCTGGAGCGGCGCCCCGACGTGAAGGGGTTGCCAGATTGCCATAGGTGAGCGAGCTCACAACAGAATATGTCTCACCCAGTGGACACACAAGCCAACAGACAATAACTTTCAGAGGTACCCTCCTTGCAGGCAAGACCCCATCGACCAGGTGAGTTGACCGTGACACTCGACGACGCCGTCAAGAACAGTCCGATCGAAGATCTCTCGCTTGCGCACCCGGCGCAGGAGTGGGCGCCTGACGACGGGTGGCCCACCCGAATGGCCGCGGCCGAGGCCATGATCCCCCTGATCGGCCGACTGCACCGCCAGCACGGCGTCAACATCACCGTGCACGGCCGCAGCCTGGTCGGCGCGTCGGTCGTGGGCCTAATCAAGGCCCACCGCTTGGCCCGGCGCGTCGATGGCAGGGAACTGTCGATGGAGAGCAGCCTGGAACTGCTGCAGGTGCTGGGCCGCCTGCCGCTGTCACCGGCCGTCATCGACCTGGCCCGCTTGACCGGCGCCGGAATCAGTGGCGAGGACGCCGTCCGTGAGGTGCTCACCCCGCTGGAGTACGCGTTGGCCGGGGCCGACCGGCCACAGAGCCGCCGCGACGTGGTCCTGTATGGCTTCGGCCGCATCGGCCGACTGCTGGCCCGGATCCTGATCGAGCGCGGCGAGGATCCGTGGGGTCTGCGGCTGCGGGCGGTGGTGGTGCGGCCCGGCGGAGGGCAGGACCTCCTCAAGCGCGCCAGCCTGCTGCGCCGGGACTCCGTGCACGGCAGGTTCGCCGGAACGATCACGGTGGACGAAGAACACAACCAGATCCAGGCCAACGGCACGACGATCCAGGTCATCTACTCCGATGATCCCAGCACCATCGACTACCGCGCTCACGGCATCCAGGACGCCATCGTCATCGACAACACCGGCCGCTGGCGCGACACCGAGAGCCTGGCCAGGCACCTGGCAAGCCCCGGTGCCGGACGGGTGCTGCTGACCGCGCCGGGCAAGGGAGCGGTGAAGAACATCGTCCACGGCCTGAACCAGGACACTCTCACCGGCCACGACCGGATCGCCTCGGCGGCCTCGTGCACCACCAATGCCATCGCCCCGGTCCTGAAGGCCGTGCACGAGGAATACGGCATCGTCCGCGGGCACGTTGAGACGGTGCACTCGTTCACCAACGACCAGAACCTCATCGACAACTTCCACACCGGGGACCGGCGCGGTCGATCGGCGATGCTAAACATGGTCCTCACCGAGACCGGCGCGGCCAAGGCGGTGGCCAAGGCGCTCCCCGAGCTGGACGGTAAACTCACCGGCAGCTCCATCCGCGTGCCCACCCCCGACGTCTCACTCGCAGTGCTGCACCTGAACTTGGTCCGGCCGGTGGACAAGGCATCGATCAACGAGTACTTGCGCCAACTATCGATGAACTCCCCGTGGCAGGACCAGATCGACTACACCGATTCCCCCGAGGTCGTCTCCACCGACTTCATCGGAACGATCAAGACCGGCGTCGTGGACGCGCGTGCGACGATCGCCGCCGGCGACACGGTCGTCCTGTACGTCTGGTACGACAACGAACGCGGCTATTGCGAGCAGGTTCTGCGGGTGGCGCACACTCTCCAAGGGCTGGACCGCCCGGTGCTCCCCGCCAAGGCCCCGGCCAACGCCGGACGCCTCGCTGAGCAGCGCCAGCCCACCGATGAACGCCGCATCGTGGCTGCCGCGGCGCGCTGAGCACTGCACCACCACCATCACCGGAAAGGAACAGCTGTGACAACCGGCACGACGCAAGACCGCGCGAAACAGGCCGCCGGGCGCCGGGCCGCCGCGGAACTGTGCCACGACGGTATGACCTTGGGACTCGGGTCGGGAACCACGGCGCACTTCTTCGTCCGCGCACTGGCCGAGCGGGTGGCCGATGGTCTCGACGTCGTCGGAGTACCCACCTCCCAGGCAACCGGTGACCTCGCGCGAAGCTTGGGAGTACGCCTAACGGACCTCGAGGCGGTGTCCGAGCTGGACCTCACCATTGACGGCGCGGACGAACTCGACGCCCAGGGCGACATGATCAAAGGCGGCGGCGCCTGCCTACTGTGGGAGAAGATCATCTCGCGGGCCTCGCGCCGCACGGTGATCGTGTCGGATGCGAGCAAACTGGTCACCACGCTGGGACAGTTCCCGCTGCCGATCGAGGTCCTGCCTTTCGGCTGGACCAGCACAGCGCGCCTGGTCACCGACCTGTTGCGCGACGCCGGCTACGACATCTGCGCCCCGGTGCGCCGGCCAGGGTCGTGTGGACCGCTCGTGACCGACAGCGGGAACTACCTGCTGGACGTGCGACTTGGCGCCATCCAGGACGCGGCCACGTTGGCCGCAGAGCTCAACCAGATTCCCGGGGTGGTTGAGAACGGGTTGTTCATCAACATGGCCGACGCCGTCGTCGTGGGCCACGCCGATGGCACCACCACGATCCGCGAGCCCGGCGACATCTCAGGACAGGACACCAACGCATGAGTACGAACAACGTCGAACTGCTCGCCCAGCACGGTGTGTCGGTCTGGCTGGACGACCTCTCCCGCGAACTGACCGACGGGGGCGAGCTGCAGCGCCTGGTCGACGCGGGTGTGCTCGGCGTGACGTCGAACCCGACGATCTTCGCCACCGCC
>NZ_JBJLSI010000064.1:0-9248 GCF_050871945.1 Kineococcus deserti | reverse complement strand
AGGTCGCCACGGCCACCAGGGCGATCCAGAAGACGATCGGGATGCGGACCCCGTTGCCGATCGGCAGCGTGTAGTTGAAGAACGCCCGCGCCGACTCGTACCCGGCCATGTCGCTGATCGTCGGGGAGGACACCCCGCCGGTCACGACCTTCGTCACGCCCAGGTTCAGGCCGGTCAGCATGAAGAACGTCCCGAGCGTGATGATGAAGCTCGGCAACCCGGTCCGCACGAACAACCAGCCGTTGAACAACCCGACCGCCAGCGCGAACACCAGCGCCAGCAGCACCCCGGCCCACACGTTCAGGTGCAGCTGGTAGGCCGTCGTCGCCGCCACCAGCGAAGCGGTGGTGACCGCCACACCGGCGGACAGGTCGAACTCCCCACCGATCATCAGCATGGCGACCGACACCGCCATGATGCCGATGGTCGACGACGAGTACAGCACGGTCAGCAGGCTGGCCCCCGACCGCAGGGTCGGGGCCACCGCCAGGAAGAACGCGAAGAGCACGATCGCCCCGATCAGCGACCCGATCTCGGGCCGCGACAGGACGACCGACAACAACGGCCGCGTGTGGACGCGGTCGTCGGCCGAGGTGGCCGCCCCTCCCGCGTGCGTGGTGGGGGCGGTCCCGGTCGTCGCCGCCGGGTTCCCTCCGCTCTTGGTGCGAATCTCCATCGATCCGTCCTCTCTGGGGTGCCGGGCCGATCCGGCGGGCTAGCGGCAGGAGTTGAGGTAGGTGCGCGTACGCGTCGCGATCGGGAGCGGCTTGTCGAACGCGACCGGGTAGAGGTCCTGCTCGACGATGGCGAAGATGTCGCGGCCCAGCCCTTCCAGCGCCTCGAGGATGGGCGGCATGGCCGGGATGCCCTGGGGCGGCTCCACCATCGCGCCGAGCTTGACGGCCTCGCCGAAGGGCAGGTCCTGCTCCTTCACCTTGGCCACGACCGTCGGGTCGACCTGCTTGAGGTGGACGTAGGCGATCCGGTCGGGGTAGTCGCGGATGAGAGCGAGGTTGTCGCCGCCGGAGTACGAGACGTGGCCGGTGTCCAGGCACAGCTTGACCGGCTCGGAGTCGGTCATGTCCAGGAACCGCTCGACCTGGGCCTGGGTGTCGATGTGGGTGTCGGCGTGGGAGTGGACCGCCATCTGCAGGCCGTAGCCGTTCCGGATGTCCCGGCCGAGCCGGTTCATCCCCTCGGCCAGCCGCTGCCAGGACTCGTCGTCGAGGTCGCGCGGCTCGATCTGCTCACCGGTCTTGTCGCTGCGCCACTGGCCGGGGATCACCACGAGGTGGGTGCCACCCATGGCCTGGGTCAGCTTGGCGACCTGCTCGACCTGCGCCCACGCCTGCTCGTAGTGGTCGGGGCGGTGCAGGGCGGCGAAGATCGTGCCGGCCGAGACCTTGAGCTTCCGCTTCTCGAGCTCGTCGGACAGCTGGGCGGGGTCGGTGGGCAGGTAGCCGTAGGGTCCCAGCTCGATCCACTCGTACCCCGCCTCGACGACCTCGTCGAGGAAGCGGGAGGCGGGGGTCTGCAGTTCGTCGTCGGCGAACCAGACGCCCCAGGAGTCGGGGGCGGTGCCGATGGTGATGGAACGGCCCATGGGGAACTTTCCTCCACGTCGTCGTGCGTCGCAGGTTCCCCGGGCGGGGTGCGCGACTGCGGAAACTCTGGCGCGCGGGGCGCGGCCTGTCAAGCGATTGTCGTTACATACTCACCTCTCGGTGGCCTCACGGCGCGAAGTGAGCGGTCACGACGGACCACGCCCACCGGGAAAGCAGTTTCCGGTGGGCGGGGTCCGCCGCGGGTCGATCAGAGCAGGGGGCGCTGCTTCGCCTTCTTGCCCTCGTACCACGTACGCGCCTGCTGGGTGGACTCCAGGTGCGAGACCTCCGAGACCGGGACGTCCCACCAGCCGCCGCCGTCGGGCGCCTCGGAGTACAGGTCGGTCTCGACGTACACGACCGTCGAGTCCGGGGACGCCTTGGCGTCCTGCAGGGCCGCCACGAGTTCCTTGCGGGTGCCGGCGCGCAGCGTGCGCACGCCCAGGCTCTCGGCGTTCGCGGCGAGGTCCACGGGGAGCTTGTCTCCGTCGAGGCGACCGGACTCGGACCGCTTGCGGTACTTGGTGCCGTAGCGCTGCGAACCGTGCTGCTCGGACAGCGCGCCGATGGAGGCGAAACCGTGGTTCTGCAGCAGCACCACGATGACCTTGACGCCCTCCTGGACGGCCGTGACGAGCTCGGTCGGCATCATGAGGTAGGAGCCGTCGCCGACGGTGATGAAGACGTCCCGGTCCGGCGCCGCGAGGGCCACGCCGATGCCGCCGGGGATCTCGTAGCCCATGCAGGAGTAGCCGTACTCGACGTGGTACTGCTTCGGGTCGCGGCTGCGCCACATGCAGTGCAGGTCACCCGGCAGCGAGCCCGCGGCGCACACCACGACGTCGCGGTCCTCGGCCACCTCGTCGACGGCACCGATGACCTCGGCCTGCGCGAGCAGGCCGGTCTCCTCGCCGATGCCGGAGTGGTAGAACCGGTCCACCACGGCGTCCCACTCGCGGTTCAGGCGTGCGGCCCGTTCCCGGTAGGCGTCGGGGGTGGAGAAACCCTCCAGCGCCGCGGTGAGGGCCTCCAGGGCGACCCTCGCGTCGGCCTGCACCGGGACGCCCGCGTGCTTGACGGCGTCGATCGCGGCGACGTTCACGTTGACGAACTTCACGTCGGGGTTCTGGAACGCCGTGCGCGAACCCGTCGTGAAGTCGGAGTACCGGGTGCCGATGCCGATCACGACGTCGGCCTCGGCGGCGATCTCGTTGGCCGCCGTGGTGCCGGTGGAGCCGATGGCCCCCAGCGACAACGGGTGGTCGTACCGGATCGCGCCCTTGCCCGCCTGGGACTGCCCGACGGGGATGCCGGTGGCCTCGACGAAGGTCTTCAGAGCCTCGGTGGCGTGCGAGTACACGACACCGCCCCCGGCGACCACGAGCGGGGCCTTGGCCGAGCGGATGACCTGCGCGGCCTCGTCGACCGCGACCTGCTCGGGCACCGGTCGCGCGATGCGCCAGGTGCGCTCCTTGAACAGGTCCACCGGGAAGTCCCAGGCCTCGGCCTGCAGGTCCTCGGGCAGGCAGATCGTCGCCGCGCCGGTCTCGGCCGGGTCGGTCAGCACGCGCATCGCGCCCAGCAGCGCCGAGGCCAGCTGCTCCGGGCGCCAGACCCGGTCGAAGAACTTCGACAGCGGGCGGAAGGCGTCGTTGACCGAGACGTCGTAGCCGTAGGGCTGCTCGAGCTCCTGCAGCACCGGGGAGGCGACGCGGGTGGCGAAGACGTCCGCGGGCAGCAGCAGGACGGGGATGCGGTTGATGGTGGCCAGCGCGGCACCGGTCAGCATGTTCGACGACCCCGGACCGACCGAGGCGGTCACGGCCAGGGCCTGCAGGCGGTCCTTCTGCCGGGCGTACCCGACGGCCGCGTGGACCATGGCCTGCTCGTTGCGGCCCGTCATGTACGGAACCTTCGCCGGCGGCTGCCAGCCGTCGCCGAGGGCCTCCTCCTCCGCCTCGAGCAGGGCCTGGCCGACCCCGGCCACGTTGCCGTGGCCGAAGATGCCGAACACCCCGCCGAAGAACTGCTGGCGGACGCCGTCGCGTTCGGAGAACTGCGCCTGCAGGAAGCGCACGACGGCCTGGGAGACCGTCAGCCGCACCGTCTGCACTGCCGGGTTGGGGGGTACTGCGCTCATCGGAGTTCCTTCAGCTCTCGGCAGGGACGGGGGTGGTGTAGAAGGGCAGCCGGGCGTCGACGCTCTGCTGTTCCCAGGTCGAGCGCACCCAGCCGTGGGCCGGATCGTCGCAGATCTTCCAGGCCCGCTCGGTCTCGGGTCCGGCCATGACGTTCAGGTAGTACATGTCGTAGGCCGGGGAGGCGACCGAGGGGCCGTGCCAGCCGTGCGGGATGAGCACGACGTCGCCCGAGCGGACCTCCTCGAGCACGTCGATGGGCCGCTCGGGATCACCGTAGACCTGCTGCAACCCGACGCCGCCGGGGACGGTCGGGACACCGGCCGGGGCCAGCGCCCGGAACTCGTAGTAGTAGATCTCCTCGAGTTCGCTCTCGACGTCGCTGGTGCGGTCGTGCCGGTGCGGCGGGTACGACGACCAGTTGCCTCCCGGGGTGATGACCTCGCAGGCGATGAGCTTGTCGGTCTCGAACGCCGCCGGGGTGGCGAAGTTGTTGACCTGGCGGCTGCACTGGCCGGCCCCGCGCAGTTCGACGGGGACGCCCGCGGCGGGGCCGTAGCGGAAGGGCAGGCGGCGCGTCGCCCGTGCGCCCGGGAACGAGAACACGCCGCCTGCGGTACTGGAGATCGTCAGCTCGCTGTCGCGCCCGACGTAGGCGAAGTCGGTGACGCCGTCGAAGACGCCGGTGCGGCCGGTCAGGTCGAGGGTCTCCCCCTCGACCGTGACGGAGGCCGAGCCGGACAGCGGCAGGACGATCAGTTCCTCCTCGCCGGTGGCGAAGGTGTGCGAGCCACCCGGCGCGAGGGTCAGGGTGCGCAGGCTGGAGAACCCCCAGCCGGCGGACTCGGGGGTGACGACGAGGTCGAAACCGTCAGCCGCCGCGGTCCCGGCGGGGACGTACAGGTTCGGGTCGGTCACTGCGAGCTCCTCAGCGGACGAGGGAGACGGCGGTCTTGACGGCGGACTCCACGTCCCCGTCCGGCGGGTAGAGCAGCGTCCGGCCGACGGTCAGCCCACGCACCGACGGAAGGGCCAGCGCCTTGCGCCAGGTCGCGAACGTCTCCTCCGGGGAGGTCGCCGGGTCACCGCCGAGCAGCAGCGTCGGCAGCGTCGTCGACTCCATGACGCGTTCCATGTCGTCCACGACGGGGATCTTCAGCCAGGTGTAGGCCGTGGTGCGCCCCAGCGCCTGCGCCACGTTGATCGACTTGATGACGCCCTCGGCGGTCAGGTCGTGGACGACCTTGCCGCCGGAGTTGCTGGACCAGAACGGCTCGATCATGGCGACGAGCCGGCGCGCGGCCAGTTCGCTGATCGCGTCGGCCGAGGCCGTCAGCGTCGGCAGCGTGCCGGCGTCGTCGAGGGCGATGCGGGTGAGGAACTTGCCGCCGTCGAGGTTCATGTCCGCGATGGCCTGCGCGTCGTAGCCGGTGAACCGGTCGTCGAGCTCGAAGGCGGCGCCCTGCAGGCCACCGCGGTTCATCGAGCCGAAGACGACCTTGCCCTCCAGCGCCCCCAGCAGCGTGAGGTCCTCGATGATGTCGGCCGATCCGAGCAGACCGTCGACCCCGGGCACCGCCAGCGCGGTCCGCAACCGGTCGAGCAGCTCGGTGCGGTCGGCCATGGCCATCGGGTCCTTGCCGACGCCGTTGGCCCCGCGGGCGGGGTGGTCGGCGGCGACGACCATGAGCCGGCCGTCGGTGCCCAGCAGCGGCCGGCGCCGGCGGGCCCGGGACAGTTCGGCGATGCGTTCGGGGTACCGGGCGCGGATCTCGGCGACCTCGGCGTAGTCCTTCGCGAACTCAGGCACGGGACGCGACCTCCTCGAGCAGGGCCTCCACCTCGGTGGTGTAGGGCATGGCGGTGGAGCACTCACGCCGGGTCGCCACGATGGCGCCGGCGGCGTTGGCGAAGCGCAGGATCCGTTCCAGGTCCCAGCCGGCGAGCAGACCGTGGCACAGGGCGCCACCGAAGCTGTCCCCCGCGCCGAGGCCGTTGATGACGGAGACGGGCGTCGGCGGGACCTCCACGACCGTGTCCTTCGTCATCCCCAGGACACCCTTGGGGCCCTGCTTGACGATGGCGATCTCCACACCCGCCTCGAGCAGCGCCTCGGCGGCCTTGCGGGGTTCGGTCTCGCCGACCGCGACCTCGCACTCCTCCTTGTTGCCGACGGCGACGGTGACGTGGGGCAGCGCCTTGCGGACCTGTTCGGTCGCCAGCTGCGGGGACTCCCAGAACATCTCGCGGTAGTCCAGGTCCAGGACGGTGAACTGCTTGCGGGCGCGGGCCTGCCAGGCCGCGAAGTGCGCGCCCCGGCTCGGTTCCTCGGACAGCCCGGTCACGGTCGCCCAGAAGACGCCGGCGCCGCCGATCGCGTCGAGGTCGAGCTCCTCGGCGCGGATCTGCAGGTCGGGGGCGGTGGGCTGGCGGTAGAACAGCAGCGGGAAGTTGTCCGGCGGGTAGATCTCGCAGAAGGCCAGCGGGGTGTTGAGCCCCTCGACGGCGGTGACGAACTGGTCGGAGACCCCAAAACCGGCGAGCGCCTTGTGGATGAAGGTGCCGAACGCGTCGTGTCCGGTGCGGGTGATGACGGCCGACGAGCGGCCGTGCCGGGCGGCGGCGACGGCCACGTTGGTGGCACTGCCCCCCAGGTACTTGCCGAAGGTCTCGACGTCCTCGAGACCCACGTTGTCCTGCAACGGGTAGATGTCGACGCCGACCCTGCCCATGGTCACGACGTCGAGCGCGGCCGTGGTGCTCACGAGAGCTCCTCCCCAGTCCGGTGTGTCCTCTGCCGTCCCGGGCCGCAACGGCGCGGTGGCTGGGTCGAGAGTGCTCCGGGTGAGGCTGTTCTGTCAAGCTTTGTCAGGACAAACGAACCTCCTGACGTGTGAACCTCGTGACCGTTACCATGGTCCAACGGCGAGGCGGCGACGTGGCCCGACCGCCCTCGAGCACGGGAGTAGTGGTGAGCGATCTGTTCGTCGACCTGGACCGGACGAGTCCCGTGCCCCTGTACTTCCAGGTGGCCCGGCAGATCGAGCAGGCCATCGAGGGCGGCAAGCTGCCGCCCGGTTCACGCCTCGACAACGAGATCCACCTCGCCGACCAGCTGGGCCTGTCCCGGCCGACGATGCGCCGGGCCATCCAGCAGCTGGTGGACAAGGGCCTGCTGGTGCGCAAGCGCGGCGTCGGCACCCAGGTCGTGCACGGTCAGGTGACGCGTCCCGTCGAGCTGACGAGCCTGCACGACGACCTGGCGCACTCCGGCCAGGCACCCTCGACCCAGGTGCTGCTGCACGAGATGAGCGGGGCCGACGACGAGGTGGCCGGCAGCCTCGCCGTGACCCCGGGCACCCCCGTGCTGCACCTGCGCCGGCTGCGGATGTCCGGCGGTGAACCGCTGGCGGTCCTGGAGAACTGGCTGCCGGCGCCCTACACGGACCTGACGGTCGAGGCCCTCACCGAACGCGGCATGTACCAGCTGCTGCGCAGCCGCGGGGTCGGCATGCGCGTGGCCCGTCAGCGCATCGGCGCCCGCCGCGGCAGCGCCGAGGAGTGCACGCTGCTCGACGAGCGCCGGGGTGCGCCGCTGCTCACCATGGAGCGCACGACCTACGACGACTCCGGTCGCGTCGTGGAGTTCGGCCGGCACGTGTACCGCGCCAGCCGCTACGCCTTCGAGGTCACGCTCGTCGACCGCTGACCCGTCCGCCGCGGCGGTCCCCGGTCTCAGAAGCGGAAGCCGCCGACCAGGGTGCGCAGGCGTTCGGCGGCGGCCGAGACCTCGGCCGCGGTCGCCTCCGACGTCTCCGCGGAGGTCGTGGTGCCCGCGACGGAGTCGGCGATGGTGACGATGGTGCTGGAGATCTCCTGGCTGCCGACCGAGACCTCGGTGACGTTGCGCACCATCTCGGCCGTCGTGGCCGACTGCTCCTCCACCGCCGCGGCGATGGTGGCCTGCAGGCCGTCGATGCGGGCGATGACCTCGGTGATCTGGCCGATGGCCGCGCCTGCCGCCGTCGTGTCCGTCTGCGTCGCCTGGACGCGCGCGACGATCTCCTCGGTCGCCCGGGCGGTCTGCTGCGCGAGCTCCTTGACCTCACCGGCCACGACGGCGAAGCCCTTGCCGGCGTCCCCGGCCCGGGCCGCCTCGATCGTGGCGTTCAGGGCCAGCAGGTTCGTCTGCTCGGCGATGGAGGTGATGAGCTTGACCACGTCGCCGATCTCGCGGCTGGAGGTGCCGAGCCGGTCGATGGTCTCGCGCGCCGACTCGGCGGCGGCGACGGCCGAGGTGGCGACGGCCGAGGCGTCGGCGGTGGAGGAGGCGATCTCGCGGATGGCCGCCGTCATCTCCTCGCCGGCCGCGGCGACGGTGCTGATGTTGACGGAGATCTCGTGGCTCGCGGTCGAGACGAGCCGGCTCTGCTGGTCGGTCGCCGTGGCCTGGGAGGACAGCTCGGTCGCGACCTGCGTCATGCCCTGGGCCGACCCCACGAGGGTGTCCGTGCTGGCGCTGATCTCGCGCAGCGCATCGGCGAACCGGTCGAAGGCCGCGTTCAGCGTGGCGGCGGTCCGCCCGAGGTCGTCCTGGGAGGTCACCTCGATGCGCTGGTCCAGCCGGCCCTGCGTCAGGCCCTGCGCGACGGCGCGGGTGCGGGCCAGCGGACCGGTGATGCTGCGGGCGATGTAGACGAAGAACCCGAGCACGAGAGCCAGCCCGGCGACGGCGACGGCGGCCACGACGACGAGCGAGCGCTGGAAGTCGTCCCGCCCCTGGGCGGCGGCGGCCGCTGCCGCCGCGGACTCCGCGGACTGCATGTCGTCCAGCGCCGTGTTGATGTCGGCGAAGGCCTGCAGCGCCGGCGAGGCGCGGTAGGCGTCGACCCAGCCCGCGTTGTCGCTCTCCAGAGCCTGCGGGTCGAGGTCGTCGACCCGGGCCTGGCGGTAGGCCTCGAGGTTGGTCTCGAAGCTGTCGCGCTGCGCCTGGGTGCTGGCGGGGCCGGACGCCAGGTACTCCGCCCACGCGGCGTCGACCTCGGCGTCGTGACCCGCACGGTTCTTGTCCCGGACCTCGGCCGTCTTGATCTCGGGTTCGACCGTGATGAGCATGTCGGTGTTGTCCTTGGCGGACGAGTTGAACGCCGCCCGCACCCGGCCGAGGTCCACAGCGGCCGAGACGTTGCGCTCGTACATCGTCTGCTGCCCGTCGGCGAGGCCCTTGGCCACGTCGATCGAGACGGTCGCCAGCGCGCCCGTCGTCACGAGCACCAGCGCCCCGACGGCCCCGAGCTTGCGCGCCACGCTCAGGTTCTTCAGCGACCACGTCATGGCTTCCCATCGGCAGCCCGGGCGCCGGACTTGACCTGCTCCCCGCACGGACGACGGAGCGGACGGGGGCGCCGGCCTGGCGCCCCCCTCCGCTCCCTCGTCCCCGTCTGATCAGGAGAACTCCCGGGCTTCCTTCCGGAAGATCTCCCCCGTCGTGTCGCCGACCTCGAGC
>NZ_JBJLSI010000063.1:0-9304 GCF_050871945.1 Kineococcus deserti | reverse complement strand
CCGCCGCGAAGGAGCTCGGCGGGCACGTGTGGGCCGACGGCGGCGTGCGGCACCCGCGCGACGTGGCCCTGGCGCTGGCCGCCGGCGCCAGCCAGGTGATGGTCGGGTCCTGGTTCGCCGGCACCCACGAGAGCCCGGGCGACCTGGCCGTCGACGTGAACGGGCGCGAGTACAAGGAGAGCTTCGGGATGGCCTCGGCCCGCGCGGTGGCCGCCCGCACCCGCGGCGACTCCCCGTTCCAGCGCGCCCGCAAGGGGTTGTTCGAGGAGGGCATCTCCTCCTCGCGCATGCACCTGGACCCCGCCCGGCCCGGGGTGGAGGACCTGCTGGACCAGATCACCTCCGGGGTGCGCAGCTCCTTCACCTACGTGGGCGCGCGCACGGTGCCCGAGTTCGCCGAGCGCGCCGTCGTCGGCGTTCAGTCCTCCGCCGGCTACGACGAAGGGCGCCCGCTGCCCGCAGGGTGGTGACGGGATGATCCGCCGGGGAACTGCAATTAGAGCCCTTGATCCGTCGCCCGTTGATCAGCATGGCTCCAATGGAGCGGTCTCAATTTGCGGATCGGTTGGACAACTCACGTGCCCTCTCAAGAACCGCTGATTGGCGCCTCGCACCAAATCCGCATGAGCCAGTTCCACGCGTGTCATGTCTGTCTCGGTGGGACGCTCCACGCTCTCGTCATCCGCTCCGCCCGTCATCGAGGAGAACTCTGTGAATGAAGAGCCACTCACGAAGGAAGCGCCAACTGGCTACGTCTTCGAGGGAGGTAGAGGACTAGCCATGGAGCAGGGCGGGGAGGATGCGGTTTCGAGCGGCGCTCGACATGGTCGGTCGAGCTCCCTCGTCTGGACCTGGGCCTCTCCAAACCTGGAGTTCGCGACCATCTTCGTCGGAGCGATAGCGACGCTGTACTACGGCTTGAGCTTGGCCTCGGCAGTGGTGGCCGTCCTCTTGGGCAACACGTTGGCAACGCTCTTCCATGGGGTCCTGACCACCTGGGGGCCACGTACGGGACTTGCTCAGATGGCGATCAGCCGCCGTGTCTTCGGGCAAGCAGGGAACATTCTTCCCGCCGGCCTGAATGCCGTCTTGGCCGGTATCGGATGGTTCGCCGTTAATTCAGTGTCTGGCGGGCTCGCCCTGGCTGCACTGCTCGACCTTCCTGCGGTCCCGACGGTCATCGCAACCTCAGCGCTTTCACTCGCGCTAGCCTTCTTCGGGCATGACGCCATTCACGCATTCGAGCGTTACGCCTTCCCGTTTCTTGCAGTGGTGTTCCTGCTAGGTGTCTGGTTTGTCGCGGACCAGGCACAGGCCTCCTGGCAAGGCGAGCCAGTTCCCGGCGCCTTCTGGCTAGCCGTGGCGACTTCTTTCGGGTACACCATCGCGTGGACTCCCTTTGCCGCGGACTACTCTCGGTACCTCCCATCTCGGCAAAGCCGTGCAGCAGGCAGCGCTGCAGCTCTAGGAGTCTGGACTTCCACCAACGTGCTGCAGCTAGCGGGAGCAGCCTCGGTCACCGCGGTTGGTTTGGGCTCGTGGGACTATGACAACCCTACTTCTTCTTACACAGGCCTGATGCCGTCGTGGCTAGGCCTGGCTACTTTGGCCGCCATCTGGTTGGGAGCGGTCTGCGCCAACGCCATCAATTTGTACTCCAGTGGGCTTTCCTTCGGTGCGAGCGGGTTGAAGATCAAGAGTTCGCGCGGCAGGGCGTACGTCGTTCTAGGTGCAGGCTTCACCGGTGCAACAGTGGCAGTCGTGGGTACAGGGAGCGTGCATACCTACGAAAGCTTTCTCCTACTGATGGGCTACTGGATCGCGCCGTGGCTAGGCGTCCTCGTTGCCGACGTCGTAATGCGAAAGGGTGAAGTGACTTCATCGACTGTGACAGGCAGACGTGCGCTGGCGGGTCCGATCGCCATGGGTGTCGGCATGGTCGCCTCCGTTCTGTTTCTGTCCAATCAAGAACTCTACGTGGGCCCACTGCCCAACGCAATTCCTGAGGTAGGGGACCTCACGAGTTTGGCGGGATTCGCACTCAGCTTCTCCCTTTACCTACTCGCCAGCAGAGTGCTCGGCTCCGCTCCGAAGTACAGCTACACCTCACGCAACCTGGAAAATGGAGGAACCAGATGACGAAGCAGGTTTTTCTCGGAGCTTTCGAGGAGTTTACCCCCAACTTCATCTCTAATGCCTGGAGCCATCCGCGCAGCGACACGCGTGGGTTTGCGACGCTCAAGTACTGGCAGAACATGGCGCGTGAGCTTGAAGCCGGTGGTTTCGATTTCCTCTTCCTCGCCGAAGCGCTTGGCTACCCCATGCGAGCGGATGGCTCAGTGCCTGACGTCGTCATCCGTGAAGCCGTTCAGGTGCCAGTGCACGACCCCATGGCGATCGTTAGTGGTCTGGCCGCAACGGTCGATCGCCTGGGATTTGTCGTGACGGCGTCGACCACAGCGCAGCAGCCCAACTTGAATGCCCGTACCTTCACCACTTTGGATCACCTGACTGAAGGGCGTATCGCGTGGAACGTGGTGACGTCTGACAACCAGGTGGCGCTCTCGAAACTGCTGGGTCAAGACAATGTTACTCCGCACGCCGAGCGATACCGCCGGGCCACTGAATTTATGGAGCTGTCCCTCAAGTTGTGGGAAGGAGCCTGGGAGGATGACGCGGTAGTCTTCGACAAGAAAACGAGAACTTTTGCCGACGTGGACAAGGTCCATCGCATCGAGCACCGCGGGCAGTACTTCGCACTAGACGGGTTCTTCACCGCGCTTCCTTCCGTCCAGCGGACGCCGCTGCTGCTGCAGGCAGGGACATCCCCTGCCGGTCGAGCGTTCGCCGGCCGCTTTGCCGAATGCGTATTCATCCAGGAGCGCGACTTGGAGCTTGCTGCCGCAACCGTCGCCGATCTTCGAGCACGCGCGGTGGCAAATGGCCGTGAGAGTCAAGACATCAAGGTCATCGATGCTGTGTCGATCGTCGTCGGTTCGAGCGAGGAGGAGGCGCAAAGACTGCGTCGAGAACTTGATGCAACACCCAGTCGCGAAGCCGCCGCAGCCTTGTTCATGGGGTGGTCCGGTGTTGACCTCATGGCCTTCCCCTTGGATGCCACCCTGCAGGATGTCTCGACCGAGGTGGGAAAAACCACTCTGGGCACTTTCCAGAACGGCGACGACAGTCCCACCATCGCCGAAATCCTCGACAAGATTACCTCATCAATTGGCGGCATTCGAGTGACGGGAACCCCCGAATCGGTTGCGGATCAACTGGAACGAATCGTCGAGGCGACGGACATCGACGGTTTCCTCATCGAGTACACGTATGGGGGGATGGCTTCCTATCGAGAATTCATTGACGACGTAATTCCCATCCTTCGTCATCGTGGAATGCTGCCCGAAAAGCCTCGCGGTGGATCGATGCGACGTCGCATCCTCGGTCGTGACAGTGATCGCCTTCCTGCGACCCACCCTGGCGCTGCATATCGCCTGAGCCACGGCAAGGACTAGAGCCGAGCCCCCAGTGACCGGCAGGTGAGTCGCGTCGGTCGTGTCTCGTGGAATCTTCTCCGGCCGGATGAGCCTGCTCGGTCTCGATGACGCGTGCACGACCTATCCCGCACCGACCCGAGTTGGCTGGTGAAGGGTGTTTCGTCAAGTTCGACTCAGGCGCAGACCGCAGCTTGTAACAGCGGCGGTTGAGTGCCACCGGTTCGCTCGCGCTAGCGACCGTCTGTGCGACGAGTCGCTAGTGTCCTGAGTCGTTAGTTCCTTGCCGGTTTGTAGACTTTCGGCATGGCGAGCAGTCGCGGACCGAAACCTGCGCAGATCACGCTGTCCGACGCCGAGCGGGACCAACTGCAGTCCTGGTCTCGCCGGCGGACGACCGCGGCGGGGCTGGCGATGCGCAGCCGGATCGTTCTGGCTGCGGCCGAAGGGAAGTGGAACTCGGCTATCGCCAGGGAGCTGAAGCTGTCCCGCCCGACGGTGACGACGTGGCGGTCTCGGTTCGCCGAGCACCGCCTGGAGGGACTGAGCGACGAGCCTCGACCGGGACGGCCCCGCACGGTGACCGATGCCGACGTCGAGAAGCTGATCGTCACCACGTTGGAGACCAAGCCGACCAACGCCACACATTGGTCCACCCGGTCCATGGCCGAGCACCTGGGCCTGTCGCAGACCACGGTGTCGCGGACTTGGCGGGCCTTCGGATTGAAGCCGCACCTGCAGGACCGCTTCAAGCTGTCCACCGACCCGTTCTTCGTCGACAAGCTGCACGATGTCGTCGGGCTCTACCTCAACCCACCCGAGGCCGCCGTCGTCCTGTGCGTCGACGAGAAGACCCAGGTCCAGGCCCTGGACCGCACCCAGCCGGTGTTCCCGATGCTGCCCGGCACTCCCGAGCGGGCCAGTCACGACTACGTCCGGCACGGCACCTCCAGCCTGTTCGCGGCCCTGGATTTCGCCTCCGGTCAGGTCATCGGATCCCTGCACGCTCGTCACCGCGCCGAGGATTTCTTGAAGTTCCTGCGCACCATCGACGAGCAGGTTCCCGATCACCTGGACGTCCACCTGGTACTGGACAACGTCTCCACCCACAAGACCCCGGCGGTCAAGCGCTGGTTGAACCGCCGGCCGCGGTTCCACCTGCACTTCACCCCCACCAGCTCGTCCTGGTTGAACCTGGTCGAACGCTGGTTCGCCGAGCTGACCACCAAGAAGCTGCAGCGTTCCAGCCACCGCTCAGTCCGGGCTCTGAACGCTGACATCCGCGACTGGATCACGACCTGGAATCAGAGCCCACGGCCGTACGTGTGGGTCAAGACCGCCGAGCAGATCTTGGAGTCGCTCGGCGACTACTGCCAACGAATCATCGACTCACGACACTAGCGCGAGCGCTTCGAGAAGGCGCTCAGCAGTGGGAAGAAACTTTACATCCGACTCCGAAGATCAACAGGAGACCAACGTGAACTCAACCGCAGTCGTCCCGGCCGGCCCGGGCCGTATGGGCGCCATAGCAAGCATCGTGGGCGTGGTGGAGCACGGCGACAAACGAGGCCGGCTGCTGGGTTTTCCAACCGCGAACCTAGTGGTTCCTTTGCTTGACCTCGAGGACGGAGTCTGGGCCGGTACCGTCCAACTGGTTCAAGACTCTGACGAGGGAATGAGAACCGAGTACGTGGCCGCCGTCTCGGTTGGCCGCCGACCCACCTACTACGGTGATCATGGGCAGCGCTTGATCGAGGCGAACCTGCTCGACTTCGATGGCGACCTCTACGGGCAAACCGTCTTGGTCCTCTTACACCGGCGTCTGCGAACACAGCGCCGTTACGTCGAGTCCGACGAACTTGTCGATCAGTTGCACAAGGACGTGGAGAACGTCCGGCGATGGGCTATGGACGTTGGCTTCGTACACTTGCTGCGCGAAGAGGTCCGGCCGTAGTGGGGAACAGAAGAGAGCAGAATTTCGACTCCCCCGCTGACGGCCACCATACCGGGCGGCGTGCACCTGTGCGCCGCTCGCCCCGGCGCGCCCGTACGCTCATATCTGAGCCACACCGTCATGAAGCGGAACTTGCTCAGCGACGGACGCAGCGCGCCCAGTTGCGTGCGGTCCTTGTGGCCAATGCGGTGCTCGCCTTGCTGAGGGATGGCCCACCTTCCCACCAGGCCGTCGCTGACCGCACGGGGCTGCCGGTGGGGCTACTGCGTTGGACATACCCCACGACAGCTGATCTCGTTCTCGCCGCCTACCACACGGGTCTGATGTCTGCGCCGAATGAACATTCTACTGATCGTGAAGGAGTCTCGCTCGTGACCCGCGTTTCCCCCCTACCCGGCACAAGACTTCCGATTGCGCTGGAGCAGGACCCTTCGGCCCTCCGTGCGGCCTTTTCGCTGTTTCCTTCTGGCGTCGCAGCTTTGTCCTCAGTCATCGACGGAAAACCCGTAGTCCTGATCGCATCATCTTTCCAAGTGGGGATCTCCTTGGACCCTCCTTTGGTTTTGTTTGCCGTGCAGCACACGTCCACCAGGTGGCCCCTTTTGCGAGCGGCCGGGCAAGGCGGGGGGAGGATCGGGGTTTCGATTCTATCGGAAGCGCACGCTCTAGTCGCCCGCCAGATGGCAGCTAAAGCCGCTGACCATTTCGCGGGAGTCGATACGACGACGATCGACAGCGGTGCCCACTTCATTCACGGCGCGCCAGTTTGGATTGAGGCCTCCATTCACTCGGAGTTCCCGGCTGGTGATCATGACGTGATCTTGCTGCAGGTCCACGCTTCGAGCGTTATTCCGGACACAGAGCCCTTGGTTTGGCACTCTTCGGGTTTCCGCCATCTCGCGCCCAAGCTGACGACCTGAAATACCTACAACGTGTGAATTCGACGCTCGGGCTAGTTGCAATCTCAGCAGCAACAGCCTGCAAGTGGGATGACGGTGAGCTGCTGAGGTGCGCAGGTTTCGGGGCTCTTCACGATCGAGGGTGTAGGTCCGCCGGCGAGGTGACGGGCGCGTCGATGACCAGGTAGAGGGCCGAGGCCTTCCAGGATGGGAGTTCTCACACAGCCCAACCGGAAGACCTCGACGTGCCCGACGCTACCTTCAACACCCCGATCTGGCCACGTTCACCGGCCTGGACGACCTCGGCCTGATCGTCGTCGGGCAACGCCTCGACCCGCACCGAGCGGTCCTGGACTGCCGTGTCCTCCAACTCGACGACTGGTGCCACCACTGCGGCTGCCAGGGCCGCTCGATCGGGACCGTGATCCGCCAGCTCGCGCACTCCCCGTTCGGCTGGCGCCCCACCACCCTGCGCGTCCGGGTCCGCCGCTACCGCTGCACCGGCTGCGGCCACGTCTGGCGTCAAGACACCACCGCCGCGGCCGAGCCCCGCGCGAAGCTGTCCCGCGGCGGACGGCGGTGGGCCCTGGTCACGATCGTCTGCCAGCACCTGACCATCGCCCGCATCGCCGAAGCCCTCGCCGTGTAGTGGAACTGCGCCAACGACGCAGTCCTGGCCGAAGGACGCCGGGTCCTGATCACCGACTCGAACCGCCTCCACGGGGTCAACGCCATCGGCGTGGACGAGCACGTGTGGCGCCACACCCGGTTCGGGGACAAGTACGTCACCGTGATCGTCGACCCGACTCCGATCCGCTGCGGAACAGGCCCTGCCCGGCTGCTGGACATGGTCGAAGGCCGATCCAAGGACGTGTTCGCGACGTGGTTGGCGGGGCGGCTCCAGGACTGGCGGGACAACGTCGACGTCGTGGCCATGGACGGGTTCACCGGCTTCAAAAACGCCGCCACGGACGAGCTGCCCGATGCGGTGACCGTCATGGACCCCTTCCACGTGGTCCGCCTCGCCGGGCAGGCCGTCGACGACGTCCGCCGGCGTCGGCAGCAGGAACTGCACGGCCATCGGGGCCGTAAGGACGACCCGCTCTACCGGGCCCGGCGGGTTCTGCACACCGGCGCGGACCTGCTCACCGACCGCCAACGAACCCGGCTGACCACCCTGTTCGGCCACGGCGTAGACCACGACGACCACGTCGAGGTCGAGGCGACCTGGGCGGTGTATCAGCGGATGATCGCGGCCTACCGTCACCCCGACCACCGCGCCGGGAAGACTGCGATGAGCGATCTCATCGACTCCCTGAACGGGAAGATCCCCGCCGTGCTGCGGGAGGTCCGCCGGCTAGGGCGAACGCTGAACCAGCGCGCAGCGGACGTCCTGGCCTACTTCGACCGACCTGGCACCAGCAACGGCCCGACCGAAGCCATCAACGGCCGACTCGAGTACCTACGAGGCTCGGCCCTGGGCTTCCGCAACCTTTTCAACTACATCGCCCGCAGCCTGCTCGAGACCGGCGGGTTCAGACCCCGACTACACCCTGGATCGTGAAGAGCCTGATTAGCACGAAGTCGGACCCGTGGACGTCCTTCAGGTGCTGCAGCACTTCGATGAAGGCCGCCTGGCCACGCCCTACGTCGGGCTCGAAGACCTGCTGAAGGCGGTAGCCGACCAGGTACCCGTGGTCTCCCTGGCGGAGGGGGAGGCCGAGGGTGTCAGCACCGTCCACGCCGACTCCTACGGGGCGGCCCGAAATGCGGTACGCCACCTGCTCGAACTCGGTCACCGCAAGATCATCCACCTCGCCGGGCCGGCCGATCGCAACGAGGCCGGTGAACGGGTGCGGGGGTACCTGGATGAGCTCAGCGAGTGGAACTGCGACCCGCAGGAACTGATCCGGTGTGCTGAGTGGGACGCCGACTCCGGCGCCGCCGTCGCCGCCGAACTGAACCCGCAAACCTTCAGCGCGATCTTCGCGGCCAACGACGAGATCGCCTTGGGCTTCATGTCCGCCATGCGCGAGCGCGACGTTCTGGCGCCACGGGACTACTCGATCGTGGGCGTGGACGACATGCCGGAGGCGCGGTACTTCACCCCGCCGCTGACATCATCCCGCTTGAATTTCGAGCGGGTTGGAGAACTCGGACTGGAGATGCTTTTACAAAGGATCCAGGACGCCGGCGAGGAGCGACTGCAGATCGTGCCCAGCATCCTGTCGCTCCGGGCCTCCACACGCGAAGTCGCCGAAGGAAAGCCGTCGCCAGCGAGGGGTCCGCGCGCCCGCCGCGCGGTGCGCGCAGGCTAGCTGTGAGTGGCTAAGACGTCTTGACCAGCGCCAAAATCCTGACGTCGCGTCCAGTGAGGTTGAAGCCGTGGAGCGGTCAGGTCACCTATTCCCGTACCAGCTCGGCTCCGGTGACGACCAGCCGGCCCATCCCCAGCAGCACCAGGGCGATGAACGTAATGACGAGCAGCACGCCGACCCAGCCGGCGATGCAGCTGCCCCACGTCACAGGCGGCGCCGGCGGGTTCGGGTGCTGCCAGCACACGGGTGCGCCCGCGATCTGCTCGGCGCTCTGACGCAAGGCCCGCAGACGCTGCGCGGCCTGCGGGCCAGCGCTGTCTTCGGTGGTGCGCCAGCACAGGGCCTTCATCTGTGTGAAAGGGTTCCGGTAGGTGCGCTCGAAAGCGACCACCTCTCGGTCGTCGCGGTCGGGGCTGAGGTAGGACCAACGTCCGGCGGGACTGTCCCCGATGTTCTGGAGGCTGACACTCGGGTGCGGCGGGGAGGGACGGTTGGGGAGCCGTCAGCGGCCTGTCACGTCGGCGAGCAGGGCGACGATCTCGTCCCAGGAGCGCTGGGCGTCGGCTTCGCGGTCCTCCTCCTGCACGTCGTGGGTTTCGAGTTCGAGGACGTAGGTGCCGGTGAAACCGCCGGCCTCCA
>NZ_JBJLSI010000062.1:0-9420 GCF_050871945.1 Kineococcus deserti | reverse complement strand
CCCCCCCCCCCCCCCCCGCGCAACGGGTCTGGACGAGGACGAGGTGGCCGAGGATCCCGTGCGGCACCAGGTCGTGCCGGGCCGAGACGGCGACGAGTTCCTCCCCGATGCCCTCGCGTTCCGCTGTCGCGCCCAGCCGCTGGAAACTCGCGAGGTAGCGCGCGTTGAGGGCCTGCACGAGCACCGCGGGGTCGACCAGCTCCCGCGCCAGCCGTTCGGCCTCCGCGGCGGCGGCAGGCCCGCGAGCGCCGCGCACGCCGCGCAGCTCGATGCCGACCGTGGCCAGCAGCCGGGCACGGGAGACGTCCGGTCCCGGTGCGGACAGCAGCCGCTCGGCGGTGGCGACGATGCGCGCGGCCTGCTCGGGGTCGTCGGCGCGCGACCACAGGGCGGGGACGTCGAAACCCCCGACGACGCGGGCCGCGGCCCGGGGATCGAGTCCGTCGGCGGCGTCCAGGGTGCTGGTGCGGCCGGCGCGGGCGGCCTCGAGCCCGTCGCCGCCGCTGACCGCCAGGTGCCGCAACGCGTCGACGGTGACGTGCCAGCGCGCCGGTGCCGGCGCGGCCAGCACCCGCTGCTCGGTCCGGGCCAGGGCGGGCCCGGCGTCCAGGCCCAGTTCGGTGGCCAGCAGCCTGCGGGCCTCGCGCAGGACGGTCAGGGCCTCGGCCCGCCGGCCGCAGGCGGCCAGCGCCGCCCCGAGCAGCCGCCAGCCCTCCTCTCGCCAGGGGTTCTCCTCGGTGTGCCGGCGCAGGTCGGCGACGGCGAGTTCGGGAGTTCCGCAGCGGATCCTGGCGGCCCCGAGGAGTTCGACGGTGTGCAGCCGTTCCTCGTGCAGCCGGGCGCGTTCGGCGGTCAGCCAGGGTTCATCGCCCAAACCGTCGAGTGCGGGTCCACGCCACAGCGCCAGGGCGTTCTCCAGATCGACGACACCGGCGTCCGGGCCGGGGCGGCGGAACTGCTCGACGTCGAGGGCGCCGGCCGGCAGGTCGAGCACGTACCCGGCCCCGGCGGTGCGCAGGACCCGCGCCGGGGTGCGGGGTGCGCGGTCGGGTTCGAGCGCCCGGCGCAGGGCGGCCACGAAGGTGCGGACGGCGGCGACGGCTCCGGCCGGGGGCGCGGTCCACAGGTCGTCGACGAGGACGGCGAGGGGCACGACGCGGCCGCGCGCGACGGCGAGCCGGGCCAGGACGGCGCGGTGGCGCGGCCCGCGCAGGTCCACCTCGACGTCGCCGCGCCAGGCGAGCACGGGCCCGAGCAGGCCGATCCGGACGGTCACGCTCCGATCGTCTCGCTCATCGGCTGCTCATCGGCGACCGGGACGCTGGCGCCATGGCAGAACTGATCGAAGGCAGTGACGGGGTCCGGCTGGCTGTGGACGTCACCGGGTCGGGGGATCCGGTGGTGCTGCTGCACGGGTTCCCGCAGACGCGGCGGATGTGGCGGCACGTGGCCGCGGACCTGGCCGCCGACCACACGGTCGTCGCCGCGGACCTGCGCGGGTACGGCGACAGCGACGCCCCGGTGGCCCGGTCCGCGGACACCTACGCCAAGCGCACGATGGCGCTGGACGTCCTCGCGGTCGCCGATGCGCTGGGCCTGGACCGGTTCACGCTCGTCGGGCACGACCGGGGCGCGCTCGTCGCCGTCCGCGCCGGGCTGGACCACCCCGGCCGGGTGAGCGGCCTGGTGTGCCTGGACGTGGTGCCGACGCTGGACACCTGGGCGGTGCTGCACGGGGTCTCGGCCGCGGTGGCGTTCCACCTGTACCTCATGGCCCAGCCGCCAGGGCTGCCCGAAGTCCTCATCGGAGCGGCGCCGCGGGAGTTCTTCGGGTACTTCCTGGACCTGTGGGCGAAGGACCCGGCGGCGCTCGCGGACGTGCGCGAGCACTACCTGCAGGCGTCGGCGGCGCGGGTGCCCTCGATCGTGGCGGACTTCCGCGCCTCGGCCGGGATCGACCTGGAGCACGACACGGCCGACCGCGCCGCCGGGCGCACGCTGGCGATGCCCGTCGGGGTGCTGCAGCAGGACTGGGGCGCGCAGCTGGGTGCGGACATGGCCGCGGTGTGGGGTGCGTGGGCGCCCGTGCTGGAGCACCGCCTGACCTCGGCGGGGCACTTCGTGGCCGAGCAGGCGCCGGAGGAGGTGGTCGCGCTGGTGCGTTCGGTCGCCCGGCTGGGCAGGCAGGACCCGCCGCCGAGCGCGGTGGGCCGGTGAGGCCGACGTGGTCGAGCCTCGCCGCGGTCAGCGCCGCCGGGGCACGAACCGGAACAACCCGGCGGCCGCGGCGACGGCGAGCGCGGCCACTCCCCCGGTGGCCACGACGAGGCTGCCCGTGGCCAGCGCGCCGACGAGCAGCGGCCCGCAGGCGGCTCCCGTGTCGGTCACCAACCGCCAGGCGCCGAGGAACACGGCCCGCCCCCCGGGTGGGGCCGCGTCGGCGCCCAAGGTCATCACCAGGCCTGCGCCCATCCCGTTGCCCAGCCCCATGACGACACCGACGAGGGCCACGGTCAGCGCGCTGTGCGAGAAGGGCAGCAGCAGGTGCCCGACGGCCAGGACGAGCATCGACGGCACCCCGACGGCGGCCCGGCCGACCCGGTCCATGACCGAACCCGCCGGGTAGAACAGCAGCATGTCGACGGCGCCGGAGATCCCGGCGACCAGGCTCGTGGTGGTGGCGTCCAGGCCGACGTGGTCGCACCACAACGGCAGCACGGTCTGCCGGGACTGCCGCACGGCCTGCACCATCAGGGCGGCGACCCCCAGCGTGGCCAGGACCCTGGCGTGCGACCGGAACACCTCCCCCAGGGTCGGCGCCGGGCCGGCGTGGTGCTCGGCGACCTCGGGGTCGGGCAGCAGCAGGACGACGACGGCGGCCGACCCCACCGCGACCACGGCCACCAGGTAGGACCCGCGCACGCCCCACACCGCACTGCCCGCGGCACCCAGGAACGGACCGAGGAACGTGCCGATGCGCCCGACCCCGCCGAGCGTCGACAGCGCCCGCGCCCGCAGGTGCGGTGGGGCGGCGGCGGTCAGGAACGACTGCCGCGCCAGGCTCCAGATCGCGGCCGCCAGTCCCATCGCCAGGATGCAGGCGGCCAGCACCGCCTCGGACGGGGCGAACGCGGCCCCGAGCAGGGCCAGCGCCGAGAGCACCGCGGAGAACAGCATCGCGGTCCGTTCCCCGACCCGGGTCACCATCGCGCCCGCCGGCAGCGCCCCGGCGACCTGGCCGATGCCCAGCAGGGCGACGAGGAACGCCGAGACGGCGACGGAGGCGCCGAGGTCGCGGGCGGTCAGCGGCAGGACCGGCAGCACCGCGCCCTGGCTGGTGCTGAACAGGGCGGCGGGGGCGTAGACCGCGGCGAGGGAACGCCAGCCGAAGGAGTGGCTGCCCCCGGCGGTACGCATCCGGCGACGATCCCAGACTCGTGGCCTACTCGTACGCCCGGGCCGGGATCTGGGTGGCGAGCTTGCCGCCGGAGACGTCCACGAGCGTGCCGGTGATGTAGCCCGCGGCGTCGCTGGCCAGGAAGACCAGCAGGTCGGCCACGTCGTCGGCGCTCTCCCAGCGACGCAGCGACAGCGTGTCGAGCAGCCGGTCGGCCGCCTCGGGCGGCAGGTCGGCGAAACCGTTCATGGCGGTGGGGACCATCCCCGGCGCGTAGGCGTTGACGGTGATGTCGTACGGGCCCAGCTCGGAGGCCAGGACCCGGGTGAACTGCACGACGGCGGCCTTGGACGCCGAGTAGGCGGCGCTGCCGACGCTGGGGACGATCGCGGCGAACGACGCGGCGTTGACGATCCGGCCGCGCCGGTGCGGTTTCATGACCTCGGCGACGGCCTGGCTGACCAGGAACACCCCGCCGACGTTGACGTCCAGGCACTGCCGGAACCGTTCCCAGCTCAGGTCGGCGACCCGGCCCTCGACGTTGACGCCGGCGTTGTTGATGCAGACGTCGACGGTCCCGAAACGGCTCACGACGTCGTCGACGGCCGCCTGGACGGAGACCGGGTCGGTGACGTCGCAGGCGATCTCGACGACGCCCGGTTCCGGGGAGGCCTCGAACGCGCGGTCGAGGGCGACGACGCGGCAGCCCTCGGCGAGGAAGCGCCCCGCGATGGTCCGGCCGATCCCCCGTCCCGCTCCGGTCACGACCACGACGCGGTCGGTGAGGTCCAGGTGCACGGCAGATCCTCCTCAATGAGCATACTATTGGGGACGAACCTACGACCTCGGGAGAGCGACGTGCAACGAGTCCTGTGGATCACCGGCGCCGGCTCCGGGATGGGGCGCGCGGTCGCCCGTGTCGCGGCCGCTGCGGGCTGGACGGTCGCCCTGAGCGGCCGGCGTGCCGACGCGTTGCGGGACACGGCCTCCGAGGTCACCGCGGCCGGCGGAACCGCGCTGGAACTGCCGCTCGACGTCCGCGACGGGGACGCCGTCCGCGCCGCCCGGGCCCGCATCGTCGAGGAGTTCGGGCGGATCGACGCCCTGGTGCTGGCCGCCGGGCGCAACACCCCGCAGCGCGCGTGGGGCGACCAGCGGATCGAGACGTTCCACGACGTCGTGGCGGTGAACCTCGGCGCCGTCGTCACGGTCGTCGACGCCGCCCTGCCGGACCTGCGCACCTCCTCGGGGGTGGTCGTCGTGGTGTCGTCCTACGCGGGCTGGTCGTTCCACCCCAGCGCGGGGGTCGCCTACTCCGCCAGCAAGACCGCCCTCGGCTCGGTCGCGCGCACGCTGAACGCCCAGGAGGCCGCGCACGGCGTGCGCGCCACCCACCTGTGCCCGGGGGACGTCGCCACCGACTTCCTGTCCCAGCGGCCCACGGTCCCCGACGCCGCCGCGCGCGAACTCATGCTGACTCCCGACGACATCGCCCGGACGGTGCAGTTCGTCCTGGACTCCCCGGCGCACGTGCGGATCGACGAACTCGTCGTCTCCCCCGTCTCCCAGCGGTGAAGAACTCCCGGCGGTGAGGAGCCCGGCCTTCACCCGCGTCCTCGACGAGATCGGGTCCGCCATCGTCGGCGGCCGGTTCCCGCCCGGGTCCCGGACGTCGGTGGAGGCCCTCGTGGACCGGACCGTCGCCTCCCGCAGCATCGTCCGGGAGGCGACGCGGGTCCTGGCCTCGCTGGGGATGCTGACCGCCTCACCGAAGGTCGGCCTCGTGGTCCGGCCGGTCGGGGACTGGAACCTGCTGGACCCGCACGTCGTCCGCTGGCGGCTCGCCGGTCCCGACCGCGACGAGCAGCTGGCCGAACTCCGGGAACTGCGCGCCGCGGTCGAACCGGCGGCGGCCCGGGCCGCCGCCGTCCACGCCGACGACGCGTCGAGGAACCGGCTGTGGGAACTGGCCGCACGCCTCGACGTGGCCGACGCCCCGGAGTTCGCGCGGATCGACGCCGAACTGCACGCCGCCGTCCTGGAGCTCTCGGGCAACGCGATGTTCGTCAAGCTCGGCGCGGTCGTCGGTGAGGCCGTGCACGAACGCGCCGACGTCGATCCCGTCGCCCACGACGTCGGACTGCACGCCGTCCTCGCCCGGGCGGTCGCCGGCGGCGACGCGACGGCGGCCGGAGCGGCGATGCGGGAGATCGTCGCCAGGACCTCAGCCCAGTGAGTCGACCACCTGCACCAGGGGCGCGTACAGCCGCATCGCCTCCAGCGCCCGGTCGTGGTCGGCGTCACTGGCCCCGGCGCACGCGTCGGCGACGACCGTGACCGGAACACCGTCGTCGGCCGCCGCCAGGACGGTGGACAGCACGCAGCAGTCGGTGGACACCCCACCCACGACGATCGGCGCCTGCCCCACGACCGCCCGCAACGGCGGTCCCCACTTGCCGAACGTGGTGCGGGTGACGACCGGGACGTCCTGGGTGTGGAACGGGTCGACGAGGTCGTACAACGGGTCGTCGGCGGGCACCAGCGCGAACGGGAACTGCTCGTAGTAGGGCTTCCAGGCGCCGGCCGGTTCGGCCGGGGCGACGAACCGGGTGAGCACCACGTTTGGCGCGAACCGCTCCACCAGGCCCGCACCCACCTGCGCCGCCGCGTCGAAGCGCGGCGCCCGCCACGGCGAGTCGGGAGCGCCGAAGATGCGCTGCAGGTCGATCAGCACGAGCCAGGGGTCGTCAGCCACGCTCGGACGGTACGGCAGAGTCCGCCCGTGAGCACTCGGCAGACGATCTCCAGCGGCGGCGCGTGGGAACCGGTGGTGGGCTACTCCCGCGCCGTCCGCGTCGGGAACCACGTCAGCGTGGCGGGCACGACGGCCGCCGCCCCCGACGGCCCGGTCGGCGGCGACGACGTCGCCGAGCAGACCCGTACCTGCCTGACCCGGATCCGGGCGGCGCTGCTGGAGGCGGGGGCGTCGCTGGAGGACGTCGTGCGGACCCGCATGTTCGTCACCGACATCTCCCGCTGGGAGGAGGTCGGCCGCGTGCACGGGGAGTTCCTCGGCCACGTGCGGCCCGCCTCGACGATGGTCGAGGTCAGCGCGCTCATCGAACCGGGACTGCTGGTGGAGATCGAGGCGGACGCGGTCATCACCCGGCCGTGAGCGGACGGAGGTTCTCGGCGTCGACCCACGCCTCGACCAGGACCGGGTCGTCCCCCGGCACCACGTAGACGACCCGGCCGCGCCACCCGTTCGGCCCACGGACCCACACCACGACGATCCCGGGCCACGGCTCCCCGCCGTCCGTGGCGCGGACCCAGCAGTGCCGGACGGCCGGCTTCTCCTCCACGCCGGCGCGGGCCTGCTGCTCACGGACCACCTGGTACAGCGGACGCTGCCCGTTCCTGCGCAACTGACCCCCGGACACCTTCCGAGCATGCCACAGCCGTCGAACGGCTGTTCGAACCCCGCCCCGTCCGGCGTCAGTGGCGCTGCGCCGGTGCCGTGACGTCGCCAGCGCTGGTCCACGCGACGGCTGGTCCGATGTCGAGGAGCTGCTCACGGGGCCGAGCGAGCCGACCCGGGAGCAGGAGCGGGAGCTGATCGACAGCGGGATCACGACCGGTGGAGGCTCGCGCACCTGCTGGTGCACCGGCGAGGCCTCCGCTCGGCCCGTGGCCCGGTTCCTCGCGGTCCGCAACGGCGTGGCGGACGATCAGCGCGGGGAAGTGGACCGCCGGCGGTGGTCCACGCGGGAAGAACTCCGGTCGGTGATCGTGACCCGGATCGAACCGCCCCTCCCCCGCCGGACCGTCCCCACCACCGTCGCGCGGCGGTCGAGGTCGTCGCCCGGGACGGCCAGCCGGAGGACCCGGCCGGCTGGGAGCGCCACCTCGAAGAGCACGTCCCGAGACGCGGGAGGTGCCGGGCGTCCGCGCCTGCCCATCGTGGAGGAAACCCTCGACCACACCGCCTGGAGGCCAGGTCACCGACGACGCGACGTGCGCTCGCGGAGTTCCCGCACGGTTCCCCGCGGCGCCGGGCACACTGTGGCCGTGGAGCGTCAAGCATTCGGCGCGGCGGTGCGCCAACTGCGCGAGGGCACGGCCCCCACGACGGTCGGGCTGACCCCGGGTGGCCGGCGGGTGCGCGGGTTGCGGCGGGAGGAGCTCGCCGAGCTCGCGGGCATGTCCGCGGACTACGTCCGCCGGCTGGAACAGGGCCGCAGCCACCCCTCGGTCGGTGTGGTGAACGCCATCGCCCGGGCGTTGCGGGTCGGGCGGGCCGACTACGAACGGCTCTGCGCGCTGGCCGGTCACGCCGCCGCCGAGGGGTGGGTACCGACCGACCTCGGCCCGGGCGCGACGCGGCTGCTGGAGCGGTTCGCCGACACCCCGATGATCGTCTCGGACGGGGCGATGAACGTCGTGGCGGTCAACAGCGCGTTCCTGGCGCTGGAGCACTGGAACCTCACCGGGGACCGCTGGCAGTGGAACGTGGCCTGGCGCGCGTTCTGCGACCCGTTCGAGGCCTTCAAGCAGTCCGCGGCGGACGCGGACGACCACGAGGCGGTCCTCGTGACCCGGCTGCGCAGCTCGCTGCTGCGCTACCCCGCCGACGCCCCGCTCGCCGACCTGGTCGACGAACTGCGGACCCGCAGCCGCCGGTTCGACGCCCTGTGGCGCGCACCGCGGCCGGTGCACGCCTACGAGAGCAGCGCGACGATCACCCAGTCCGACGGGGGCTCCGTCACGCTCGTGGGGAACCTGATCGCCATCCCCGGTGACGACCTGGCGGCCGTGGTGCTGACCGCGGCGCCGGGTTCGGCCGACGCGGCCCGGCTGGCCGAGGTCGTCGGCGCCGCCGACGGACCGGCCGTCGTGAAGGTGGGCCGATCCGGCCCAGGATGAACGCGTCAGGACCTGCGACCTTCGGTGACGTCCCCAGAACGGAACCCACGAGGAGCAGGTCCACCCATGAAGGCGATGCGTTTCCACGAGGTCGGCGGACCCGAGGTGCTGCAGTACGAAGAAGTCCCCCTGCCCACCCCGGCCGCCGGGCAGGTGCGGCTGCAGGTGGCGGCCTCGGCGTTCAACGCGGCCGACAACGGCATGCGCGCCGGGTTCCTGCCGATCCCGGTCGTGCTGCCACACGTTCCCGGCTACGACGTCTCCGGCACGGTCGACGCGGTCGGCGAGGGCGTGGACGGTCTGCAGGTCGGCGACGCGGTGATCGGGTTCCTGCCCATGGAGCAGGACGGGGGCGCGGCGCAGTACGTGATCGCGCCGGCGCAGGCGCTGGTCGGGGCACCCGCGACCATCCCCCTGACCGACGCGGCGGCTCTGCCGTCGGTGGCGTTGACGGCGTGGCAGGCGCTCTTCGACGAGGGTGGCCTGCAGGCGGGTCAGCGCGTGCTCGTCGTCGGGGCCGGTGGGGTCGTCGGCAAGTACGCCACCGCCCTGGCGAAGCGGGCCGGTGTGCACGTCGTCGCGACCGCCAGCCCGCGCAGCGTCGACGCGGTCCGCGCCGCAGGAGCCGACCAGATCGTCGACCACACCCGCACCGACCTGCTCACCGCGGTCGAGGAGCCGGTGGACGTGCTGCTCAACCTCGCCCCCCTCGACCCCGAGGAGTTCACCGCCCTCGTGGCCCTGGTCCGCGACGGCGGCACGGTCGTCAGCACCACCGCGTTCATCCCCACGCCCGGCGACGACGCCCGCGGCGTCAGCGCGGTGACCGTGTTCGTCCGGCCCCACCGCGAGCGCCTCGCCGAACTGGTGTCCCTGGTGGACGACGGGACCCTGCACGTCGAGGTCACCCGTCGCATCTCGCTGGCCGAGCTGCCCGCCCTGCACGCCGAAGCCGTCGCCGGGCGCATCCCGGGCAAGGTCGTCGTCGTTCCCGAATGAGTCCCGGGGGGGGGGGGGGGGGGGGGGGGGGGGGGGGGGGGGGGGGGGGGGGGGGGGGGGGGGGGGGGGGGGGGGGGGGGGGGGGGGGGGGGGGGGGGGGG
>NZ_JBJLSI010000061.1:0-10098 GCF_050871945.1 Kineococcus deserti | reverse complement strand
CCCCCCCCCCCCCCCCCCCCCCCCCCCCCCCCCCCCCCCCCCCCCCCCCCCCCCCCCCCCCCCCCCCCCCCCCCCCCCCCCCCCCCCCCCCCCCCCCCCCCCCCCCCCCCCCCCCCCCCCCCCCACGTCCGGTCCCGTCCCGAACCAACAGAAGCTGACGAGAGGAACGACCGTGGCTGCGTACACCGCCGCTGACGTCAAGGCGCTGCGCGAGAAGACCGGCGCCGGCATGCTCGACTGCAAGAACGCGCTCGTGGAGACCGAGGGCGACGTCGAGAAGGCCATCGAGCTGCTGCGCATCAAGGGCCAGAAGGGCGTGGCCAAGCGCGCGGACCGCGACGCCTCCAACGGCCTCGTGGCCGTCCACGTCGACGGTGGCCTCGGCGTCATGGTCCAGGTCAACTGCGAGACCGACTTCGTCGCCAAGTCCGAGGGCTTCGTCGCCCTGGCCCAGCAGGTGCTGGACCAGGCCGTGGCCGTGGGCGCCACCGACTCGGCGGCCCTGCTGGCCTCCGAGATCGACGGCAAGACCGTCCAGGCGGTCCTGGACGAGGCCAACGCGACCATGGGCGAGAAGATCCTCGTCCCCAACGTCGCGCGCATCGAGGGCACCCACGTCTCGGCGTACCTGCACCGCACCGCCACCGACCTGCCGCCGACCATCGGCGTCCTCGTCGCGCTCGACACGGACAACGACGCGCTGGGCAAGGACATCGCCATGCACACCGCGGCGATGAGCCCGGTCTACCTCACCCGCGACGAGGTCCCGGCCGAGAAGGTCGAGAGCGAGCGCCGCATCGCCGAGGAGACCGCGCGCGAGGAGAAGAAGCCCGAGGCCGCGCTGCCGAAGATCGTCGAGGGCCGGGTGAACAGCTACTTCAAGGACAACGTCCTGCTGGAGCAGCCGTTCGCGAAGGACCCGAAGACGACCATCACCAAGCTGCTGGCCGAGGCCGGCGCCCAGGTCACCGCCTTCGCGCGCTTCCGCGCCGGCGTCTGAGCACCGCCCGCACAGTGGTGTGACGGGGTGGGGAGACAGTGGTCTTCCCACCCCGTTCGCACGTCCGGACCAGTTGGACCTCACTCAGCGTGACCCGCGCCACCCGCCTGGGGCAGACTGCCCCCACCCGCCGTACCAGAGGAGACACCGCGTGACCGAGCCGAGCCTGACCGTCGACCTCGAGGCCGGCACCGTCCAACCGCGTCCGGGGTACAACAGGGTGCTGCTCAAGCTCTCGGGTGAGTTCTTCGGCAACGGTCAGGTCGGTGTCGACCCCGACGTCATCGCCCAGGTGGCGCGCGAGATCGCCGGGCCGGTCAAGCAGGGCGTGCAGGTCGCGATCGTCGTCGGCGGCGGCAACTTCTTCCGCGGGGCCGAGCTGTCCCAGCGCGGCATGGAACGCAGCCGCGCCGACTACATGGGCATGCTCGGCACCGTCATGAACGCCCTGGCGCTGCAGGACTTCCTGGAGCAGCAGGACGTCGACACCCGGGTGCAGACCGCGATCACCATGGGCCAGGTCGCCGAGCCCTACATCCCGCGCCGGGCGATCCGGCACATGGAGAAGGGACGCGTGGTGATCTTCGGCGCCGGGGCCGGCATGCCGTACTTCTCCACCGACACCGTGGCCGCCCAGCGGGCCCTGGAGGTCCGCGCCGACGCCGTCCTGATGGCCAAGAACGGCGTCGACGGCGTCTACACCGGCGACCCCCGCAAGGACCCCACGGCCACCAAGATCGACACCATCACCTACGCCGAGGCGCTGCAGCAGAACCTGCGCGTGGTCGACACGACCGCCTTCAGCCTGTGCATGGACAACCGCCTGCCCATGATCGTGTTCGGCATGGAGGGCCAGGGCGTGGCGCGCGCGCTGCGGGGTGAGAGGATCGGCACTCAGGTGATCGCGGGCTGAACAGCCGCGACACCGCAGGCGGACAGGACGCGCCGGAAGGCAGGACGAAGGGACCACCGTGATCGACGACACGCTCCTCGAGGCCGAGGAGAAGATGGAGAAGGCGATCGAGGTCGCCAAGGCGGACTTCGGCGCGATCCGGACCGGCCGGGCCAACGCGGCGATGTTCCACAAGATCATGGTCGACTACTACGGCGCCCCGACGCCGTTGCAGCAGCTGGCCAGCTTCCAGATCCCCGAGGCCCGCTCGGTCCTCATCACGCCCTTCGACCGGGCCGCGATGAGCGAGATCGAGAAGGCGCTGCGCAACTCCGACCTCGGGGTGAACCCGGGCAACGACGGCAACGTCATCCGGATCGTGCTGCCGCAGCTGACCGAGGAACGGCGCAAGGACTACATCAAGATCGCCCGCACCAAGGCCGAGGACGCGCGCGTCTCGCTGCGCAACGTGCGTCGCCGCGCCAAGGAGGAGCTGGACCGCATCGTCAAGGACGGCGAGGCCGGCGAGGACGAGGTCGGGCGTGCGGAGAAGGAGCTCGAGGCGGTGACCAAGCGGCACGTGGACGCCGTCGACGAGCTGCTGAAGAACAAGGAAGCCGAACTCCTCGCGGTCTGACCCGCGGGAGGAACGGCTGAGCAACCAGGTGAGCACCAACGCGGGCACCGCCCCCGCACGTCGGGCCGGTCGCAACCTGCCCGTCGCCATCGGCATGGGTCTGGCGATGGGCGCCGTCCTGGTGGCGAGCCTGTTCGTGCGCCGGGAGGCGTTCCTCGTCCTGGCCAGCGCCGCGGTGCTCTACGGCACCGTCGAGATGGTGCGCGCCTTCCGGGCCCGCCACCTGAGGGTGCCGGTGCTGCCCCCGGTGGCCGGGACGCTGGCCATGCTGCCGGGCGCCTACCTCGGCGGCGGGGAGACGCTGTTCGTCGCCTACACGCTCACGGTCCTGGCCGTGGTCGTCTACCGGCTGGTCTCCGGCGGCGGTGACCACGGCTCACCGGTGCCCGTCCCGGTGGTGCGCGACGTCGCCGGCGGCGTCTTCATCGTCACCTACGGACCACTGCTGGCCGGGTTCGCGATGCTCATGCTCGCCGCCGGCGACGGCCCCTGGCGGGTGCTGGTGTTCGTGCTGCTCGTGGTCGCCAGCGACATCGGCGGGTACGCGGCGGGGGTCCTGTGGGGCAGGCACCCGATGGCCCCCTCGGTCAGCCCCAAGAAGTCGTGGGAGGGCACGGCCGGCTCGCTGGTCGTCGGGGCGGTGGCCGGCGCGGTCGCGCTGCCGCTGGCCCTGGGGGGGCAGTGGTGGGAAGGCGTCGTCCTGGGCCTGGTCACCGTCGTCGTCGCGATCGGCGGGGACCTGTCGGAGTCGATGCTCAAGCGCGACCTCGGCATCAAGGACATGGGCACGCTGCTGCCCGGGCACGGCGGGGTCATGGACCGCCTCGACTCCCTGCTGCCCGCGGCGCCCGTGGTGCACCTGCTGCTGGTCTGGTTCGTCGGCCCCTGACGCTGGACGGCCGCAGTCTCGCGCCGCCTTACCATGGAGTCACGATGACCTCTCCACTGGACACCCCCGTGCGCGAACCCCTGCCCCTGGCCCCCGCCGGCCCCGGCAAGCTCGTGATGTCGGCGCCCCGGCGCGGCAAGCCGCCGCGCCACTTCGTCGACCTCGAGCCCGCCGAACGCGGTGAGGCGATGGTCGCGCTGGGGGAGAAGGCCTTCCGCGGCAAGCAGCTGGCCACCCAGTGGTTCGACCGGCTCGAGGACGACCCGGCGAAGATGACCGACCTGCCCGCCGGCAGCCGCGCCAGGATCGCCGAGGCGCTGCTGCCGACGTTGCTGACGAAGGTCCGCACGCTGAGCGCCGACGGCGGCACCACCGTCAAGACGCTGTACCGGCTGCACGACGGGGCGCTGGTCGAGTCGGTCCTCATGCGCTACAAGAACCGCGACACCCTGTGCATCTCCAGCCAGGCCGGCTGCGGGATGAACTGCCCGTTCTGCGCCACCGGCCAGGCCGGGCTGACCCGCAACCTGTCCACGGCCGAGATCGTCGAGCAGGTCACCGCGGCCTCGCGGGCGCTGGCCCGCGGCGAGGTGCCCGGCGGTGAGGGCCGGGTCAACAACGTCGTGTTCATGGGCATGGGCGAGGCGCTGGCCAACTACAAGTCGGCCGTGGCCGCCGTCCGCCGCCTCGTCGCCCCGGCTCCGGACGGACTGGGCATCTCCGCGCGCGGCATCACGATGTCGACCGTCGGGCTGGTCCCGGCGATCGACAAGTTCGCCGCCGAGGGCATCGCGGCGACGCTGGCCCTGAGCCTGCACGCCCCCGACGACGAGCTGCGCAACGACCTGGTGCCGATCAACCAGCGCTGGAACGTCGGCGAGGCCCTGGACGCGGCGCGCCGCTACTTCGAGGCCACCGGCCGACGGGTCAGCATCGAGTACGCGCTCATCCGCGACATCAACGACCAGGCCTGGCGCGCCGACCGGCTCGGCAAGCTGCTCAACGCCCGCGGCCGCGGCTGGGTGCACGTCAACCCCATCCCGCTGAACCCCACCCCGGGTTCGAAGTGGACGGCCAGCGACCCGGCCGTGGAGAAGGCGTTCGTCGCGGCCCTGGAGGCCCGCGGCATCCCCACCACCGTCCGCGACACCCGCGGCAGCGAGATCGACGGCGCCTGCGGGCAGCTGGCCGCCATCGGCCCCGAGCAGCCCACGGCATGAGCACCGGGGTCGAGGGGTCGTCGCTGACGCAGCTGCTCACCGAGCGCCCCGTGCGCACCGGCCGGCTGCGGCGCGGCTACCGCGTCCTCGACGTCGACCTGTTCTTCGACCACCTCGGCTCGGCGGCCCCGGCGGGCCGGGTCGCCTCCGCGCAGGTGCGCGCCGTGGGCTTCGGCTCGCAGTTCGGCGGGTACGACGTCGCCGACACCGACGACCTGCTCACCGACATCGAGGACGCCCTGGCCCGCCGGGAGCGTTCCCACGCGCTGGCCGCCGGCGACCAGCGGCAGTTCAGCGACCGCCGGGCCTCCCTGGCCGCGGCCGTCTCCGGTCGGCTGGGACACCCCCGCGGGGAACGCTTCCCCCGCGCGCGGGGACTGTCGCGCGGGTACCGGCCCGGGGACGTCGACGACCTGTGCGACCTGCTCGTCCGGCACTACCGGGGCGAGGTCCGGCTGTCCGCCGACGACGTGCGCGGTGCGCTGTTCCGCCCGCGCCGGGGCCGGCGCGGGTACCGCGAGGCCCCCGTCGACGCCTTCCTCGACCGCGTCGTCGAGCTCATGGTGACCTTCGAGCGCTAGTTCCAGGGCGGGACCGATCCCAGCACCCGGTCGACGGTGAACACCACGACGACGCGGGCGGGGTTGGGGCGCGGCGTGCGGTACCGCGCGGCGTAGCGGTCCTCGGCGTCCCGGACCGAGGCCTCCTCGCGCAGGACCCGCCCCACGCCCTCCAGCGACAGCCAGCGCCGGCCGTCGACCTGGCTGACGACGCAGCGCGACCCCCGGCCGGCGTGCACGGCCTTGCGGCTGGTGCCCGAGGTGATGACCCGGACCTCGCGGGTGGCCGGGTCGAACGTGAACCCCACCGGGACCACGTGCGGGGACCCGTCGGCCCGCAGCGTCGTCAGCGTCGCCAGGTGGCGTTCGGTGAGGAACTCCAGGGCGCTGGCGGGCAGGTCGGCAGGATCGAGGGCCACGAGCGCAGGATGACAGGCGCCGGTTCAGCCCGCTGCGCCGAGTCCTCCCGACGTGCCCCGGTCCGCCCCGGCGGCCGTGAGGGCCAGCCACAGCTCGGCCCGGTCGCCGGGGGAGTCCAGGGAGATCGCCAGCAGCGCCTCCAGCCGCCGCAGCCGCTGCCGCAGCGTGTTGCGGTGCACCCCCAGCGCCTCGGCGGCCGGCTGCCGGGCTCCGTGGTGCTCCAGGAACACCCGTGCGGTGGTGCGCAGCTCGTCGCCGTCGGCGGCCGCGCCGAGCGGTTCCAACCGCAGCCGGGCCCACGCCGCCAGCGTCGGCGGGTCGACCAGCTCCGGCAGCGACCGCTCCCCGGCGTGGGCGACCGGACGGTGCGGACCGGTGCGGGCGAAGGCCAGTTCGGCGCTGCGGGCGCCGTCGGCGGCGTCGGTCAGCGGGACGGGCCGGCCGATCCCGGCCCGGCCGGCGGACCAGCCCCGCCAGGGCGTGTCGTCGGCGGCCAGGGCCCAGCCGTCGCCGCTCAGCACCCCGTGCGGGGCCGGGCCGGTGAACCGTGCGACCAGCACCGGGTCGGGCAGGTCGACGGAACCGGATGCCGCCAGCCGCCGCGCCAGGCCGAGGTGGCCCCCGACGACGAGCTCGACGACCGCGCCGGTGAGGGCTCCGGTGAGAGCTCCGGTGGCGGGCCGGTCGGCCAGCAGCCCCAGCAGGGCCGCCGCCGTCCCCAGGGTGCTCCGGACGGTGCGCGGGACGTCCGGGGCGCTCGCCACGAGCAACCACCGTTCGCCACCCCCACCCGTCGCGCGCAACGTCAGCGTCCCGTCAGCGGTGACGTCGCTCCACGCCGCCCGTGCCCCCTGGGACCGGATGCGCCCCAGCCCCTCCAGCGCCGCCGCCGGAGGAGGCGACGCGTGCGAGGCCGCCACGACGCCGCCGCGTCCGTCGAGCAGCCAGGCGGTGCCGTCCGCGACGCGGGCGGTCCGGCGCAGCACGGCACCCGTCCCGTCCGGCCCGGCGGCCGCCGCGGCGAGGTCGCGCTGCGCTCGCGCGGCCGCCGCCTCGGCCTCGTTCTCGCTGCGCCGCACCAGGTCCGCCAGTCGGCGCGAGACGGCGATGAACGGGGTCGGCACCGGAACCTCGACGAGGGCCAGCCCGGTGTCCGCGGCGGCGCGCACCAGCGTGCGCGGCACGCTCGCGTGGCTGAGCCCGACGCCGAACCCGACCCCGCAGACCCCGGCGGCCACCAGCCGCTCCACCCAGCGCGCCCACCCCGTCCGCGGCGTGCGCAGCCCCGTCGTCAGCAGCAGCTCGCCGCCCTCGAGGAACGCGGTGGGGTCGTCGAGTTCGCTGGTGGCCACCCACCGCACGGGAACCCGGGGGTCGCCGCCGAGCAGGCGCAACTCCAGGGATTCGGTCGCGAGCAGGTCGGCGAGCAGCACCACGGTGCCATCCTGCACCGTCCAGATCCCTCGGGATGTGCGGACCGGACACTGACGCGCTCGGGGGGCGGCCGTACGGTTCGGCCATGACGACCCTGGACAGCCAGCAGCTCACCACCGGCGGCCCGACCCTGCCGCAGGAGATCCGGGTGCTCACCGAGGTCCCCGGCCCCCGCTCGCGCGCCCTCGCGGCGCGCCGCTCGGCCGCCGTCTCAGCCGCCGTCGGCTCCTCGATGCCCTTCTACGCCGCGGCCGCCGGTGGGGGCGTCGTCGTCGACGTCGACGGCAACTCCTACGCCGACCTCGGCTCCGGCATCGCCGTGACGACCGTCGGCAACTCCGCCCCGGGTGTCGTCGACGCCGTCACCGAGCAGGTCCGCAGCTTCACGCACACCTGCTTCATGATCACGCCGTACGACTCGTACGTGGAACTGGCCGAACGCCTCGCCGCCCTGACCCCCGGCGACTTCGCCAAGAAGACCGCGTTGTTCACCTCCGGCGCCGAGGCCGTCGAGAACGCCGTGAAGATCGCCCGCGCGCACACCGGCCGGCAGGCCGTCGTCGTCTTCGACCACGCCTACCACGGCCGCACCAACCTCACGATGGCCATGACGGCCAAGGTCGTGCCCTACAAGAACGGTTTCGGGCCCTTCGCCCCCGAGGTCTACCGCGCACCCCTGAGCTACCCGTTCCGCGACGGGCTCGACGGCCCGGCCGCCGCGGCCCGCGCCATCGCGGTGATCGAGAAGCAGGTCGGCGCCGCCAACCTGGCCGCGGTCGTCATCGAGCCGATCCAGGGCGAGGGCGGGTTCGTCGTCCCCGCGCCCGGCTTCCTGCCCGCGCTGGCCGCCTGGGCGAAGGAGAACGGGGTCGTGTTCGTCGCCGACGAGGTGCAGACCGGCATCGCCCGCACCGGCGCCTGGTTCGCCAGCGAGCACGAGGGCGTCGAACCGGACCTGGTGACCATCGCCAAGGGCGTCGCCGGCGGGCTGCCGCTGTCGGCCGTCACCGGTCGCGCCGAGCTGATGGACGCCCCCGTTCCCGGTGGGCTCGGCGGCACCTACGGCGGCAACCCCGTCGCCACGGCCGCGGCCCTGGCCACCCTGGAGACCGTCGAGCGCGACGGTCTGCTGCAGCGCGCCCGCCAGGTCGAGATCCTGCTGCTGCGCCGGCTGCACGCGCTGGCCGCCCGCGACGCGCGCCTCGGCGACGTCCGCGGCCGCGGCGCGATGGTGGCCGTCGAGCTCGTCCGGCCCGGCACGACCGAGCCGGACGCGGCCCTGGCCAAGCGGGTGGCCACCGAGGCCGCCCAGCGCGGCGTCATCGTCCTGACCTGCGGCACCGACGGCAACGTCCTGCGCTTCCTGCCGCCGCTGAGCGCACCGGACGCCCTGCTGGAGCAGGCCTTCGACGTCCTCGACGCCGTGTTCGCGGACGCGCGCTGACCCCCTGAGCGAGAGGATCGAGGCATGACCAGCGCAGCACGCGAGAAGGAACTGCTCGGCGCCGTCCCCACCGGCCTGTTCGTCGGCGGCAGCTGGCGCGAGGCCACCGGCGGCAAGCGCGTCGCCGTCGAGGACCCCGCCACCGGCCAGGTCCTGGTCGAGGTCGCCGACGCGGACGTGGCCGACGGCGCCGGCGCGCTGGACGCCGCCGTCGCCGCCGCCCCGGCGTGGGCCCGCACGCCCACCCGCGAGCGCGCCGAGGTCCTGCGCCGCGCCTTCGACCTCATCACCGCCCGCGCCGACGACTTCGCCCTGCTGATGACCCTGGAGATGGGCAAACCGCTGGCCGAGGCCAGGGGCGAGGTCACCTACGGGGCGGAGTTCTTCCGCTGGTTCTCCGAGGAGGCGCCCCGCATCGCCGGGCGCTACTCCGCCAACCCCGTCGGCGGGTCCCGGCTGCTGACCCTCAAGCAGCCCGTCGGCCCGGTCCTGGCGATCCTGCCGTGGAACTTCCCCCTGGCCATGGGCACCCGCAAGATCGCCCCCGCCCTCGCGGCCGGCTGCACGATCGTGGTCAAACCCGCCACGCAGACCCCGCTGACGACGCTGCTGCTGGCTCAGGTCCTGGCCGAGGCCGGTGTGCCCGACGGTGTCGTCAACGTCGTCACCACGACCTCGACGGGGCAGGTCGTCGAACCGCTGGTGCGCGACCCGCGGCTGCGCAAGCTCACCTTCACCGGCTCCACCCCGGTCGGGCGCAAGCTCGTCGAGCAGTCGGCCCAGCAGCTGCTGCGGGTCTCGATGGAACTGGGCGGCAACGCCCCCTTCCTCGTCTTCGACGACGCCGACCTCGACGCGGCCGTGGAGGGCGCGATGCTGGCCAAGATGCGCAACACCGGCGAGGCCTGCACGGCCGCGAACCGGTTCTACGTCCAGCGCCCCGTGGCCGAGGAGTTCTCCCGGCGGCTGGCCGAGCGCATGGGCTCGCTGGTCGTCGGCCGTGGCACCGAGGAGGGCGTCCAGGTGGGGCCGCTCATCGACGCCCGCGCCCGGGACGGTGTGGCACGACGGGTGACGGAGGCCGTCGAGGCCGGCGCGCGGCTCGTCGTCGGCGGGTCGGCCGTGGGGGAGAGGGGGTACTTCTACGCCCCCACCGTCGTGGCCGACGTCCCGGCGGGATCGCGGCTGCTCACCGAGGAGACGTTCGGGCCGGTCGCGCCGGTCGTCGTCTTCGACACCGAGGAGCAGGGCGTCGCGATGGCCAACGACACCGAGTACGGACTCATCGGCTACGCCTTCACCCAGCACCTGGACCGCGCGATGCGCGTCGCCGAGGCCCTGGAGACCGGCATGGTCGGCCTGAACGCCGGGGTCGTCTCGAACGCCGCCGCGCCCTTCGGCGGGGTCAAGGCCAGCGGCTTCGGCCGCGAGGGCGGGACCGAGGGGATCGAGGAGTACCTCGAGACGAAGTACGTGAACTTCCCCTTGTGAGACCTGCGGTGGGGGGGGGGGGGGGGGGGGGGGGGGGGGGGGGGGGGGGGGGGGGGGGGGGGGGGGGGGGGGGGGGGGGGGGGGGGGGGGGGGGGGGGGGGGGGGGGGGGG
>NZ_JBJLSI010000060.1:0-10948 GCF_050871945.1 Kineococcus deserti | reverse complement strand
CCGTGCGGGCCCCGTGCCGCACCGCATCGAGGATCTGCTCCCCCACCCCGCGGGTCGTCGCGGCGACAGGGTCGTTCCCGGCCGCGCCTCCGGCGAGCAGCAGTCCGGCGGCCTGCGCCACCTCCACCACAGCTGTCCGCCCGTCCTGCAGCAGGCGCCACGACGCGTCGACGGGAGCTCCCAGCGGGCCGGTGACCCGACCGTGCACCGGCCGGCCCCCCATTGCCTCGAGAAAGCCCTCACCGCCGTCGCTGACCGGGAAGGTGCGCGACGTCCACCCGCACTCTGCGGCGACCCCAGCCACGGCCGCCCCGATCTGCGGGACGGTCGCGGTGCCGCGGAACTTGTCGCTGGCGCACAGCACGTGCGGGCTCACCAGAGTACGACCTCGAACAAGTCGAGGTCGACGGCCAGTTCCGCCGTACCACTCGCGTCCGCGGTGACTCCCGTTCCGGACACCAGGGCTTCGACGCGGGTTCCCGGTGCAAGGCCGGGCAGGCGCAGCGAACCCCGCACCGCCGAGGGCGGACCGAAGTTCCGCCGGCCCGCACCCGTGAGGTTCACCAGGTGCACGACGTGGCGGGATCCGTTGCGCCCGAGCGTGATCTCGACCCGGTCAGGTAGGTCGGCCAGCACCGTCACGTCGTCGCCCAGCAGGTGCTGGAGTCCGGTGGCGACGTGGTCGGCCAGCAGTGACAGTTCGACCTCGCGGTAAGCCCGGCCCACGGTCCAGGGGACCGTCGTAATGCGTGGCGCCCGAACGGTCGTCGCGTCGGCGGTCAGCTCCCCGCCGTAGCACTTCTCCGGCGCGCTCACGGGCGCCGCCGCAACGCCGCGCTGATCTGCCTGGCCCGCCGCCGCGCCGACGTCCTGTTCGCCATGCTCCGCGACAAGACCGGCTACCGGCCAGGCCCGGCCGCTATCGCGGCCGGACTGGCCATCGCCGCTTGACGAAGAGCATAGGACGCCCCCCGCTGCCGGCCGCAACGTCCAGTTCTCGTATAGCCGCTGAGTGCTCATCGCGCGGTCTGTCGCCTGATCCCTCGTCCTGTTCATCGCCGGCTGTCCGCAAGCGTGGACCGGGGTCACTTAAGCGCTCCCCCGAGCAGGCCGGCGACGTAATAGCGCTGCAGAACCAGGTAGATGATCACGCACGGGATGACGGTGACCAGCACGCCGGTCTGCTGGAGGCCGAAGTCGACGCCGAACTGGTTGTCGGTGGACAAGATGCCGATGCTGACGGGCAGGGTGTACTTGGTCTGGTCGGTGATGAGGATGAGGGCGGCGAAGAAGTCGTTCCACGCGGCGAAGAACGACAGCAAGGTGGTGGAGACCAGTCCGGGCACCGCGACCGGCAGCATGACTCGAAACATCGCGGTCAGTGGTCCGGCGCCGTCGATCTGCGCGGCTTCCTCCAGTGAGGAGGGGATCGCCGCGAAGGAGTTGCGCATGAGGAAGGTGCCCAGCGGCAGGTTGAAGGTGGCCAGCACGAGCGCGACGCCGAAGAGGTTGTTCTGCAGACCGATGTCACGTAGCACGATGTACAGCGGTGTGATGACTGCCTGGAACGGCACCATGAAGGTGACCAGGATGATGAAGAACGCGACCCGGCTGCCGGGGAACGGCAGCTTGGCGAAGGCGTAGCCGGCCAAAGTGGTGGCCACCAGGCCGATGAGGGTGGCCGCAATGGCGACGAAGGCGGAGTTACCCAGGCTTTGAGCCAGGCTCAGGCCGCGACTGGAGTCGGCCAGCCGCTGCACGTCGTCGAGGCTGACGTGCGAGACCATGACCCAGATCGGGTACAGGAACAGCACGGCCAGGCAGACCGAGACGATCCACCACGCAGCCCGCGGCAGCACCGGGGTCCGGGCCGGGCGGATGGCACCGCTCGTGGCGGCGTGCGCACCAGTGGGCGATGAGGTGAGTGTCATGCGTTGTCCGAGTTCCTCAGGAGAAGCATCTGCCCGGCCGAGACCAGGCCCAGGACGACGACCAGCAGCATCGACAGGGCCGAGGCGTATCCGACGTCGAACTTGACGAAACCGTTGCGGTAGATCTCGTAGACGGCGGTCAAGGTGGAACCGGCGGGCCCGCCGGTGGTCATGATGTAGAACTGGTCGAAGGCCAGCAGGGACCCGCCGACGGAGAAGACCATGACCAGCGCCAGCGTCGGGCGCAGCAGCGGGATGGTGATGTGCCAGAAGCTCTGCCAGCCGCTGGCGCCGTCGATGCGGGCGGCTTCGTTTACTTCCTCGGGGATGCCCTGGATGCCGGCCAGGACCAGCAGCATCTGTAGGCCGACGACCTTCCAGGTGACCATGCCCAGCACGATGGCGAAGGCGGAGGCGAAGTTGGCGAAATAGTTCGCCTGCGGGTCGACCAGTCCGATGGCGCCCAGCAGCTGGGTGGTGGGGCCGATGTCGGACTGCCACATGAACATCCAGATGTAGCTGCCCGAGGCGATGCCGATGACCACGGGCAGGAAGTAGATCGTCTGGAAGAACCGGTGCGCGCGTGTTCCCCGGCGCACCAGGAAGGCCAGCGCGAAGGCCAAGGCGAGCAGGATGGGTGTGATGATGACGGTGTAGAAGATGGTGAAACCCACCGCGTGCAGGAACTGGTCGTCCCCGAAGGCCTTGGCGTAGTTGTCCAGGCCGTTGAAGCGGGCCGTTCCCAGTAGCGGCCAGTCGTGCAGCGACATCCAGATGGTGCGCAGGAACGGCCAGACGAAGAACAGGCCGAGCAGCGCCAGGGCCGGCAGGCTGAGCACGAACCCGATGACGCCGCGCTGACGCGCCAGCCGGCTGCGGCCGGCGCGGACAGGCAGGGTCGTCGACTGCAGGGCAGTCATGAGGTCCTCCTCCAGGAGGGGGCGGGCCCAGGTGGGCCCACCCCTGGTCGGCGCGACCGACCGGCACCCAGGTGCTGGCCGGTCACGGAGGTGGGTTAGGTGGTCAGCTGTTGGATTCGTCCAGCAGCGCTTGCGCGTCCTCCTGCGCCTTGGTCTGGGCGTCGGCGACCGTCCCGGTGCCGAAGACCGCTTCCTGGATCATCGTCGACCAGATGCCGTTGGAGTCGTTGAAGATTTCGTTCTCCACGACGCTGTAGGGGACCTTGCCGACGGCCAAGGCGTCGGCGAAGACCTGGTAGCGGGGGTCCTTGGGGATGTACAGGCTGTCCAGCAGGTCCAGGCGGGTGGGGATGACACCGTTGTCGGCGATGATCTTCTGGCCCTCCTCGCCGGTCACGTATTCCAGGAACTCCCATGCGCCCTCGGGGTTCTTGGCGCCGGCGGTGATGGCGATGTCGTCGCCGCCGGAGAAGGAGGCGTTCTGCCCGGCCTGGGCGCCGGGGATGAGCGCGACACCCCAGTCGAACTTGGCGCCTTCGGTGGGCTCGGTCAGGGAGTCGATGTAGAAGTTGCCCCAGTTGAAGATGCCGACTTTGCCCTGTTTGAACGCATCGCCGGCGTTGGAGCCGCTGTCGGACTGCACCAGCTGGGGCATGGCCCCGCCCTGCCACAAGTTGCGGTACATGGTCATGGTGTCGGTCACTTCAGGGGTGTCCAGCTGGGCCTTCGTGCCGTCCTCGGACAGGACGTTGCCGCCGCTGGCCCACACGTAGGGGGCCATGGAGAAGACGTTGCAGCCGCCGCAGGCCCCGGAGAAGGCGAAACCGTAGGTGCCGTTGCCCAGTGCGGTGATCGCCTGCGCCGCGGACTCGACTTCAGCCATGGTGGTCGGAGGCTTGTCCGGGTCCAGCCCGGCGGCGCGGAACAGGTCCTTGTTGTAGTACATCACCGAGACGTCGCCGGTGAAGGGCAGGGCGTACGTCTTGTCCTCGTACTGCCCCTGGGCCAGGTGGCCAGGACTCATCTGGTCCTTGTACGGCAGGGCGTCGGCCTGGTCGCTGATGTCGGCCAGCGCCCCGACGGAGGCGAAGTACGGCGCGTAGACCAAATCCATGGAGGCGACGTCGGGAGCGTTGCCGCCGGCGGCGGCGGTGCCGAACTTCTGGACGAAGTCGGCGGCCGGGACGATGGTGAGCTTGACCTGCACGTCGTCGTGGCTGGCGTTGAAGTCGTCGGCCAGGGCGGTCATGAAGGTGGCCTGGGAGTCGCGGGTCCAGACGCTGATGGTGCCGCTCTCACTGCCAGGCCCCGAGTCCGAGCTGGAGCAGCCGGCCAGGGTGAGGCCGGCCACGACGGCGGTGGCGGCGATGAAGGAACTGAGTCGGCGCTTCATTGCGGTCCTTTCGAGGGCGGGCGCGGCCATGCTTGGCCGCAGGGAGGAGAGTCAGGTGGTGGGCATCCACACGCGCATGGCGCCGGGAGCGCGGTTGGCCCACCGGTAGTAGGGAATGGCTCGCACGGGCCCGAACTCGCTCGTCGTTGCCGGCTGGGTGCTGTACAGGGAGCTGCCCGGTCGCAGTCGAGCGTCGGGGATCTCCAGGACGGGAACGTCGAGGTCGGCACTGGCCGACCCGCGCACCGCGACAGGCTCGGGCGGCAGGACGACGTCTTCGAGGCGGACGCCGGCGGGCAGGTCGGCCTCCTCCAGGCAGTAGTAGATCGGCCCGCGGCGCAGGGCCAGTGTCCCGCGTGAGGCGTCCACCCAGGGGTGCGCCCGCTCGAAGACCGGCTCGACTGGAAGGTGCAGCTCGATGCTGCGGACTCCGGATGGCACCTCGGCCGTGCCCGGCGCGACCGCTGCCGCGGCGTCGTCATCGACGGTGAGGGTGGCGCCGGAGGCCCAGGCCGGAATGCGCAACTGCGTGCGACGGACGGTCGGTGCGTCGAAAGTAATCTGGACGCGGGGCGTCCAGGGGTAGTCCGTCGCCACCGTGGCGCTGATGCCATCGCCCAGGTCGTAGGAGCCGGCGGCGTACAGGTGGAACTGCACGGCCTGGTCGGACTCGGTGAGCAGGTAGCCGCCGATGGAGGACAGCAGGCGGGCCAGGTTGGGCGGGCAGCAGGCGCAGAAGTACCAGTCCAGCCGGCTGGAGGGTGCGTCTTCCTCGTGGTGATGCCCACTGCGCAGGTGCAGAGGGTTGGAGTAGAAGTAGGCCTTGCCGTCGGCGGCGGTGGACACCGCGATGGCGTTGTACAGCCCGCGCTCGATCTCATTGGCGTGACCGGCGTCTCCGGTCAGCAGTAGCATCCGCCAGTTCCAGTGCAGATTCGCGATGGCCGCGCAGGTCTCGGAGTAGGCCCGGTCATTCGGCAGCTCGTAAGGGTCGCCGAAGGACTCCCCACGATGCCGGGAACCCAGCCCGCCGGTGATGTACATCTTCTGTTCGTGCACGCTGGCCCACAGCGCGTCCAGGGCCTGCCGATAACCGGTGCCGGGCTCGTCCAGCTCGACATCGGTGGCGCCGGCCAGCAGGTACAGCTGGCGCACGGCGTGGCCGGTGGCTTCACGGACCTCGCGCAGTGGTTGGTGGTCGAGGTAGTACGACGGGTTTCCGAACTGCCCCGCGCCAATGGTGCGGTGCCCGCGCAGGTCGATCATGCGGCGCGCCAGCTGCCGGTGCCGGGGGTCGCCGGTCAGGCGGGACAACTCCACCAGGGCGGTCTCGATCTCGGGGTGGCCGTCCAGGTCGTCCCGTCCGCCCTCACCGAAGGTGTCGTGCACGAGCTCGACGTAGCGCAAGGTGAGGTCGAGCAGGTCGGTACGACCGGCGTGCGCCCAGGCGATGGCGGCCTGGATCAGGTGCCCGAGCTTGTACATCTCGTGGCTTTCGATCAGGTGGGTGAACCGCTCCCCGGCGTGCGGGCCCTGGTAGTAGCTGTCCAGGTAGCCGTCCTCGGCCTGCACCGCGGCCAGCAGCCGGATCGCATCCTCAACGAACGGCAGAAACGCCGTGGCGTCCCCGCGCACGGCCTCCCAGCCGATAGCCTCCAACGTCTTGTACAGGTCGGAATCGGCGAACAGCGGGCCGCGGAACGGAGCATCGCTCTCCCCCACCAGCCGGCGCAGATTGTCCAGCACCCCGCTGGTCTCCAGGCGTTCGATGCAGTGCGGGATGGTGGCCTCAGCGTTCAGGCGCTGCCAGTCGCCGAGGAAGCCGCCGGCCAGCTGGACCCGGTCCAGCGGGAGCGGGCGACGAACCGAGGAGCCAGCGGGAGCCGCGGGCGCGGCCAGTGTGGGCGCAGCGACAGGCTGCGTGCTGAGGGCATGAGTGGTCTGGGCCATGAGTCTCTCCATCGAGCGGGCACATCCGGTAGTACACCGGTGCACTACAACTAGGCGTCACAGTACACCGGTGCACTAGGGGGTCAAGGGGCATTTCGTAACCTGGTCCGACGAGGCGCGACCCACTGCGAGCTGCGGATTGGCGCCCTCGGTCACCACGCCTCGGTCACACGGAGCAGAGCCAGACGAAGCAGAGTCAGACGGAGCAGAGTCAGACGGAGCAGCGGTCAATCAGGTCATGCCGTGCAGTGAGCACTTGCGGGGGCAGCGAATCGTCGGCGAGGCGTTCAGCCAGCCGGCGCACCGCTGTGCGGGCGATCCAGTCGCGACCTGAGTTCACCGTGGTCAGCGGCGGATGGGCCAACGCCGCTTCCTGCACGTCGTCGAAGCCGGCGACAGCGACGTCGTCGGGCACCTGCACGCCGTGGCGCTGCAAGGCGCCCAGCGCCCCGAGGGCCAGCGCGTCGTTCAGCCCGAAGACCGCATCGAAGACCGCTCCCCGCTCCAGCAGTCTGTCGATGACCTGAGCACCCGAGACCCGGTTCCACGGTACGGGCCCGACGAGCAGGTCCTGGTCGACCGGGACGCCGACTTCCTCATGGGCCCGCAGGTACCCCTGATAGCGCAGCGCCGCCGCAGTGGGCACATCGGAGCGCTCCATGCCCAGCGCCACGATGCGCCGCCGGCCACGGGCCAGCAGCAGCCGGGTCATCTCGTACGCGCCCTCGGCGTTGGCCACGGTGACGAAGTCGAAGCGGCCGCCGGCGACGCGGTCGCCGATGAGCACGACCGGAACGTCCAGGGTCGCCGACTCCAGCTCGGTCGCCTCCAGGGACAGGACGTGGATCAGCAAGCCGTCGACGTAGCGGCCGGCGTCGCCGCGCAACAGCGCCAACTCCTGATCGCGGTCACCCCGTGTGACCTCCACGACGACGTTCAAGCCGTGCTCGCGAGCGGCGACGACGACCGCGTCGGCCAGCTCAGCAAAGTAGGGGTGGGCGATCTCCGGCACCGCCAAGGCGATCGTGCCGGTACGTCCGGAGCTGAGGTTGCGGGCGGAAATGTTGATCTTGTAGTTCAAGGAGGCAATGGCCGACTCGATCCGTTCTCGGGTCGCCGGCGTCATATAGGGGTAACCGTTGAAAAAGTTGGACACCGTCTTCTTCGACACTCCTGCCAGCCGGGCAACATCGGCCATGGTCGCCGCCATGCTCCTCCTCCCCCTTGGTGTCCTCCGGCACCTGCCGCAGGCAGCCCATTCACGGACACTTCCCTCGTAACCTGTCCAACCGGACGATAACGGACCCATCAGCCACCGGTGGCCTTGCGCGGCCCGAGGCTCGCCACCTCAACCAGCCGCGGCCCAGGCCCTGCGTAGCCAAGGCCGTGTTCAAGCATGTGAACGAACACGTGTCCTGCGCCCATGCGCTATCGGTTGGCGCGGACCGCGGCCTTGCAAGCTGCCACTGCACCCCGCCACTGCAGTGGCTTCTCCGTCCTCTCGACGGATCAAGACGCCGGTCTACAGCGCCGCTGACGCTTCGGCGCTCTACATCATCACTGGCCGCTGGGCCGAGGCCCCCCACTGGCCGCTGGGCCGAGTCCCACACCGCAGCGTCTGGCACCGCGCCTGCGCCCGCTTGCTCTACCCCAGCGCACCATCAAGCAGGTCCTACCGGACAACAGCACCAACGATCGGCCCTGCGAATGGCCGGCGCGTTACCCGCAGCCAACGTCAGCACAAGCGAACCAGCTCCTGCCGATCGCAGACGAACGCGAAGAAGAGCGCTTGCACTGAACACCGCTGAACCTGCTGAGGGCGGTGTCCTACCTCGATGAGGTGGGACACCGCCGTCAGCAGGCGGGGATCCAACGAGTCGTCGATGGACGCTCGGGTCGAGCGGTGCCTACCTTCGCTCGCCTGGTAGTCGTCTTGCCTGGCAGTCATCTCTGTGGCAGTTCACTCTGCGGCTCCACCTCAACGGGAGTCACCTGCCCGTCAGTCATGGGCGCCAACGGCGTAGCGGCGTGTTCTTTTCATAGGGCATGGGCGAGGGGTAGGTGAGAAGTTCGATGACCGAACCCCACGGGGTTTTTCCGTAGCAGAAGTCGTTCCCCGGCCCCGCTTCCGGATCGAACATGAGGGCCTGTGGGCGGGTGAACATGGTCCCGCCGGCGGCTTCGACTTGGGAGATGGCGGCCTCAAGGTCGTCGACATAGATCCCGAAGTGCTGCAGGCCGTAGTCGGAGGGCCGGGCAGGGGCCCCGTGCTCAGCTGCCTCCATCTGGAACAACTCAACGCCAGGGCCGTAGCGCAGCCGCATCATACGCACGGCTCTGATCTTGGTTCCGGGTAGAAGGTGCAGGGTTTGTTCGGTCTCTGCCCCCTCCTCTGGCTCCTCGGACAGTGCCTTGGACTCGTACAACAGTTCGGCGTCGAAGGCGCTCTGGAAGAAGCGGGTGGCCTCTTCGATGTCGGGAACCGTGATGCCGATGTGGTCGATGCCGTGGATGGGCGAGCCGCGCATGTGTGACTTCCTCATACGAATTGGATCCCCCGATCAGGACCGAGGGTTGGGCAGGGCAGTGCCGCAGCCTTTGAACATCACTTTTCTGACGCAGTGGAACGGGTCAGGCCCAGTGGGTCGGCGGCGGCGTTCAGTACCTGTCGCGGTGTGGTGTGGTGCACATTGAGCCTGGCGAGCGCATGCCTTCGGCGGCCAGTCCCTGACTTCCTGCCGGCCGCCGCAGCCGTCGGCTGGCTGGCGCCCACCAGTGATTCGGTTTGGCACGCTTACTGGTCGGGGCCAGGGAGATGAACAGACGCTGGCGCACTCGATGAATCCTGGCCGTCCCGGCTCTAATGACTCCTAGAGACGCTCGAGCAGCGCCGTTCGCCGCTTTCGTGTTCTTCTGTGGCCAGCAAGACGGCCCCAGTCAACGGTGATCACTCCCGCACTAGCTGATGACCTGCTTCGAAGCTTCGAACCAGAGGACCGAGCTCGGGAACCTTCTCGGCCTGCTGCAGGGCGCGCTCTAACGCCTCGTCATGACTGGGGCGCGCCTGCTCCAGCAGTGCGTGGCCTGCGGCAGTGAGCTCGGTGTAGATACCTCGCCGGTCATCGACACACAGGAAGCGGGCCAGCAATCCACGCTCCTCAAGGCGCGTGACTAGGCGGGTCGTCGCACTGCGCGACAAAGCGGTGGCACGGGCAACCTGCTGCATCCGCAGATGGTGCTCACCTACCTGCCGGCTCAGCACGTCCAGCAGCGTGTACTCCACCACCGACAACTCCGCTGACCTTTGCAGCGCCCCCTCGAGTTCGGCGGCGATCAGGTCGTGGAACAGCGCCAGTGTGCGCCATCCCTGCGCCCGCACCTCCTTGTCGTCATCGGAGAAGGCCATGGGAAGACGATACCGTCCGCCTCAGCACGCCCGAGCTCAGGATCACGTCGGGGACTGCGACGCAGCCGCCGCAGGATCCAGGAAGGGGTAGTCGACGTAGCCGACCGCCGGGTCAACGCCGTGCTGGGGGTAGAAGGTGCTCGGGTCCTGCACGTTCCAGGCCTGGCCGGCGGCGATGCGCTCAGCTAGGTCGGGGGTGGCGATGTAGTCGCGGCCAAAGGCCACCGCATCGGCCACCCCGGACTCGATCAACCGGGCACCGTCGGCGTGGTCCATCTCCTCATTCGCGATGACCGGACCGCCAAAGCACTCACGGATGCGCGCCAGCTGACTGTCCTTGCCCTCGATCTCCCGAACGAACACGAACGCTATCCCCCGGGCCCCCAGCTGCTGGGCCACGTAGCCGAACAGCTCGCGCGGGTTGCTGTCGCCCATGTCGTGCTCTTCTCCGCGCGGGCGCAGGTGCACCCCTACCCGGTCCGGGCCCCACACACCGGTGACCGCATCGGTGATCTCCAGCAGGAAGCGGGCCCGGTTCTCGATGCTGCCGCCGTAGCGGTCGGTGCGGTGGTTGGTGCTGTCCTGCAAGAACTGGTCGATCAGGTACCCGTTGGCCGCGTGAAGCTCCACTCCGTCGAAGCCGGCCACCTTCGCGTTGAGCGCGCCGCGCCGGAAGTCCTCCACGATGCCGGCGATCTCCGCGGTCTGCAGCGCCCGCGGCCGGGTGTAGGGACGCTTGGGTCGTAGCCCGCGCACCCGGCCGGCAGCCGTGACCGCGCTGGGCGCCACCGGCAGCTCACCGCCCAGCAGCTCGGGGTCGGAGATGCGTCCCACGTGCCACAGCTGCAGGATCATGCGTCCGCCGCGCCGGTGGACGGCGTCGGTCACCTGCCTCCAGCCCTCGGTCTGCTCGGCCGACCAGATTCCCGGAGTGCCCAGGTAGCCGACGCCCTGGGGGCTGACCGACGTCGCCTCGCTGATGATCAAGCCGGCGCCTGCACGTTGGGCGTAGTACCGCGCCATCAGCTCGGTCGGCACCCGTCCCTCGCCGGCCCGCCGACGGGTCAGCGGCGCCATGATGACGCGGTTGGGCAGCTCGAGCGCGCCCAGCGTCAGCGGCTTCATGAGAACGGTCACAGCGGAACTCCAGTCGATTGGTTGCAAGCGCTGCATATAATCGACCACAATTATGGCGCGTCGTCAACTGATCTCCCCGCTAGGTGTACCCAGCCAGGACGTTGGTGACAGCGCGTCGGCTTGAACACGGGAGGACCCCCAGGTGGGGTGTGACTTGTCGAAGGTCCACATCCACCCGGAGGTCCTCGTGGCCCACGCTAACGCCCGCACC
>NZ_JBJLSI010000059.1:0-12113 GCF_050871945.1 Kineococcus deserti | reverse complement strand
CGAAGCGGGGGTCAATCCCAAAGGAATCCCCAACCCACCAGCACACAGGCCGGCGAGCCATCGGGGGTTGATACATATGGCATCAACATTTTTGGCACACTGTTGAGTTCTCAAGAACCGGACGCACGACTGTCCGCCGCTTTCGCGGCTTCTCGTCTGCGGACTTCGTCCAGCTTACCGGACCTTCGGGCCCGCTCAGGACGCTCCGTCTTCATCGGCAGCCACCGGTCGCACCTGAGTGCTCGGAGCCTTGAGATGATTTCGGGAGACGTTCCCTCCCCCTCGCGGAGACCGGCCGGCTTCCCGTCCGTTCCTCCCCGCTGGGGTGTGACAACTACGTTAACTGCGGGCCAGCAGCGGGTCAAATCTGCGGGTCCCGTCCGGCCCCCCGAGGTCCTCCGGAGCGTCGGCGACCACCTCGACGCGACCCGCGAGGTCGCGCAGGGCACGACGCAACGGGCTGCGCGCCGCGTGCTCGGGAAGGGTCCGCCCGGCCAGCAGCGCGGTGTCCGCGGCGACGTCGTCCGGCAGTGCCACGACGTCCTCGACGCCCGCCAGGCGGCGCAGCAACGAGGTCGTGCGACGGACCGCGGGGGTACCCACCGCACTGCTCCGCACCCGGTTGACGACCGGCACGACGAACGCCTCCGGAGCCAGTTCCGGCAGCCGCGACCACGCGCGGACGAACCGCTGCAACCCCACGGGGTCCGCCGTCCCGACGACCAGGACGACGTCGGCGGCCTCGGCCGCCGTGGCCGTCACCGCGTCCCGGCCACCCTCCTGCCCGAGGTCGTCCAGCCCCCCGGGCAGGTCGACCACGGTCCAGTCGTGCACCAGCGAGCCGATCTCCAGGACGCGGCGGAACGCCGCCGGCCGCACCTCGCTCCACCGGGCCGGCTCGCTCGCTCCCGTCAGGACGGCCAGGTCCGGTGCCGCGACCGCCAGGTGCCGCTGCAGAGCGGCGGCGTCCAGCCGGCCGTCGGCGGCGGAGCGCACCGCAGCCAGCAGGCCGGGCGCCTCGTCCAGCATCCCCAGCGCCTGACCGACGGCGGCCCCCCGGGTGTCGGCGTCCACCACGAGCACCGAGTTCCCGCTCACCGCGAGCTCCGCGGCCACGTTGACAGCGATCGTCGTCCGTCCGCACGAGCCGTGCGGTCCCCAGACCGCCAGCGTCCGGCCCCGCCCCGAGGACACGGGCTCGGCCACGGAGTCCTCCACGGCCTCGGGCGTCGGCCCGTTGTCGTCGACCACGGCCAGGGCGACCTCGCGGGCCAGTTCGGAGGCCGGGCGCCCGGCGACGGCGAACCGCGTGACACCCAGCGAGCGCCACCGTCGTTCGGCCTGCTCCCCGTCCGGCCCGGCCGGCAGCAGGACGAGCAGTCCCACCCGCCACCGCTGCAGGGACGCCACCGTCTCGGTGTCGCACCCGGGGAGATCGGCGCCCAGGACGACGACCCGGGCCAGTCCCGCCCCGGCCGCGGCGAGGACGTCGGCCACGTCCGCGCAGCGGCGCACGACGACGACCTCGCGCCGCAGCGGTTCCCAGCCGGCCAGCAACCGGGCCTCGTCGGGGCCCGGGATGGCCACGACGACCGGCAGGGTCACGACCGCCCGCCCGGAACGGGCACCAGCACCAGGTCGTCGTCGGCCGAGACCGCCTGCAGGACGGTGGGCATGGCGCCCTCGGGGACCACGACCTGCACGTCGGCACCCCGGCCGGTGCCCAGCGCGCCGCCACCCTCCACGACGGCCGACACCTCGGCGGCCTCCACCAAGCGCACGGGATCACCCGCGTCGGTCCCGACCTCCGTCGCCGGCACGACCCAGACGTCCACCAGGGCACCCACCGCCACTCCCTGCGGCACGTTCCCCCCGAGCGGCACGGTCACCGGCCGGGCGGTCAGGTCGCCGACCCGTCCCACCGACGACAGCGGGAGCAGTTCGCCACCGCCCAGGCCGCGCAGCGCGACCGCTCCGGCCGACAGGTCGGCCCCGGCGGCGACGTAGGTCCTCAGGGTCGCGTCGTCGAGCCGGACCTGGACCACCCGCAGGTCCGCCGCGGTGACCGGCTGCCCCGCCCCCACGGAGCGGGTCAGGGCGTAGACCCCGACGGTGTCGGAGGCCTGCCCGACGACGCGGGCACCGAGCACGACGCTGCCCAGCACCAGGGCGATGCCCAGGAGCAGGCGCGGGTCCCGCCACGAGGGGGCGCTCACCCGCCGTGACGCCGTCGCCCCCGTCTGCACGTCCCGGCCACGCACCGGTCGTACCGCTGTCCGCACTGCTCCTCCTGCCAGGTCGGCACGGTCCCCCTGGAGCCGTGGTCGACAGCCATGGTGCGGGTCCGGGCGGCTCGGGAGCCGGCGTCGTCCACAGGCCACCCGAATGGCAGATGCCCGGGGGTGACGCCGTGGCAGGATGCCGACACCGGTCAGCGCGAGACCCGACCGTGCACCCGACAGGCCAGGAGACCGACCGTGCCAGCCCGCTTCCTCCCGCTCGCGGACGTCGCCGAGACGCTCGCGATCTCCTCCGCGCAGGCCTACGCGCTGGTCCGTACGGGTGAGCTGCGGGCCATCAAGGTCGGTGGTCGCGGGCAGTGGCGCGTGGAGGAGTCCGAGCTGGAGGACTACATCCAGCGGATGTACGCCCAGACCCGCGAGAGCGTGCTCGCCGAGCACACCCAGCTCACCGACTGAGCTCCGGGGCGGCGACGGCTCAGCCGCGCTCGAGCACCACCAGGACGGCCCCGAACGGAACCGTCTGCACTGCCGTCCCCTCGGGCGCGGCCCCCTCGACGCGGACGTCGACGTGGTCGGCGCCCACCCTCCCCAGCGCACCGTGCAGGTCGGACGCCGTCGTCCGGACCGTCACCCGCGCGCTCGCGCCCGCCAGCGCGCGCAGCGCCACCAGGAACGTCCGCCGGGCCGCCACCACGCCCAGCGGCGCCGCGCTGTGCGGCGGCAGACCACGCACTGCCGCGACGGCCTCGGTCGGTACCAGCACCTGGCGACCCGTGACCGCCTCGACGAGGAGGACCCAGCCCGGGCCGGCGTCCACCGGCGTCCCGGCGAGGGCCGAACCGTCGCGCAGGACGAAGGTCAGGGGCGACGTCGCCGCTCGCACGCGGTCGACGAGCCCGACCGTCGCCTCCTCCCGGCGGATCCGGTCGGCCACCTCCTCGGCGCGGTCCATGCGTCCGGCGTGCTCGATCTGACCCGCGAGGTCGTCGAAGAGGTCGTCCCAGCGCACCCGCCCACCGTACGGAGGGGATCACCGTCCGTCAGCCGATGCCTTCCGATCGGGCGCATCACGTCCGAGTCGCTGGTTCTGCGCACAGGTCCCGGATAGACATGCGACACCAAATCGCACCAAACGGCATCGAACGGCCCCAGGAGGCACCACCGTGCACGAACCGCAGTGGACGGCCGTGTTCACCTCTCCCGGCACCGATCCGGCGGACGTCGTCGTCACCGTGTGCGCCGTCGGGGGTGCGGGAACCGTGCTGTGGCTCGCGCTGACGGTCGTCCTCGCGGTCGCCGACGAGCTGCGGATGCGACGCTCGCCCCGCCGGCCCGTGCGTCTCACCCCCGGGGTGCCGGCCGTGGTCCGGCGCGTCGTGGCCGTGGTCGTCGGGCTGCTGCTCGGCTCGGCGGCGTTGTCGGCGAACGCCGCCGAACGCGGTGCGGCCGTGACGGTTCCCGAGGTCGGCTGGGCGGTCAGCGCCCCGGTCGAACCCGGCTGGACGACCGCGCCGGCCGTCCACCACGACCCGCCTCCCGTCGTTCCCGCCGCGCCGGCACCCGAGAGGACGAGCGGCGAGGGGGAACTCGTGGTCCACCGCGGGGACAGCCTCTGGTCGCTGGCCGAGGCACGCTGCGGCCCGGACGCCACCCGCGGGGAGGTCTTCGCCGAGCAGCACCGGCTGTACACGGCCAACGCCGACGTCATCGGCGACGACCCCGACCTGCTGCTCCCCGGCCAGGTCCTGCGCCTGCCCTGACCCGAACGCCGACAACCCCACCGCCCGACGAGAACACCCGAGGAGAACCCCGTGACCATCAACGCCGTGGCGGTCGAGCAGTACCGGCTCTCACCCCTGCCGTACGGACTGCCGCCCTACGTCGACGAGGAGGACGCCTTCGGCCCGGAGCTGGCGGGACGGACCCACCTGAGCCCGGACCAGGGGGTGCTCGACCTCGAGCTGGTCGACCCCCGGATGCGGCCGCCGGCCGAGCTGCCCGAGGTGACCGCGTGGACGACGCGGTACCTGGTGACGCTGCTGGAGGTGTTCACCGGGCAGCGGCCGACGCAGCAACTGCTGCGCTGGTCGACCGCGGACATCTACGCCGCCGTCCAGCGGCGGGCGGCGCTGCAGGCGCGGTTGCGCGCCCGCACCGGCGGGCAGGTGCGGGCGGCCCGGGTGAAGTCGCTGCGGGTGTCGTTCCCGTGCGAAGGCGTGGCCGAGGTCGGCGGTGTCCTGCGCGACACCGACCGCTTCCGGGCGGTGGCGCTGCGCGTCGAGCGCTGCACCGACCGCTCCGGCGAACGGTGGCGGGTCACCGCCCTCGAACTGGGCTGACCGGCGGAGCAGGCAGGCCGGGCCGTCCGTGGCCCGGCCGTCCTGCGCAGCCGGGGGTTCAGGCCTCGCGCTGCTGACGTTCGGTGGCGCGCCGCTGGGCGCGGTTGCCCGTCACGGCCTCCGTCGCGGCGCTGTCACCGGCGGACACCTCGACATCGCCCTCGGCGGTCGGAGCCGAGTACTGCAGCTGCTGCCGCGCCGGGGCGCCGAACCCGGGCGGCGGCGTGGTCGCACCGGCCTGGGCGGCCGGCTGGACCTGCAGCGAGAACAGGTAGCCGACCGACTCCTCCTTGATGGCGTCGGTCATCGCACCGAACAACTGGTAGCCCTCGCGCTGGTACTCCACGAGCGGGTCGCGCTGGGCCATCGCCCGCAGGCCGATGCCCTCCTGCAGGTAGTCCATCTCGTACAGGTGCTCGCGCCACTTGCGGTCCAGCACCGACAGCACGACCCGGCGTTCGAGGTCGCGCACCACGGTCTCGCCCAGCTCCTCCTCGCGCGCGTCGTAGCAGGCCTGGGCGTCGCCGCGCATCTCCTCGATCAGCCGGTCCACCGTGAGGTTCCCGCGCCCACCGGCGGCCTCGACGACCTCCTCCGGGGTGATGGAGACCGGGTACAGGCTGCGCAGCGCCTCGAACAGCTCCTCGAGGTTCCAGTCCTCGCCGAAACCGCGCGCCGTCGCCTCGCTGACGTAGGCCGTCACGACGTCGTCGATGAAGTGGCGGATCTGCACGTGCAGGTCCTCGCCCTCGAGCACCTTCTTGCGCTCGGCGTAGATGACCTCGCGCTGGCGGTTGAGGACGTCGTCGTACTTCAGGACGTTCTTGCGGATCTCGAAGTTGCGGCCCTCGACCTGGCCCTGCGCGCTCTGGATGGCGCGCGAGACCATCTTGGACTCGATCGGGACGTCCTCGGGGATCCCGGTGCGGGTCAGGAAGCTCTCGACCAGCGCCGCGTTGAACAACCGCATGAGGTCGTCGGTCAGCGACAGGTAGAACCGGGACTCCCCCGGGTCGCCCTGCCGGCCCGACCGGCCGCGCAGCTGGTTGTCGATGCGCCGCGACTCGTGGCGTTCGGTGCCCAGCACGTACAGGCCGCCGAGGTCGCGGACCTCGTCGTGCTCGGCCTTGACCGAGGCGTTGGCCTGCTCGAGCACCTCGGGCCAGGCCGCCTCGTACGCCTCGGGCGCCTCGTCGGGGTCCAGGCCCTTGTCCTTCATCGCCGCGACGGCGAGGAACTCGGCGTTGCCGCCGAGCATGATGTCGGTGCCGCGGCCGGCCATGTTGGTCGCCACGGTGACGGCGCCCTTGCGGCCGGCCTGCGCGACGATCGAGGCCTCGCGCTCGTGCTGCTTGGCGTTCAGGACGGTGTGCTCGACCCCGGCCTTGGTGAGCAGGTTCGAGAGGTACTCGCTCTTCTCGACGCTGGTCGTGCCGACCAGGACGGGCTGACCGGTCGCGTGGTGCTCGGCGATGTCCTCGACGACGGCGGCGAACTTGGCCTGCTCGTTCTTGTAGACCAGGTCGGGCTGGTCGACGCGGACGGCGGGCCGGTTGGTCGGGATCGGGACGACGCCCAGCTTGTAGGTCTGGTGGAACTCCGCGGCCTCGGTCATGGCCGTACCGGTCATCCCCGAGAGCTTGTCGTACATGCGGAAGAAGTTCTGCAGCGTGATCGTCGCGAGCGTCTGGTTCTCGTTCTGGATCGGCACGCCCTCCTTGGCCTCGATGGCCTGGTGCATGCCCTCGTTGTAGCGGCGGCCGGCGAGGATGCGGCCGGTGTGCTCGTCGACGATGAGGACCTCGTTGTTCGGCGACACGACGTAGTCCTTGTCGCGCTTGAACAGCTCCTTGGCCTTCACCGCGTTGTTGAGGAACCCGATGAGCGGGGTGTTCACGCTCTCGTAGAGGTTCTCGATGCCGAGCAGGTCCTCGACCTTCTCGATGCCGGCCTCGAGGATCCCGATGGTGCGCTTCTTCTCGTCCACCTCGTAGTCGACGTCGACCTTCAGGCGACGGACGATCTTGGCGAACTCGGTGTACCACTTGGTCGGCGCGTCGGAGGGGCCGGAGATGATCAACGGGGTGCGCGCCTCGTCGATGAGGATCGAGTCGACCTCGTCGATGATCGCGAAGTGGTGGCCGCGCTGCACCATCTCGGTGGTGCTCCACGCCATGTTGTCGCGCAGGTAGTCGAAGCCGAACTCGTTGTTCGTGCCGTAGGTGATGTCGGCCGCGTAGGCCTCGCGCCGCTCGTCGGGACGCATGCGGGACAGGATGCAGGAGCTGGTCAGCCCCAGGAAGCGGTACACGCGGCCCATGAGGTCGCTCTGGTACTCGGCCAGGAAGTCGTTGACCGTGACGACGTGCACGCCCTTGCCCGTGAGGGCGTTGAGGTAGGCCGGCAGCGTCGCGACGAGGGTCTTGCCCTCCCCGGTGCGCATCTCGGCGATGTTGCCCTGGTGCAGGGCCGCCCCACCCATGAGCTGGACGTCGAAGTGCCGCTGCCCCAGCGTCCGCCGGGCCGCCTCCCGGACCACCGCGAAGGCTTCCGGCAGCAGGTCGTCGAGGGTCTCGCCCCCGGCCAGACGCTCCTTGAAGCGGTCGGTCTCGCCGCGCAGCTCCGCATCGGTCATCCCCTCGAAGTCGGGCTCGAGGGCGTTCACCTGCTCCGCGATGCGGTGCAGGCGCTTGACCACGCGGCCCTCGCCGGCGCGGAGGACCTTTTCGACGATCGCTGGCACGCCATCACTCTAGCGGCGCAACGCGCACGGCAGGTACGTGACGGTGACCCTACGGAGGGCTGTCGTGGCTCAGCGCGACCGATCGAGGATCCGTCGCACATCCGTGGGTCGCACACCGCTGATCGGGACCGGCACCGGACCGGTGGGACCCGCCGGCGCGGGCACGGCGATCGCCCCGTCGCGCGGGATGCCGACCGGCCCGAACTCGCGGGCGAAGAGCTGTGCGGCGTCCAGCGGCTCCTGCCCCTCGGGCGTCTCGGCGTCCACCGGCTCCTCGAACTCGACGAGGTCGGCCAGCGCCGGCACCGCGGCCATCGGCTCGACCGGCCCGAACTCGCCGGCGGTCAGCTCCGAGCCGAGCTCGGCGACCGACCGGGGCGCACCGAGGAGGACGCCCTGGGCCACCGAGCACCCGGCCTCCTGCAGCAGCAGGACCTGGTCGGTGCGCTCGACGCCCTCGGCCACGACCCCGAGGTCCAGGGCGGCGCCGAGCTCGCACAGCGTCCGGACCGCGGCCAGCGCGTCCGCCCCGTCGCCGCCGTCCGCACCGCCGTCGATCTCGGCGATGAGCGTGCGGTCCAGCTTCACCCCGTCGACGGGCAGCTGGCGCAGCGGCGCCAGGGAGTGGTTGACCAGCACCCCGCCCACGCCCGGTTCGAGCGTCGCGAAGTCGTCGAGCAGGATCCGGGCACCGGTCGCGCGCAGCTTCTTCAACCGCGCGGCGAGCACGTCGGGGTCCTCGCCGAGCAGGTCGGCGGGCACGTCCAGCACCAGGGCCGCCGGGTCCAGACCCGCAGCCGTCAGCGCCCTGCGGACGTCGTCGGCGGCACCGCGGGTCATGACGTGCGCGGCGGACAGGTTGACCGTGACCGACAGGTCGGGGACCTGCAGGCGCCAGGCCGCGGCCTGCGCGCACGCGGTGCGCAGGATCCAGCGCCACAGCTCCGCCACGGCCGGTGACCGCTCCGCGCCGGCCAGGAAGGCACCGGGTTCGAGCAGGCCACGGGTGCGGTGCCGCCAGCGCAGCAGGGCCTCGGCACCGACCACGGCGCCGTCGGCGAGCCGGACGATCGGCTGGTAGGCCAGCTCGAACTCGCCGTCGGCGAGGGCGCGCAGCAGGTCGTGCTCCAGCTGGCGGCGCAGCCGGTCGGCGTCGTGCATGTCGGCGGCGAACACGACGACCGCCCCGGGCACGGTGCCGGCGGCGACGCCCGCGCCGACGGCGTGCGACTGCGCCTTGGCCCGGTACATCGCGCTGTCGGCGCGGCGCAGCAGCTCCGCGGCGCCGACACCGTCCTCGGCGATGGCGATGCCGATGCTGGCGCCGACGCGGACGGTGGTCCCGTGGGTCTCCAGCGGCTGCGCCACGTCGGCTTGCACGCGGGCGGCGATGCGCTGGGCGGCGCGTTCGGGCTCGACGTCGCGCACCAGCAGGGCGAACTCGTCGCCCCCCAGCCGCGCCGCGAGGTCGTCGCCGCGCAGGCAGCGGCGCAGCCGACGGGCGATGCGGGACAGGACCTCGTCGCCGGCGGCGTGCCCGAGCGTGTCGTTGACCTGCTTGAACCCGTTGAGGTCGACGAACAGCACGGCGGTGCCCAGACCGTCGGACTCGGTGACGCGCAGCGCGACCTCCAGCTGGCGCAGCAGGGTCGCGCGGTTGGGCAGGCTCGTCAGGGAGTCCGAGGAGGCGGCCTCCACCGCGCGGACGGTGTCGGCGTGGCTGAGGGCCATGCTCGCGTGCTCGGCGAAGGCACGCAGGACGGTCGCGCCGACCGGGTCCAGCGGACCGCTGGCGGAGGTGTCGAGCACGAGCGCCCCGACGCTGCGCCCGTTGATGTGCACGGCGGCCGCGGCCGGGGTGCTCTCGTCGCCGACGGCGACGCCGAACCCGCCCAGGCTGTTCGCGGCGCTCAGGACCAGCTCGGGGTCGAGCACGGGCTCGCCGACGGCGGCGACCACGCGCATCCGCATCTGCGAACGCGGGTCGGCCAGCACCAGGGAGACCGCACGGTGGTCCATCAGCTCGGAGGAGCTGGAGGCGATCTGGACGAGCAGTTCGGGCAGCGGGCGGCGGCTGGAGACGGCGCGCTGGAACCGCACGGAGGTGGTCAGGACCTGCTCGCGCTGGCGCAGCGCCTGCTGCAGCCTGCTGCGTTCGGCGGCGCCGCGGGCGCCCTGCTGCCGGTGCCAGCGTTCGCGTTCGCGGCCGTGCCGGCCCAGGACGACGAGGCCCAGGGCGCGGGCGACGAGCCTGACCGCCGCGAGCGTCCCCTCGGGCGCCTGGGTGTCCCTGGCCCGGCCGACGACCAGGTGGACACCGGACAGGGCCGGGACCTCGACGACCGTGGTGCGCACGCGCCCCAGCCCGGGCACCGCGAAGGAGCCGCCGCCGTCGCGCACGACACGGGCCAGTCCGCGCTCGGGCAGGAACCGCTGGCCCAGGCCGACGCCGCCGTGGACGTGCGCGCCCTCGCACACGGCGACGACGTCGGCGTCGACGAGGTCGGCGACCAGGGCGGCGGCGCGGTTCAGGACGTCCCGTTCGCTCGTGCCCGCGCTCAGCTCGGCCAGCACGTGCTCCAGCAGGGTGCTGGCGTGCCCGACCTGGTCGGGCGAGAGTTCGGCGACGTCCACGTCCGCTGCTTCGGTCGCGCGCCGGCCGATGTTGAGACCTGCGGCGATCAACAACCCGAACGACGGAGCGCCGCGGCCAGGGCGGTGGCCAGGTCGCCGCGCCCGGCGACGACGACGTCGTCCAGCCCCTGCCAGTCGGCCAGGTCGCGCAGTTCGGCGGCGAGCTCGTCGGCGGTGTGCGCCGGGGCGTCCGGTTCGGCCCAGGCGGCCTCGACCCGCAGCCTCGAGGCCGCCCTGTCGGCCTTGAGGTCGACGCGACCGACGATGTCCTCGCCCAGCAGGAACGGCAGGACGTAGTAGCCGTGGACGCGCTTGTCCTTGGGCACGTAGAACTCCAGCCGCACCGTGACGCCGAACACCTCCTCGGTGCGGTCGCGGTGCCAGATCAGCGGGTCGAACGGGGTCAGCAGGGCCCTGGCCCGCACGCGCGGCGCGGGGGTCCCGGGCCAGCGGTAGGCGGGCCGGTGGGGGGCCCAGCCGCGGACCCGGACCGGTTCGAGCTCACCGGCCTCGACGAGTTCGGCCACCGCCCGGCGCGACTGCTCGGGTTTGAGGCGGAAGTAGTCGCGCAGGCTGGGTTCGGTGGCCACACCGGTCGCGCGGGCGGCGATGCGGACCAGTTCGCGCACGGCGTCGGCCGGCTCGGGGTCGGGCGCGGTGTGCACGGCCGGCGGCAGGACCCGTTCGGTGAGGTCGTAGCGGCGCTCGAACTGCGAGGTGCGACCGGCGGCCGACAGGCGCCCGGCGAAGAACAGGTGCTCGCTGGCCCGTTTGACGTCCGACCAGTTCCAGCCCCAGTGCTCGCTGGAGCGAGCGTGGTCGGGGGCCAGGTCGGCCTCGAGCCGGCGGGCGGTGAGCGGTCCGTGGGCCCCGACGTGGCCCAGGACGGCCTCGAGCAGGTCGGGCCGTTCGTGCGCGATGCTGCGCACGCTGCCCCAGGCGTCGTGGGCGGCGCGGTCCATCCGCCACCGCAGCAGGCGGTGGGTGGCGGGTGGGACGTAGCTGGCCTCGTGCGCCCAGTACTCCACCAGCCGGCGCGGGCCGCGGTGCGCCGCCCGGTCGACCAGGGCGGTGTCGTACGGGCCGAGCCGGCTGAAGAAGGGCAGGTAGTGGGCGCGGCACAGCACGTTCACGCTGTCGATCTGGACGACGCCGAGCCGGTCGACCACACGGTTCACGTGCGCCGCCGTGACCGTCGCCGGGCCACGCCGGCCCAGCTGCCGGGAGAAGCCCTGGGCGGCGAGCGCCGCCCGCCGGGCCTGCCGCGCCGTGATCTCCTCCACGACGGGCACCGCCGCGGCGGTCATCGGGACCTCACGACAGTTCCACGATCTTCTCCCGCACGGCGTAGACGACGGCCTCCATCCGCGAGTGCAGCTGCAGCTTCTCGAGGATGTTGCGGACGTGGTTCTTGACGGTGTTCTCGCTGATGCCCAGGGTGCCGGCGATCTCGCGGTTGGCCATGCCACGGGCCAGCAGCCGCAGGACCTCCAGCTCGCGCGGGGACAGCCGCGGCGTGCCGGGCAGGCCGAGGCTGCGTTCCTCGTCGCGCCGGCGCATGGCGTTGAACTCGCCGAGCAGCAGGCCGGCCATCTTCGGGGTGATGAGCGACTGACCGCTCATCACGCTGCGGATGGCTTCGGCGACCTCCTCGGCCGGCACGTCCTTGAGCAGGTAGCCGTTGGCGCCGGCCCGCACCGCGCCGAACAGGTCGTCCTCCTCCTCGGAGGAGGTGAGCATGAGGATCTTCGTCGAGGGGGCGAGCGCCTTGATCTCGGCGCAGGCGTCGATCCCGGAACGCCGGGGCATCCACACGTCCATGAGGACGACGTCGGGCAGCAGTTCCTCGACGCGCCGGACGGCTTCGGCCCCGTCGGGGGCCTCCCCCACGACGTCGATGTCGTCCTCGGTGGACAGCACCATCTGCAGGCCGCGACGGAACAGCGAGTGGTCGTCGACGACGACGACCCGGATCGCGTCGCCCGGACCCTCCTTCTCGTTCACACGCACGATCTTGGCACGGACGGCACCGGGGGGGGGGGGGGGGGGGGGGGGGGGGGGGGGGGGGGGGGGGGGGGGGGGGGGGGGGGGGGGGGGGGGGCGGCCCCCGCGGGCGGGGGGGGGGGGGGGGGGGGGGGGGGGGGGGGGGGGGGG
>NZ_JBJLSI010000058.1:0-14062 GCF_050871945.1 Kineococcus deserti | reverse complement strand
CCCCCCCCCCCCCCCCCCCCCCCCCCCCCCCCCCCCCCCCCCCCCCCCCCCCCCCCCCCCCCCCCCCCCCCCCCCCCCCCCCCCCCCCCCCCCCCCCCCCCCCCCCCCCCCCCCTCTTCCGTTCGAGCACGTCAGGAGCACACGTGGAGTACGTCGTCGCCCGGATCGGGCGCCCGCACGGGGTGCGCGGTGAGGTGACCGTCGAGGTCCGCACCGACGACCCGGACGCGCGGTTCGTCCCCGGAGCGGTGCTGCGCACCGAGCCCGACCGGGGACGGTTGACCGTGGCGAAGGCGCGCTGGCACAGCGGGACCCTGCTGCTCACCTTCACCGAGGTCGCCGACCGCACGGCCGTCGAGGCCCTGCGCGACACGCTGCTGCTGGTGGACGTCGACGACGAGGCCGAGGCCGACGACGACGCCTGGTACCCCCACCAGCTGGCCGGGCTGGCCGCCGTCACCGTCACCGGCACCCCGCTGGGCACCGTCGCGGACCTGCTGACCGGCGGAGCCCAGGACGTCCTGGTCGTGACCGGTACCGACGGCCGAGAGGTCCTGGTCCCGTTCGTGCGCGCGCTGGTCCCCGCCGTGGACGTGCGCCGGCGCAAGGTCGTCCTGAACCCGCCCGGCGGCCTGTTCGTGGAGATCCCGGGGGACGAGGACTGATGCGGCTGGACGTCGTCACGATCTTCGGCGAGTACCTGGCCCCGCTGCAGCTCTCGCTCATCGGCAAGGCGCAGGCGCAGGGTCTGCTGGACGTGCGGGTGCGCGACCTGCGCGAGCACACCCACGACCGGCACCGCACGGTCGACGACACCCCCTACGGCGGGGGCGCCGGACTGCTCATGAAGCCCGAACCGTGGGGCGAGGCGCTCGACGCCGTCCTGGCCGACCCGCCGGCCGGCGCCCGCGAGGAGGGACCCGTCCTGGTCGTCCCCTCGCCGGTGGGGGAGGTGTTCACCCAGCGCGCCGCGGTCGAACTGGCCGCCGAACCCTGGCTCGTCTTCGCCTGCGGCCGCTACGAGGGCATCGACGCGCGCGTCGTGGAGCACTACCGCACCCGCATCCGGGTGCGGGAGGTGTCGCTGGGCGACTACGTCCTCAACGGCGGGGAGGTGGCCGTGCTGGCCATCACCGAGGCCGTCGTGCGGCTCGTGCCGGGGGTCGTCGGCAACGCCGCCTCGCTGACCGAGGAGAGCCACGCGCCCGAGCACGACGGGCTGCTGGAGCACCCGGCGTACACCAAGCCCGCGTCCTGGCGCGGACTGGACGTGCCGGCCGTGCTGGCCGGCGGCAACCACGGCGCGGTCGAGCGGTGGCGGCGGGACGAGGCGCTGCGCCGCACGGCGACCCGACGTCCCGACGTGCTGGAACGTCTGGACCCCGCGCGCTGCGACGCCCGTGACCTCGCCGTCCTCGCCGAGCTGGGCTGGGCTCCTGGTGATCACGGATTCCTCCTCCGCGCTCCCGTTGTGGCAGACTGATCCGCTGACACCAACGAACGAGCCGTGACGGCCGGTGACCGCTGCCCACGGGCGGTGGAGGGTGCGTCTGCCACAGGGGGCGCGCCCGGCCGGACCACCCGTCACGGGACCAGAGCCTGTGCCGATGACCTGTGGCGTCGACAGGGGAAGTGAGTAGAGCCATGAACGTGCTCGACAACGTGGACGCAGCCAGCCTGCGCACCGACATCCCGGAGTTCCGCGCCGGTGACACCCTCAACGTCCACGTCAAGGTCGTCGAGGGCAACCGCTCCCGCGTCCAGGTCTTCAAGGGCGTCGTGATCCGCCGCACCGGCGGCGGCATCCGCGAGAGCTTCACCGTCCGCAAGGTCAGCTTCGGCGTCGGCGTGGAGCGCACCTTCCCGCTGCACACCCCGATCATCGACAAGGTCGAGGTCGTCACCCGCGGTGACGTCAAGCGCGCCAAGCTGTACTACCTGCGCGACCTGCGCGGCAAGGCCGCCAAGATCAAGGAGCGTCGCGACTCCGCGACGCCCCGCGGCTGACGTCCGCACCGCGCACCGCACCGAGCCGGGTCCCTTCGGGGGCCCGGCTCGCGTCGTTCCCGGGCACGTCCCCACGCCGTTCCCCGGGGCGTCGGGCCGGGCCGTCTAGACTCGCCCCGCCGCGGCGCTGACGACCCCGTCCCCGCGGTGAGCGACCGCGAACAGGAGTTCCGTGACGACCACCCAGCAGCGGTCGGCCTCGCCGGCCGGCCGGCAGCGTTCCCACGGCGCGCGGGCCGTCGTCGTCCTGGCCGTCGCGCTGCTGATCGTCCTGCTGGTGCGCACCTTCGTGGCGCAGTCGTTCTCCATCCCGTCGGACTCCATGCAGCCGACCCTGGAACCGGGCGAGCGGGTGCTGGTCTGGCGCGTCGACGCGGACGACGTCGAACGCGGTGACGTCATCGTCTTCGACGGGACCGGCACGTTCGCCGACAGCCCACCCGAGCCGGAGGGCCTGGCGCGGCTGGGTGCTGCGGTGGCCGCGGTGCTGGGTTTCCGGCCGGGGGAGTCCGACTACGTCAAGCGCGTCGTCGGCCTGCCGGGCGACCGCGTCACCTGCTGCGACGACCAGGGCCGGCTGCTGGTCGACGGCGAGCCGCTGGAGGAGCCGTACGTGTTCCCCGGGGACGCGGCCAGCGACGTGACGTTCGACATCGAGGTGCCGGACGGCAGACTGTGGGTGATGGGAGACCACCGCAGCGACAGCGTCGACTCGCGCTCGCACCTCGGCTCGCCCGGCGGGGGCACGATCGCCCTCGGCGACGTCATCGGGCGCGTGGTCGCCGTCACCTGGCCGCTGGATGCGGTCGGGACCGTCGAACGGGGGAGCAGCCGGTGAGCGCGGACCACGACGCCGAACAGGACGCCGAACGGGAGGCGAGCGCGCCGCCCCCGCCGAGGCGCTCGGCCGCCGGCGGCGTGTTCGCGGCGATCAAGGAGACCGTCCTCGTCGTCGCGGTGGCCCTCGTGGTCTCCCTCGTCGTCAAGACGTTCCTGCTGCAGGCCTTCTTCATCCCCTCGCAGTCGATGGAGGAGACGCTCGACATCGGCGACCGCGTCATCGTCAGCAAGCTGACGCCCGGCCCGTTCGACCTGCACCGCGGTGACGTCGTCGTCTTCTCCGACCCCGGGAACTGGCTGAGCCAGACCGCCCCGCCCGAACGTGGCCCGGTGGGCACGGTGGTGGCCGAGGCGCTGACCTTCATCGGCCTGCTGCCGGAGGACTCCGACGACCACCTCATCAAGCGGGTGATCGGGCTGCCCGGCGACCACGTCGTGTGCTGCGACGCCTCCGGGCAGATCACCGTCAACGACGAGCCCGTCGACGAGACGTCCTACCTGGCGCAGGGGGCCGCGCCGAGCCTGGACCCCTTCGACGTCACCGTGCCCGAAGGCCAGTTGTGGGTGATGGGCGACAACCGTGACGAGTCGGCCGACTCGCGCTACAACCGCGAGAGCCAGCCGTACCACGGCTTCGTGCCGGTCGACCTCGTCGTCGGCCGCGCCTACGCCGTCGTCTGGCCGGTCTCGCACTGGGACTGGCTGGGTACGCCGTCGGCGTTCGACCAGGTCAGCGGAGCACCGGGAGCCTCATGACGACCACCCGCAAGGCGCGCAGGCCCGCGCCCTCGCCGTCGGTCCCGCCCTCGCTGCGCCTGGAACGGCAGTACCTGCGCTCGGGCCACACCCTCGTCGCCGGGATGGACGAGGTCGGACGGGGCGCCCTGGCCGGACCCGTCTCGATCGGGGTCCTCGTCGTCGACGAGGCCACCAGGACGGCGCCGACCGGGCTGCGCGACTCCAAGCTGCTCACCCCGGCGGCGCGGGAGGCCCTGGCCCCCAAGGTGCGGCGCTGGGCCGTGGCCTGGGCCGTCGGGCACGCCGAACCCGCCGAGATCGACGCCGTCGGGATCACGGCCGCCCTGCGCCTGGCGGGCCGCAGGGCGCTGGCGCAGCTGCCGGTGCTGCCCGACCTGGTGATCCTCGACGGCAACCACGACTACCTCAGCGACCCGCGCGAGCCCTCCCTGCTCGACGAGCTCGGCGGCTCGGGCCCGGCGCTGCCCTGCGACGCCCCGGCGGTCGCCACCCGCATCAAGGCGGACATGTCCTGCGCGGCCGTCGCCGGAGCCAGCGTGCTGGCCAAGACCACCCGCGACGCGATCATGACGCAGCGGCACGAGGAGTTCCCGCAGTACGGCTGGGCCGGCAACAAGGGCTACAGCGCCCCCGAGCACCTCGACGCGCTCGGCGCCCACGGCAGCTGCCCGCAGCACCGGCGCAGCTGGCGGCTGCCGGGGCTGGGGGTGCCCTCACCGCGCGGGGACCGGGGCGTCGTCGAGGTGTCCGCCGAAGCGCTCGACCTCGGTCTGCTGCCGGAGGGAGCCCCGGGCGACGCGCTCGCGGACCTCACCTCCGACGGCTCCGCGGCACGGAAGGCATGATGGTCCCGTGAGCGCAGAGGACCTCGAGAACTACGAGACCGAGATGGAGCTGCAGCTCTACCGCGAGTACCGGGACGTGGTGTCGCTGTTCTCCTACGTCGTCGAGACCGAGCGACGCTTCTACCTGGCCAACTCGGTGGACCTGCAGGTGCGCACCGCCGACGGGGAGACCTACTTCGAGGTCACCCTGCACGACGCCTGGGTGTGGGACGTCTACCGTCCCGCGCGGTTCGTGCGGGACGTGCGCGTCGTGACGTTCAAGGACGTCAACGTCGAGGAGCTGCAGAAGCGGGACATCGAGGTGCCCGACACCCCGGAGCTGCGCGACCGCTGAGGCCGCCCGCGACGCCCTGAACCCGGTGTCGATCCACCCCCGGGCCGCGCTCCACCGCCGAGGGTGGATCGCTGGGGCGCGTCCGGCCGCTGAGCCTGTGCACGGACGTGCGACGGCGACGCCCGAGCGTGCACAGGGTCCACGGCCTCCACAACCGGAGCCCGACGTCCGTCCGCCGGCCTGCACCGACCGCACGCTTGGCCGCGGAGGTGGTGCACGTGCGCGCGAAGGACGCCGTGGGGCAGTACGGGGAGAGGGTGGCCGCGCAGCGGCTCGCCGAGGCCGGGATGGACGTCCTGGTCAGGAACTGGCGGTGCCGGCACGGTGAGATCGACATCCTCGCCCGGGACGGGGACTGCCTGGTCGTCTGCGAGGTGAAGACCCGGCGCAGCACCTCGGCCGGCACCCCGGCCGAGGCCGTCACCCCGGACAAGGTCCGGCGGCTGGGTGAGCTCGCGCAGGAGTGGCTCAAGACCCGTCCCGACGTGCAGCCGGCCGCCATCCGCTTCGACGTCGTCGCGGTCACCCCCGCGCCGCGGGGCGCGGCCCACGTCGAGCACCTGCGCGGGGTGCTCTGATGGCGCTGGCCCGTTCCCTGGCCGTCGGGCTCATCGGCCTCGACGGTCACCTCGTGGAGGTCGAGGCCGACATCTCGGCCGGCATCCCCGCCTTCGTGCTCGTCGGCCTGCCCGACGCCTCGCTCAACGAGGCCAAGGACCGGGTCCGGGCGGCGGCGGCCAACTCCGGGTTCCCGCTGCCCTCGCAGCGGATCACCGTGAACCTGTCGCCGGCGACGCTGCCCAAGAACGGGTCCGCCTTCGACCTGGCCGTCGCGGTCGCGACGCTGACGGCGGCCGGCGTGCTGCCGCCGGAGGCGTCGGCCGAGACCGTCCACCTCGGGGAGCTGGGCCTGGACGGCAGCCTGCGCGCGGTCGACGGGGTGCTGCCCGCCGTGCTGGCGGCCGCCCGCGCCGGGGTCCGCCGCGTCGTGGTCCCCGAGGCCACCGTCTCCGAGGCCGCCCTCGTGCCCGGGATCACCGTGCGCGGGGCGCGCTGGCTGGCCGAGCTCGTCGCCGACTACCGCGGCGACCCACCGCTGGACCTGCCCGCCCCACCGCGCGCCTTCGTCCCGCCCGAGCGCACCGCCGCGGGCCGTCCGCTCGACCTCGCCGACGTCGTGGGCCAGCCCGAGGCCCGGTTCGCGCTCGAGGTGGCCGCGGCCGGCGCCCACCACCTGCTGATGAACGGACCACCGGGTGCGGGCAAGACGATGCTGGCCGCGCGGCTGCCCGGGCTGCTGCCCGACCTGGACGAGGACGCGGCGCTGGAGGTGACGGCCGTGCACTCGGTCGCCGGGACGCTGCGCGGACGGCCGGGGACGGCGCTCATCACCCGCCCGCCCTACGAGGACCCGCACCACACCGCCTCCACGGCCTCCCTCGTCGGCGGCGGCAGCGGCGTCCCCCGGCCGGGAGCGGTGTCCCGCGCCCACCGCGGTGTGCTGTTCCTCGACGAGGCGCCGGAGTTCGAGGCCCGCGTCCTGGACGCGCTGCGCCAACCGCTCGAGCACGGTGAGCTCGTGCTGCACCGGGCCCGGGGCACCGCGCGCTACCCGGCCCGGTTCCAGCTCGTCCTGGCCGCCAACCCCTGCCCGTGCGGGCGCGCGGTGGGCAAGGGACTGGACTGCACATGCACCCCGCAGGCCCGGCGCCGCTACGCCGCCAAGCTGTCCGGGCCGTTGCTGGACCGCGTCGACGTCCGCTTGCAGGTGCACGCCGTGACCCGGGCCGAGGTCGCCGAACCGGTCGCGGGGGAGTCCACCGCCGTGGTCGCCGCCCGGGTCGCGGCCGCGCGCTCGGTGCAGCGGGAACGGCTGCAGCGGCACGGCGTCAGCACCAACGGCGAACTGCGCGGGGAAGTCCTGCGCGGGCCGCTGCGGCTGGCCACCGCAGCCACCAGCGACCTGGAGCGGGCACTGGACCGCGGGGTGCTGACCCTGCGCGGCGTCGACCGCGTCCTGCGGCTGGCGTGGACGGTCGCCGACCTGCGGGGCGCCACGGCCCCCGACCGCGACGACATCGGCCGCGCCCTGGCCCTGCGCGGCGCCGTCGCGACGGGAGCCGCCGCGTGAAGGGGCCGGCGCAGGGACAGCAGGCCCTCGACCTGCCCGGTGCCGTCCCGGCGGCGTTGCGCGCGGCGCTGTCCGACGACCGGCTCGCCCGGGCGGCGTGGAGCCGGCTGGCCGAACCGGGCGACCCCGCCGCCGCACGGCTGGTCGCCGAGGTCGGCGCACCGTTGGCCCTCGAAGCCGTCGTGGCGGGCCGTGGTCCCGACCGCTGGCGCGTCCGGCTCCGGGAGGCCGACCCCACCGCCGACCTGGCCGCCGTCCGGGCCGCGGGCGGCCGCCTCCTGGTCCCCGGCGACGAGGAGTGGCCCACGACCCTGGCCGACCTCGACCTCGACGGCACCGGCGAGCGACCGCTGGGCGCACCGTTCTGCCTGTGGGTGCGCGGCCCGGCGCACCTGGCCGAGGTCACGGCGCGCAGTGCCGCGCTCGTCGGCTCGCGCGCGGCGACCGGCTACGGCCAGCACGTCGCCTCCGACCTGGCCGCCGGACTGGCCGACCGCGGGTTCGCCGTCGTCAGCGGCGGTGCCTTCGGCATCGACGCCGCCGCGCACCGGGCGGCGCTCGCGGTCCGGGGCGTGAGCGTGGCGGTGCTGGCCTGCGGGGTCGACCGCAGCTACCCATCCGGCAACGCCGCGCTCCTGAGCCGGCTGGCCACCGAGGGGGCGCTGGTCTCGGAGGTGCCGCCCGGGACGACACCGACACGGTGGCGCTTCCTGGAACGCAACCGGCTCATCGCGGCGCTGACCCGGGGCACGGTGGTCGTCGAGGCCGCGTGGCGCTCCGGGGCGCTGTCGACGGCGGACCGGGCCGAGCGGCTCATGCGCCCCGTCGGCGCCGTTCCGGGGCCCGTGACCTCGCCGGCCTCGGCGGGCTGCCACCGGTTGCTGCGTGAACGGGCGGCGGTGTGCGTGACCAGTGCCGAGGAGGTCGCCGAGCTGCTGGGTGAACTCGGTGCCGAACCGCTGACGGCGCCGCGGGTGGAGCGGCGGCCGTTCGACGGGCTGGACCGTGAGGAACTGCGGGTCGCCGAGTGCCTGCCGCGCCGGGGGAGTGCGGACCTGGAACGGGTGGCGCGCGACGCGGGCCTGGACCTCGCCGCGGTGCAGGCGGTCCTGGGGCGGCTGGAACTGTCCGGCCACGCCGTCCGCGCGCAGGACGGCTGGCGCCGAGGGGTGGTGTCGTGAGGAGGGTGGCAGGCTGAAAACCCCTGGGAACAGCGGCGTGCGGTGCGTATCGTCGATCTTCGTGTCTGCGACGAGAACCGTTGCAGCGCAGGACCACAGGAGAGGTGGAGACCGTGGAACGGCTGACGGACAAGCTGGTGAACTGGGCGTCGATCCTGGAGGAGAAGACGCGGCGCCAGGCCGAGACCGCCGCCACCATGCCCTTCATCCACCCGCACATCGCGCTGATGCCCGACGCCCACCTCGGCAAGGGGGCGACGGTCGGATCGGTCATCCCGACCGACGGCGCGATTATCCCGGCGGCCGTGGGGGTGGACATCGGCTGCGGGATGATCGCGGTGCGCACGCAGTTCTCGGCCGCCGACCTCGCGGGCCGGGACCTGGCCCCGCTGCGGGAGTCGATCGAGCGCAGCGTCCCGCTGTCCGCCGGGGCGGCGAACCGGACGATCTCCGCGACGGCGGCTCCGCGCATCGCCGAGCTCGAGGCGCTCGAGCCCGGGCGGGCACCGTTCCGCGAAGGGCTCGTGCCGAGGTGGCGGACGGCGCTGGGGACCCTGGGGTCGGGCAACCACTTCATCGAGGTCTCCCTCGACGAGTCCGACGGGGTGTGGCTGTTCCTGCACTCCGGGTCGCGGGGGCCGGGGAACCGGCTCGCGCAGCACCACATCGCCGTCGCACAGCGCCTGTGCGCGCAGTGGCACGTGCAGCTGCCCGACCGCGACCTGGCCTACCTCGCCGAGGGCACGACCGAGTTCGACGAGTACATCGCCGACCTGCAGTGGGCCCAGCACTTCGCCCTGCTGAACCGCGAGGAGATGATGGACCGGGTCGCGGCCCGCCTCTCGGACTTCCTCGGGGAGCCGGTCGCCGAGCGCGAGCGGATCAACTGCCACCACAACTACACCACGCGGGAACGGCACTTCGGCCGCGAGGTGTGGCTGTCCCGCAAGGGTGCGATCGCCGCCGACCGGGGACGGCCCGGGCTCGTGCCGGGGTCGATGGGCACGGCGAGCTACGTCGTGGTCGGCAAGGGCGACCGGATGTCGCTGAACTCCTCCCCGCACGGTGCGGGTCGGGAGTACAGCCGTTCGGCGGCGCGTCGGACGTTCACGCGCGAGCAGCTGAGGGAGGCCATGAAGGGCATCGAGTACCGGGACACCGATGCGTTCCTGGACGAGATCCCGGCCGCCTACAAGGACATCGACCGGGTCATGGCCGACGCCGCGGACCTCGTCGAGATCCGGCACACCCTGCGTCAGGTGGTGAACGTCAAGGGCGACTGAGGGCCGGTTCACCCCGGGCGTCGGCGGCGGTGCTGCCGACGCCCGGGGGTCCGCGACGACTCCTCGGGGCCGGGTGGGAGCCGACGCTATGTAGCGTACAGGAGTTGCTCGGTCACGCTACGCTGTCAAGGACGCAGATTCACACGCACGTCTCCGTGGACCGCATGCGGAGATCGCACCGTCCGGGCCCACCCACGGGCCCGGCGGGTCCGGGGGGAGGGCCACGTGGAGCGAAGAGCAGGGCGCGCCCCGACGGCGCAGACCGAACACGAGTCCGACCTGCGGGTGGTCGACAACGGACAGGAGCGCGGCATCGACAGCACCGACACGACCGAGCAGACGGCACAGGTCCCCGTCGAGGAGGTCCAGCCCGCCGGTCGACCTCAGGCGAACGCACGGTTCACCAGCCGCAAGGGCAAGAGCCCGGCCACACCCGAGCAGGAGCAGGCCGAAGCCGCCCTGCGGGCCATGTGGGAGGAGTTCAAGGCCTCCGGCGACGGGCTGGTCCGCGAGAAGCTGATCATGCACTACTCGCCGCTGGTCAAGTACGTGGCCGGCCGCGTCGGGGTGGGGCTGCCTCCGAACATCGAACAGGCCGACCTCGTCTCCTACGGGATCTTCGGCCTCATCGACGCCATCGAGAAGTTCGACATCGAGCGCGCGATCAAGTTCGAGACGTACGCCATCTCCCGCATCCGCGGCGCGATCATCGACGAGCTGCGCGCCATCGACTGGATCCCGCGCTCGGTGCGCAGCAAGGCCCGCGAGGTCGAGCGCACGTACGCCACGCTCGAGGGGGAGCTGCACCGCACCCCCACCGAGGCCGAGGTCGCCGAGCGCATGGGCATCGCGCTGTCGGAGCTGCACCACATCTTCAGCCAGGTGTCCTACGTCAACGTCGTGGCGCTCGACGAACTGCTGAGCGTCTCGGGGGAGAAGGGCGACAAGCTCTCCCTCGTCGACACCCTCGAGGACACCAAGGCCGAGGACCCGGTGCAGTCCTTCGAGAAGGAGGAGACGAAGTTCCTCCTGTCCCGGGCGATCAACCAGCTGCCCGAGCGGGAGAAGATCGTCGTCACCCTCTACTACTACGAAGGCCTGACGCTGGCCGAGATCGGGCGCGTCCTCGGGGTGACCGAGTCGCGCATCTGCCAGATGCACACCAAGGCCGTCCTGCAGCTGCGCGGGAAGCTGTCCGACGCGAACTGAGGTGCCTCACGCCCGGCCCAGGGGCAGCAGTACGGGAGGGGAAGCCCGCAACTGCGTCAACGGGTCGAGGTAGACGTCCCCGTCGCGCAGGCCCAGGTGCAGGCACCACGCGGTGCAGTGCACCGGGTCCGCGGCCAGGGCGCCCAGCTGCTGCCCGGCCGTGACCGTCGTTCCGGCCGGGACGCTCGCCTCGACCGGTTCGTAGGTGGTCCGCAGCCCGTTGGGGTGGGCCACCACGACGACCCCGCGGCCGGCCACCGGCCCGGCGAAGGTCACCGTGCCGGCGGCGGCGGCCACGACCTGCTGCCCGGGAGCCGCCGCGAGGTCCACGCCCCGGTGCCCCGCCTCGTAGCGGCCCACGTCGTCGAAACCGCGCAGCACGTGGGGCGGTTCGACCGGCCAGACCCATGACGACGAGGCGGCGGACACGGTGGCCGGCGCCGGCCCGGGCGCGGCGGTCACCACCGCGGCGGCCACCGCGACCGTGGCGACACCGATCACCGAGCCGGCCACCGAGGCCGGGAGCGCAGAACTCAGCACCGCCTCAGCCTCACCCGTGCTCAGGTCGACGGACCCGCACCCCTGGCCGCCTGTGGACGAGGCAGGTCCTGTGCACCCGCGGACGTCATCCGCCCCGGGAGGACCGACCCGCGCACTCCACGCACCGCGTCGCCCACGGCCGGGCGGCCAGCCGCCCCGGCGCGATCGCCCGCCCGCACACCTCGCACGTGCCGAACCCCGGCTCCCCGACGCGGGCGAGGGCGTCCTCGAGCGCGCTCAACCGGGTCCTGACCTGCTCCAGCACCGCCGAGACCTGGGCCCGCTCGAACGCCGTCGTCGAGCCCTCCGGGTCGTGCTCGTCGTCGGCCGTCCCCTCGGCCGCGGCCTCCAGGGCGCTGGCCAGTTCCCGTTCCAGCCCCGCGATCCGCGCCAGGGCCCCGGCCCGCTCGGCCTCCAGCGCCTCCCGTGCCTCCCGTGCCTCCCGCAGGCTCACCGCGGATTCACCGCGCGAGGGCGGCCAGCCGCTCGCAGGCCTCGTGCAGCACCGCGTCGGACTTGCAGAAGGTGAACCGCACCAGCGGTGCGACGGCTTGCGCGGCCACCGAACCCGGCTCGCAGAACGCCGAGACCGGTACCCCGACGACCCCGGCCAGCGCGGGCAGCTCCCGGCACAGCGTCGTGCCGTCGTCGTAGCCCAGCGGCCGCGGGTCGGCGACGACGAAGTACGTCCCGGCCGGCGCGGACACCGCGAAACCCGCCGCGCGCAGACCGTCCAGCAGCAGGTCCCGGCGCCGCTGCAGGTCGGCGGCCAGGTCGAGGTAGAAGGCGTCCGGCAGGGCCAGCGCGGTGGCCACGGCCGGCTGGAACGGCCCGGCGTTGACGTAGGTGAGGAACTGCTTGACCGTCCGGACCGCCGCCACCAGCTCGGCCGGGCCGCTGACCCAGCCGACCTTCCAGCCCGTCACCGAGAACGTCTTGCCGGCCGAGGACACCGTCAGCGTCCGCTCGGCCATCCCCGGCAGCGTCGCGACGGGGACGTGGCGCGCGCCGGGGAACACCAGGTGCTCGTAGACCTCGTCGGTGACCACCACGGCGTCGTGCTCGACGGCGAGCCGGGCCACGGCGGCGACCTCCTCGGCCGAGAGCACCGTGCCGGTCGGGTTGTGCGGGGTGTTCAGCAGGACCACCCGGGTCCGCTCGGAGAACGCCGCGCGCAGGCCCGCGGGGTCCAGGACGAAGCCCTCCGGCCCGGGCAGCAGCGGGACCGACCGCTGCACCGCGCCGGCCAGCGCGATGACGGCGGCGTAGGAGTCGTACGCCGGCTCCAGGACGACGACCTCGTCGCCCGGTTCGCACAGCGCCAGGACGCTCGCGGCGATCGCCTCGGTCGCGCCCGCGGTCACCAGCACCTGCGTGGCGGGGTCCAGGTTCAGCCCGTAGAAGCGCTCCTGGTGCTCCGCGACGGCCTCCAGCAGGGCCGGGACGCCGATGCCCGGTGGGTACTGGTTGCGGCCCGAGCGGATCGCCGCGACCGCGTCGTCCAGCAGGGAGGCCGGCCCGTCGCCGTCGGGGAAGCCCTGGCCGAGGTTGACCGCCCCGGTCCGCTGCGCCAGGGCCGACATCTCGGCGAAGATCGTGGGCCCGAAACGGCGCATCCGGGAGACCAGCGCAGGAGTCGGGTGGGTCGGCGCCACGGCGCGGTCGAGACCAGTGCTCACGCGTCGTAGACTACGGGGGCACCTCGTGCGCCCTTCCCTCCTGGACGGGTCGTCCGAGGTGACATCGCGTCCCCGCTCCTGCGAACCGCAGGGGGAGCACCCTCTCGGTCCACCCGGTCCCCGGGTGGTCGGGTGCGCACGGGGACCAGGCGCAGCGGACCGCCCGGTCCGTCGCGGAGAACCGATCGGCCCCAGCAGGGGCCGGCACGAGGAGGACCACCCATGGCCGTCGTGACGATGCGCCAGCTGCTCGAGTCCGGTGTGCACTTCGGACACCAGACCCGCCGCTGGAACCCGAAGATGAAGCGCTTCCTGTTCACGGAGCGCAACGGCATCTACATCATCGACCTGCAGCAGTCGCTGTCCTTCATCGACCGCGCGTACGACTTCGTCAAGGAGACCGTCGCCCACGGCGGCACGATCCTGTTCATCGGCACGAAGAAGCAGGCCCAGGAGTCCATCGCCGAGCAGGCCAGCCGCGTGGGCATGCCCTACGTCAACCAGCGCTGGCTCGGCGGCATGCTGACCAACTTCCAGACGGTCAACAAGCGCATCGCGCGCATGCGCGAGCTCGAGGAGGTCGACTTCGACGACGTCGCCGCCTCCGGTCTGACCAAGAAGGAACTGCTCGTCCTGCGTCGCGAGTACGACAAGCTGACCAAGACGCTGGGCGGCATCCGGGACATGACCAAGGTCCCCTCCGCGGTGTGGATCGTCGACACCAACAAGGAGCACCTCGCGGTCGACGAGGCCAAGAAGCTCAACATCCCCGTGGTGGCGATCCTGGACTCCAACTGCGACCCGGACGACGTCGACTACCGGATCCCCGGCAACGACGACGCCATCCGTTCCGTCACGCTGCTGACCCGGGTCATCGCCGACGCCGTCGCCGACGGCCTGCAGGTCCGTCACGGCGGCAAGTCCGACACCGACGCCGAGCCGCTCGCGGCCTGGGAGCAGGACCTGCTCGCCGGCAACGAGAACATCCAGTCCGGTGGCAGCGAGTCGACCGCCACGGTCGAGGGCGCCAGCCGCCCCGAGGCCGCCGCGGCCGCTGCCGCCACCGGCCAGGACGCCGAGGCCGTCGCCCTCTCCGGCGACGAGGCCACCGAGTCCGAGGCTCCCTCGCAGACCGTCGGCGCCTCCACCCAGGCCTGACCGGGACCGACGTCCGGCCGCCCCCCCCGGGCCCGCCCCCGGGGGGGGGCCCCGCCCGGGCCCTGCCCCACCACAACAACCCGACCCCCGGCAACA
>NZ_JBJLSI010000057.1:0-15578 GCF_050871945.1 Kineococcus deserti | reverse complement strand
CGAAGCGCGGCCACCCGCCCCCCCCCCCCCCCCCCCCCCCCCCCCCCCCCCCCCCCCCCCCCCCCCCCCCCCCCCCCCCCCCCCCCCCCCCCCCCCCCCCCCCCCCCCCCCCCGGCGCTGGGGCAGCAGACCGGCAGCACGGTTCCCGTCGAGGACCTCGTACCGCTGCCGGCCGGCGATCCGCGCGGTGCGGGTCTGGCCGCCGCCGCCCTGCCGCTGGCCCTGGCCGGCCTGCTGCCGGCCGTCGCGATGCGCCGCCTGCTGCCCACCCGGCCGTGGACGGCCGCGGCGACCACGGCACTGGCCGCAGCCGCGATCGGGGGCGCGGTCGCGGCGTTGCTGCACTGGCCCTTCGGGTCCGTCGAGGCCCACGGGTGGGCGGTGGCCGCGGTCCTGGCCCTCGGATCGGCGGCCGTCGGCCTGGCCCTGCTGGGACTCGGGCACCTGGGCGGGAACGTGGGGCTGGGGCTCGGGGCTGCGCTGGTGGTCCTGCTGGGAGTCCCGCTGTCGGGCCTGGCCACCGCGCCCGAACTGCTGCCCGTGGGCTGGGGCGCGTTCGGTCAGTACCTGCCGCCGGGAGCGACGGGGCAGCTGCTGCGGTCCACCGCCTACTTCGAGGGCGCCGCCGTGTCCGGACCGCTGACCGTCCTGGGCTGCTGGACCGCGGCCGGTCTGCTGCTCCTCGCGCTGGGCGCTGCGCGCCGGACGTGAGGCAGGCTGGGGCCGTGGAACGCCTCACCGCACTCGTCACCGGCCGCGTCCAGGGCGTCGGCTTCCGGTGGTGGACCCAGCGCCAGGCCGAGGACCTCGGCCTGGCCGGCACCGCCGAGAACACCTCCGACGGGCACGTCGAGGTGGTCGCCGAGGGGGAGCGGGAGGCGCTGCGGCAGCTGCTCTCCCGCCTGCGCGCCGACCCCTCGCAGCACGAACGCCCCGGGCGGGTCACCCGGGTCACCGACCACTGGGGACCCGCCGAGGGCGTCGAGGGGTTCCGAACGCTCTAGTCCTCGACCGCGGCGGCGGCGGCGCGGCGGCGTGAGGCGGGGCGGGCGACGGTGAAGAGCACCACCGCGGCCAGACCCGAGCAGCCCAGCATCATCGTCACCATCGGGACCGCCGAGTGCTCCCCGGCCAGGCCGACGACCGGGGAGACCAGCGCGCCGACCGTGAACTGCAGGGCGCCCTGCAACGCCGAGCCCATCCCGGAGGCGAACCGCACCTCGTCGGCCGCGAGCGCCGTGGCGTTGCCGAAGACGAGGCCGACGCTGAAGACGTTGAACCACAGCAGGACCAGGACGGCGGGGGTCCAGGCGTCGAAGGCGAGCACGGTCGTGAACAGTCCCGCCGCGCACGTCACCTGGATGAGGACCCCGGCGGTGAGGATCTGCGCCGGGCCGTACCGGCGCAGCATCCGGGTCGTGACGGCGCCGCCCACGGCGATGCCCACGGCGTTCAGGGCGAACACGAGCGAGTAGGTCCCCGCCGACAGGCCCACGACGTTCTGCAGGACGAACGGGGAGGCCGAGACGTAGGAGAAGACCGTTCCGAAGACCAGGACGAGCGTCCCGACGTACCCGACGTACCCGCGGCGGGACAGCACCCGGCGGGCGGTCGAGGCGACCTCGCGCACCCCGCCGGCGTGGCGTCGCTCCCGGGGCAGGGTCTCCGGCACGAGGAAGTAGGCGGCGACGACCATCACCAGGGCCGCCAGCGCGGTGACGCCGAAGATGCCGCGCCAGCCGCCGTGCCCGGCCACCAGCCCACCGAGCAGGGGGGCGACGACGGGAGCCACGCCACCGATGACGCCGAGGGTGGAGAAGGCGCGCGCGGCGGCCCGTCCGGTCGCCAGGTCGGCCACGACGGCGCGGCCGATGACGACGCCGGCGGCCCCCGCGACGCCCTGGACCAGGCGGGCCACGATCAGGACGCCGATCGAGGGGGTCAGGGTGCACACCACGCCGGCCAGGAACGTCACGGCCGTGCCCAGGAGCAGCAGGCGCCGGCGGCCGAGGCGGTCGGAGAGCGGACCCAGGACGAGCTGACCGGCGGCCATGCCGAGCATGAACGTCGTCAGGGTCAGCTGGACCCGGGAGGCCGACGTCGACAGGTCGGTGGCCAGGTCGGGGAAGGTCGGCAGGTACATGTCGACCGCGAACGGGCCGATGGCGCACAGCAGCGCGAGCGTCACCAGCAGCTTGATCGACACCTCACCCGATCCGTCCACCGGGGCGGTCGCAGTGGTCAGCGCGGCCTGCTCGGTGCGCGGCTGGGGCAGCAGCCCCTTGCGGGAGCGCGCGCGTGCGGAGCGGACGAGTCGGGTACGGCCGGTGGAGCGGGTCGGCACGGGGATCCTTCCAGCGGGCGGGACGTTCCACCGTTGTACAACCCTCCGGCGCCACCCACCGAGCGCTTTGCGTGTCGTGGTTTCGCATATTCCGCTTCGTGATGACCCGCTGCGCCGGGCGGCTCGCCTTCCCGGATCCGGGCTCCCGCCTCGTTAGGCTCTCGACCCGTGCACCTGAAGACCCTCACCCTCAAGGGGTTCAAGTCGTTCGCCTCCGCGACGACGCTGCGGCTCGAACCGGGGATCACGTGCGTGGTCGGGCCCAACGGTTCCGGCAAGTCGAACGTCCTGGACGCCCTGACGTGGGTGATGGGGGAGAGCAGCGCCAAGAGCCTGCGCGGCGGGAAGATGGAGGACGTCATCTTCGCCGGCACCACCGGCCCGGAGGGACGTTCCCAGCTCGGCCGCGCCGAGGTCAGCCTGACGATCGACAACACCGACGGCGCCCTGCCCATCGAGTACGCCGAGGTGACGATCACCCGGACGATGTTCCGCACCGGTGGTTCGGAGTACGCCATCAACGGGCAGACCTGCCGGTTGCTGGACGTGCAGGAACTGCTCTCCGACTCCGGCATCGGCCGTGAGATGCACGTCGTCGTCGGACAGGGGCAGATCGACGCGGTGCTGCACGCCTCGCCCGAGGAGCGCCGCGCGTTCATCGAGGAAGCTGCCGGCGTCCTGAAGCACCGGCGGCGCAAGGAGAAGGCGCTGCGCAAGCTCGACGCGATGGAGGCCAACCTCACCCGCGTCGCCGACCTGGTCAGCGAGATCCGCCGCCAGCTCAAGCCGCTGGGCCGGCAGGCCGAGGCCGCCCGCCGGGCCCAGGTCGTGCAGGCCGACCTGCGCGACGCGCGGCTGCGGCTGCTGGCCGACGACCTGGTGCAGGCCAGCAGTTCGCTGCAGCGCGACGAGGCCGACGAGGCCGCGCTGAAGAAGCGCCAGGCCCAGGTCGAGGCCGACCTGATCGAGGCCGCCACCCGCCTGCAGACCGCCGAGCAGGCCGCCGCGGCGGCCGCACCCGACCTGGCCCGCGCCGTGGAGACCCACCACCGGCTGAACGCGCTGGCCGAACGGCTGCGCGGTGTGCAGGCCCTGGCCGCCGAACGGCTGCGGCTGCTGGCCGGCGAACCCGAGGAGCAGACCGGCCGACGCGACCCCGAGGAGCTGACCGCGCTCGCCGACCGCGTCCGCGCCGAGGAGGCCGACCTCGCCGAGCAGGTCGCCAGGCACCGCGCCGCCCTCGACGAGGTGCTCGCCGCCCGCGCCGAGGCCGACCAGGCCGCCCGCGCCGAGGACCAGCGCGTCGCCGCCGCGCTGCGCGCCGCCGCCGACCGCCGCGAGGGACTGGCCCGGCTCGGCGGGCAGGTCGCCGCCCGCACCAGCCGCGTCGAGGCCGCCGAGGCCGAACTGGAACGCCTCTCCGGCGCCCTGGCCGACGCCGAGGCCCGTCGTGAGCAGGCGCAGACGGAGTTCGCCGCGCTGGAGACCCAGGTCGCCGGCGTGGAGGAGGGCGAGGAGGGCCTCGACGCCGAGCACGAGGCCGCCGCCGAGGCGCTCGAGGCCGCCGAGGCCGCCCACGAGAGCGCGCGCGCCGAGCTGCAGGCCGCCGAACGCGACCGCGCCGCCTGGGCCGCCCGCAAGGAGGCCCTGGAGATCGGGCTGGCCCGCAAGGACGGCACCGGGGCGCTGCTGGCCGCGGGGTCGGCGCTGTCCGGGGTCCTGGGCTCGGTCGCGGCGCTGCTCAGCGTGCAGGCCGGGTACGAGCAGGCCGTCGCCGCCGCGCTGGGGTCGGCCGCCGACGCGGTGGCCGTGGCCACCCCGGCCGACGCCGCCCGCGCCATCGACCACCTGAAGTCCGAGGACGCCGGCCGCGCCGGGATGCTGCTCGCCTCCACGGGGCCGATGACCCGGCCTCCGGCGGCCCCCGAGGGCTCCCTGGCCGCGTTGGCGCTCGTCACGGCGCCCGACGAACTGCGCCCGGCCCTGGCCCGTCTGCTCGGCGACGTCGTCGTCGTCGACGACCTGGCTGCTGCGCGACGCATCGCCGAATCGCGGCCCGACCTCGTCGCCGTCACCCGGGACGGCGACGTGCTCGGCGCGCACGTCGCCGCCGGTGGATCGTCCTCGGCGCCGAGCCTGCTGCAGGTGCAGGCCGCCGTCGACGAGGCCACCGACGCCCTGTCGGCCGCCGAGCACCGCGCGCAGCGGGCCCAGTTCACCCTCCAGCAGGCCCAGACCGCTCGCGCCGAGGCCGCCGAACGCGTCGAGGCGGCCCTGGACCGGCTGCACGACTCCGACGCGCGGATGAACGCCGTGGCCGAGCAGCTCGGGCAGCTGGGCGCGGCCGTCCGGTCCGCTGCGGCCGAGGCCGACCGAGTGCGGACGACGCGCGAGCAGGTCGGTGAGCGCCTGCAGGCCGACCGCGCCGAACTGGCCGAGCTGACCGAGCGGTTCGAGGCCGCCTCCGCCGCGCCCGCCGACGACGGCGACGTGTCCACCGACGAACGCGACCGGCTCGCCGAGGTCGCCCGCGGGTTCGGGCGCAGCGAGACCGAGGCCCGGCTGACCCTGCGCACCGCCGAGGAACGCGCCCGGGCCCTGGCCGGCCGCGCCGACTCCCTGCAACGGCAGGCGGCCGAGGAACTCGCCGCCCGTGAACGTGCCGCCGCCCGCCGCGCCCAGCGCGCCGAGCAGTCCCGCGTGGCCACGCGCGTGCACGACGGAGCCGCCACGGCGCTCGCGGTCTGGGAGTCCTCGGCCGCGCAGGCCGCCCGGTTGCGGGAGGCCGCCGAGGCCGCGCGGGCCAGGTTCGAGGAGGAGGTCACCGGCGCCCGGCGCACGGTGGAGTCCCTGAAGACCGAACAGCAACGCCTGGGGGACACCCGGCACGCCGACGAGGTCGCCCGCGCCCAGCAACGCTGGCGGATCGACCAGTTGCGGCAGCGGTCGCTGGAGGAACTGGGCACCGACCCCGACGTCCTGGTCGCCGAGTTCGGCCCCGACCAGCTCGTCCCGCCGTCGCCGCCGGCCCCCGGGGACCCCGAACCCGACACCCCGCCCGAACCGAGGCCCTACGTGCGCAGCGAGCAGGACAAGCGCCGTCGCTCGGCCGAGCGCGCGCTGTCCCAGCTGGGCCAGGTCAACCCGCTGGCGCTGGAGGAGTACGCGGCGATGGAGGAACGCCACCAGTTCCTCGTCACCCAGTCCGACGACCTCAAGAACTCCCGCAAGGACCTGCTGGACATCGTCAAGGAGGTCGACGAGCGCGTCGAGCGGGTGTTCTCCGAGGCGTTCGCCGAGGTCGCCCAGCAGTACGAGGAGGTGTTCCCGCGGCTGTTCCCCGGCGGTGAGGGCCGCCTCGTCCTGACCGATCCGGCGAACATGCTGACGACGGGCATCGAGGTCGAGGCGCGCCCGGCGGGCAAGAAGGTCAAGCGCCTGTCGCTGCTGTCCGGCGGAGAACGCTCGCTGGCCGCGGTCGCCATGCTGGTCTCGATCTTCCGCGCACGCCCCAGCCCTTTCTACGTCCTCGACGAGGTGGAGGCCGCGCTCGACGACTCGAACCTGTCGCGGCTCATCACGCTGTTCGAGGAACTGCGCGCCAACAGCCAGCTGATCATCATCACGCACCAGAAGCGCACGATGCAGATCGCCGACGCCCTCTACGGCGTGACGATGCGCGGCGACGGGGTCAGCACCGTGGTCAGCCAGCGGTTGCGGGACGCCCAGCCGGCCTGACGGTGACGCTGCGGTGAGCGTTCGGTCACGGCGTGGCAACGACGCCGTGTGTTGAGTGGTGAGCGCGTGACGCGCGGGGCAGAGTGGATCGCGTGGTGACGACCTTGCTGGTGACGTTCGCGCTCGTGGTGGGCCTGGCCCTCGCCGTGCTCCTGTCGGTCGCTGCGCCGCCCATGCGCCGTCGGGGCAGCCGGCTCATCGCCCGCCTCGACGCCTGGGCCGGCCGCGTCGTGCCCGTCGTGCGGCACCACCGCGAGCGCGCCGCCCGGCAGATCGCCGACCGCCTGGAGGCCCAGCGCCGCAGCGCCGGCGACGAGCGCCGCACCGCCCGCGCGCGCTGACCGGCTCGCTCCGCTGACCACCCCACTCCGCTGACGGGTGGGCCGCGGCGGGTCTGGGAGGATCGGGGCTCGTGGAAACCCTCGAGATCGTCATCGGCCTCGTCGTCGTCATCGCCCTCGCGGGCGTGGGCGCCGTCGTGGGCCTCGTCCGGCCGCGCCGGCGCCGCCGCACGCTCCCGCCCCGCCCGGGACGGCAGTCCGGTCTGTCCTCCGGTGAGGAGCACCTGCCGGGGGTCGGCGACGACGCCGAGGTCCCGCGCGACAGCGCCACGCGCACGGTGCAGGACGTCGCGCTCCCCGAAGGCCCCACCCTCGAGAAGCCCGCCCCGGTCCTGGGCCGGCTCGTCCGGCTGCGCGAGCGCCTCGCCCGCTCCAACTCCGCCCTGGGTCAGGGACTGCTGGCCCTGCTCTCGCGCGACACCCTCGACGAGGCCACGTGGGAGGAGGTCGAGGAGACCCTGCTGCTGGCCGACATCGGCTTCGGCCCGACGACCGAGATCGTCGACGCGCTGCGCGAGCGGGTGAAGGTCCTGGGCACCCGCGACCCCGAGCACCTGCGGGATCTGCTCAAGGAGGAACTGCTCAAGGCCGTCGGCCCCGACGTCGACCGCGCCCTGAGGACCGACCGGCACGACGGCCGGCCCGCGGTGATCATGGTCGTCGGTGTCAACGGGACCGGGAAGACGACGACGGTGGGCAAGCTCGCCCGCGTCCTGGTCGCCGACGACAAGGACGTCGTGCTCGGCGCCGCCGACACCTTCCGCGCCGCCGCCGCCGAGCAGCTGGCCACCTGGGGCGACCGGGTCGGCGTGCCGACCGTGCGTTCCGAGCGCGACGGCGCCGATCCGGCCGCGGTCGCCTTCGACGCCGTCAAGCAGGGCATCGAGGCCGAGGTCGACGTGGTGATCGTCGACACCGCCGGCCGGTTGCAGAACAAGGTCGGGCTGATGGACGAGCTGGGCAAGGTCAAGCGCGTCGTCGAGCGGCACGGCCCGGTCGACGAGGTGCTGCTCGTCCTGGACGCCACCACGGGCCAGAACGGCCTGCGCCAGGCCGCCGTGTTCTCCGAGGTCGTCGACGTCACCGGGATCGTGCTGACCAAGCTGGACGGCACGGCCAAGGGCGGGATCGTCGTGGCCGTGCAGCGTTCGCTCGGGGTGCCGGTCAAGCTGGTCGGCCTGGGCGAGGGGGCCGACGACCTCGCGCCGTTCGAGCCCGAGGCGTTCGTGGACGCGCTGCTGTCCTGAGCCAGGGAGGGACGCAGGGCGGTGACGCCGTGGTCACGGTGGGGCGACGACGGTGATCTTCCAGCCGCGTGTTACGTGAAGTTCACACGAGGGGCGCCCCCGTCACGAACACGAAACACGCGGCGCGACGGCCTGTAACGCGCGGACGCCACGGTTGACCCGCTCCCCGCCGCCCAGCACGCGGCGTCCCGCCCCTCGCCGGCCCCGCCGGCCTCGTGGAAGGCCCTGTTGCCCATGGATACCGGTGACACCGCTTGGGTCCTGACCTCGGCAGCCCTCGTGCTGCTGATGACCCCCGGTCTCGCACTCTTCTACGGCGGCATGGTCCGCGCGAAGAGCGTCCTGAACATGATGATGATGAGCTTCGGCGCCATGGCCCTGATCGGGGTGCTGTGGGTGCTGTACGGCTTCTCCATGGCGTTCGGGAACGACGTCGGGGGCGGGTTGCTCGGTGACCCGTTCGAGTACTTCGGCCTCACCGGCCTGCTGGGCGAGGACCACCTCGTCGGCACCCTGCCCGCCATGGCCTTCGTGGCCTTCCAGTCGGTCTTCGCGATCATCGCCGTGGCCCTGATCTCCGGCGCCATCGCCGACCGCGCCAAGTTCGGTGCGTGGATGGTCTTCGCCGGCGTCTGGGCGACCGTCGTCTACTTCCCCGTCGCCCACTGGGTGTTCTCCTTCGACGAGGTCGTCTCCGAGGTCGGCGGCTGGATCGCCGGCGCCGGTGCGATCGACTTCGCCGGGGGCACCGCGATCCACATCAACGCCGGTGCCGCGGGCCTGGCGCTGGCCCTGGTCCTGGGCAAGCGCCGCGGCTTCGGCCGCGAGCCGATGCGCCCGCACAACCTGCCCCTGGTCATGCTCGGCGCCGGTCTGCTGTGGTTCGGCTGGTTCGGGTTCAACGCCGGGTCGGCCACGGCCGCCAACGGCACCGCCGCCGTCGCCTGGGTCAACACCCTGGCCGCCACCTCCGCCGCCATCCTGGGCTGGCTGCTCACCGAGAAGATCCGCGACGGGCACGCCACCTCCCTGGGCGGTGCCTCGGGCGCCGTCGCCGGTCTGGTCGCCATCACCCCGGCCTGCTCCTCGCTGAACCCCGTCACCTCGATCGTCGTCGGTGTGATCGCCGGCGTGCTGTGCGCCCTGGCCGTCGGCCTGAAGTACAAGCTGGGCTACGACGACTCCCTCGACGTCGTCGGCGTCCACCTCGTCGGCGGGCTCTGGGGCACCCTGGCCATCGGCTTGTTCGCCACCGCCGACGCCCCGGCCGGCGTGGACGGCCTCTTCTACGGCGGCGGCGCGGGCCAGCTGTGGATCCAGCTCTACTCCGCGGTCGCGGTCATGGTCTTCTCCTTCGTCGCGACCTGGATCATCGGCACCGTCATCCAGAAGACGATGGGCTTCCGCATCGACGCCGAGGACGAGGTGGCCGGCATCGACCAGGTCGTCCACGCCGAGTCCGGCTACGACTGGGGCACCCTCACCGGAGGCGGCGGCCGCGTCGCCGGCTCCCCGGCCCGCCCGACCGACGCCCGTCACTCGTCCGGAACCACGGAGGTGTCCGCATGAAGCTCATCACCGCCATCGTCAAACCGCACAAGCTCGACGACGTCAAGGCCGCGCTGGAGGCCTACGGCATCCAGGGCCTGACGATCTCGGAGGCCTCCGGCTACGGCCGGCAGCGCGGTCACACCGAGGTCTACCGGGGCGCGGAGTACACCGTGGACCTGGTGCCCAAGGTCCGCATCGAGGTCCTCGTGGACGACGTGGACGCCCACGACGTCGTCGAGGTGGTCGTCAAGAGCGCCCAGACCGGGCGCATCGGGGACGGCAAGGTCTGGTCCCAGCCGGTCGACGACGTCGTCCGGGTGCGCACGGGCGAGCACGGCCCCGACGCGCTCTGAGGCCGACGAGACCGACAAGACCGACAAGACGAGGAGAGCAGCACTGGTGAACGCTCCCGTGGCAGGTCGGCGCTGAGCGCCGACCTGCGCACCGAGCGACTCGCACTGGCGGTGCGGGCCGGACGACCCGGCCCGCACCGCCGCGCCGAGCTGGTCCAGCTCGTGGAGTCCCGGTTGCGCGACGTGTGGGACCGGGCCGCCGAGCCGCTCGGTCCCGAACCCCTCGGCGAGGGGTCCGGAGTGGCGCTGGCCTGCGTCGGCTCCCTGGCCCGACGCGACTGCGGACCGGCCAGCGACGTCGACCTGGTGCTGCTGCACGACGGCCGCCGCCTGGGCCACGACGACGTCGCGGCCCTGGCCGAGCGCATCTGGTACCCGCTGTGGGACCAGGGCCTGCGGCTGGACCACTCCGTGCGCACCGCCAAGGAGTGCCGCGAGGTCGCCGCCTCCGACCTCGCCGCGGCCACCGGACTGCTCGACCTGCGCGTGCTCGCCGGCGACGGCGGGCTCGTCGCCCGCACCCGCGGGCACCTGCTCGACGACTGGCGCAGCGGCGCCCGGCGGCGCCTTCCCCAGGTCCTCGACGCCCTCGCCGAACGCTCGGCCCGCTTCGGCGAGCTGGCCTACCTGCTCGAACCCGACCTCAAGGAGGCCCGCGGCGGGCTGCGCGACGCGATCACCCTGCGCGCGCTGGCCGCCAGCTGGCTCACCGACCGCCCGCACGGCGCGGTCGACGAGGCCCACACCGTCCTGCTCGACGTGCGTGACGGCCTGCAGACCTCCTCGGGCCGCCCCGGCGACCGGCTGGTCCTGCCCGAGCAGGACGCCACCGCCGTCGTCTGCGGGTACGCCGACGCCGACCTGATGCTCGCCGCGATCGCCCAGGCCGCGCGCACCATCTCCGCGGCCGTCGACCTCACCACCCGACGCGCCCGCCAGTCGATGCCGACCCGCCGCTTCCGCGCCCAGGGCAGGCGACCCCGGCTGCGCTCGCTGGGTCACGGCCTCGTCGAGCACGACGGCGAGGTGGTCCTGGGCGCCGGGGTGAGCCCGGCCGAGGACCCCGTCCTGCCGCTGCGGGCCGCCGCGACGGCCGTGCGCGCCGGGCTGCCGCTGTCGCCGGTGACCCTGGAGCACCTGGTCGCCACCTGCCCGCCGCTGCCGGAGCCCTGGCCGGCCTCGGCCCGCGAGGCCCTGCTGGAACTGCTGGCGGCCGGGCCCGCGCAGGTGCCGGTGTGGGAGTCCCTCGACCTCGTGGGCCTGGTCGAGCGGTGGATCCCGGAGTGGACGGCGATCCGCAACCGCCCCCAGCGCAACGCCGTCCACCGCTGGACCGTGGACCGGCACCTCATCGAGACGGCGGTGAACGCGTCCCCGTTCCTGCGCGAGGTGGAACGTCCCGACCTGCTGCTGCTGGCCGCCCTGACCCACGACCTCGGCAAGCTGCCCGGCGCGCACGACCACTCGCGCACCGGGGCACCGCTGGCCCGCGCCGTGGCCGCGCGCGTCGGACTCGAGCCCGACGACGTGGAGGTGGTGCGGCGGCTGGTCGCCGAGCACCTCACCCTCGTGGACCTGGCCACCCGCCGCGACCCCGACGACCCGCAGACCGTCGCCGCGCTCGTCGCGGCCGTCGACGGCCGGCAGGAGACCCTGCGGCTGCTGCGCGCCCTGACCGAGGCCGACGCCCGCGCCGCCGGGCCCGCGGCCTGGTCGCCGTGGCGGGCCCGCCTCGTCGACGACCTCGTCGGGCGCGCCACCAAGTCGCTGGCGGGGGAGGAGGCGCCCGGCCCGGCGCCGTTCGACGCCTCCGAGCAGGCCCTGGCCCGGGCCGTCGCCGCCGACGGGCAGACCCGCGTCGGCGTGCGCGAGGTCGACGGGTTCTTCGTCGTCACCGTCGTCACCCCGGACCGGACGGGGCTGTTCGCCGACCTGGCCGGGTTGCTGGCCGGTCACCGGTTCCTGGTGCGCTCGGCGCTGGTCCGCACCCTCGACGGGGTGGCCGTGGACTCGTGGTGGGTGGAGGCACCCGCGGGGGACGCCCCGTCGGCGGACCTGCTGCGGCAGAGCCTGGACCGCATCGTCGGCGGGGACGTCGCACTGCTGGACCGGCTCGCGGCCCGCGACGCGCAGACCCCCCGTCCCGCGGGGGGCCACCGCTCCCTGGTCGCCCACCCGCGCGTCGTGATCCTGCCCGGCGCCAGCGACCGCGCCACCGTCCTGGAGGTCCGCGCCGCCGACCGGCCCGGTCTGCTGCACGCCCTGGGCCGCGCGCTGGCCGTCGAGGGCATCGACATCCGCTCCGCGCACGTGGCCACCTACGCGGCGCAGGCCGTCGACGTGCTCTACCTCGCCGAGCCGTCGGGGGAGCGGTTGAGCCCGCCACGGGTGGCGATGGCGATCCAGGCGCTGTCGGACGCGGCGGAGCCCGGCTAGACGCGGGAACCGCTGCGGTGCGCGGTTAGTCTGTACTCCGTGTTCGCCACGCTCTCCGACCGTCTCACCGCCACGTTCAAGTCGCTGCGCGGCAAGGGGCGGCTGTCCGAGGCCGACGTCGACGCGACCGTGCGGGAGATCCGCCGGGCGCTGCTCGACGCCGACGTCGCGCTGCCCGTCGTGCGGGACTTCACCACCCGCATCCGCGAGCGCGCGACCGGCGCGGAGGTCATCGGGCACCTCAACCCGGCCCAGCAGGTCGTCAAGATCGTCAACGAGGAGCTCGTCGGCATCCTCGGCGGCGAGACCCGCCGGCTGCGGTTCGCCAAGACCGCGCCGACGGTCATCATGCTCGCCGGTCTGCAGGGCGCCGGGAAGACGACGCTGGCCGGCAAGCTCGGCCGCTGGCTGAAGAGCAACGGCAACCGGCCGCTGCTGGTGGCCTGCGACCTGCAGCGCCCCAACGCCGTCAACCAGCTGCAGATCACCGGTGAGCGCGCCGGCGTCGACGTCTTCGCGCCCGAACCGGGCAACGGGGTGGGCGACCCGGTCTCGGTCGCCGAGCGCGGCATCGAGCACGCCAGGCGCAACCACTACGACGTCGTCGTGGTCGACACCGCCGGCCGCACCGGTGTGGACGCCGAGATGATGCAGCAGGCCATCGACATCCGGCAGGCCGTGCAGCCGGACGAGGTGCTGTTCGTCCTCGACGCGATGATCGGCCAGGACGCCGTGGCCACCGCCGAGGCGTTCCGCGACGGCGTCGGGTTCGACGGGGTCGTGCTGACCAAGCTCGACGGTGACGCGCGCGGTGGTGCGGCGCTGTCGGTGCGGCACGTGACCGGCCAGCCGGTGATGTTCGCCTCCACCGGCGAGAAGCTCGACGACTTCGAGCCCTTCCACCCCGACCGGATGGCCTCGCGCATCCTGGACATGGGCGACGTCCTGTCGCTCATCGAGCAGGCCGAGAGGGCCTTCGACGCCGAGCAGGCGCAGGCCATGGCGGCCAAGTTCGCCGCCGACGAGGACTTCACCCTCGACGACTTCCTGCAGCAGCTGCAGGCGGTCCGGAACATGGGCTCGCTGAAGAAGATGCTCGGCATGCTGCCGGGCATGGCGCAGATGCGTCAGCAGCTCGACGCCTTCGACGAGCGCGAGTTCGACCGGATCGAGGCGATGGTCCGCTCGATGACCCCCCTGGAGCGCCGTCAGCCGCGCATCATGAACGGCTCGCGCCGCGCCCGCGTCGCCGCCGGCTGCGGGCAGAGCGTCTCCTCGGTCAACGACATGCTCGAGCGGTTCGGGCAGGCGCAGAAGATGATGCGCTCGCTCAAGAACGGCCTCGGCGGTGGCGGTCTGCCGGGCATCCCGGGCATGCCCGGCGTCGGGGGCGGGGCGTCGAAGAAGCAGAAGGCCCGCCAGGCCGCGGCCAAGAGCAAGAAGGGCAAGAGCGGCAACCCCGCCAAGCGCGCCCAGGAGCAGCAGGCCGCCGCCGAACGCGCCGCCTCGCAGCCGGGGTCGGCGTTCGGGCTGCCCGACCCGTCGAAGGGCTTCGACCCCGGCGACCTGAACCTGCCCAAGGGCTTCGACAAGTACCTCGGCGGCAAGTGACGATCCTCCACCTGTCCGGGCCGCTCCTCGTCGGCCCGGACCAGGTGGCCGGGCAGGCCTGGATCGTCGGCGGACGGCTGACGTTCACGAAGCCCGCCGGCGCGGCCACCACGCTGGCCGGGTGGGTGCTGCCGGGCCTGGTCGACGCCCACTGCCACGTCGGCATCGGACCGCACGGGCGCGTCGAGGACGACGTCTCCGAAGCCCAGGCCCTGACCGACCGGAACGCCGGGGCCCTGCTGCTGCGCGACGCCGGATCGGCCTCGCAGACGCGCTGGATCGACGAGCGCGAGGACCTGCCGCGCATCGTGCGCGCCGGCCGGCACCTGGCCCGCACCCGGCGCTACCTGCGCGGACTGGCCCACGAGATCGAACCCGAGGACCTCGTCGAGCACGTCCGCGTCCAGGCGCGGCGCGGCGACGGCTGGGTCAAGCTCGTGGGTGACTGGATCGACCGCTCCACCGGTGACCTCGCGCCCTGCTGGCCGGCCGACGTCCTGGCCGCCGGGGTGGCGGCGGCCCACGAGCTCGGGGCGCGGGTGACCGTGCACCAGTTCGGTGCCCAGGGCGTGGAGGACCTCCTGGCGGCAGGTGTCGACGGGATCGAGCACGGGACGGGACTGCCGGCCGAGGTGCTGCCGCGGCTGGCCGCGGCGGGGGTCGCGGTCGTCCCCACGCTGGTCAACATCGCGACCTTCCCGGGGATCGCCGACCGCGGGGAGCCGAAGTTCCCGACGTACGCGGCGCACATGCGCGCCTTGCACGCGCGCCGGTACGAGAACGTCGCCGCGCTGCACGAGGCCGGGGTGCCGGTGTTCGCCGGGACCGACGCCGGCAGCGTCCTGCCGCACGGGCTGGTCGTCGACGAGCTGTCCGAACTCGTCGCGGCCGGGTTGTCGCGGACGGCGGCGCTGGACGCGGGGACGTGGGCGGCGCGGCGGTGGCTGGGGCACCCCGGGCTGGAGGAGGGGGCCAGCGCCGACCTGCTGGTGCTCGACGGGGACCCGCGCGCCGACCTCGGGGTGCTGCGCCGGCCGCGTGTCGTGCTGCGCGGTCGCGTCGTGGCCGGGGCCTGACCTCTGGCATGATGGTCGGGCACTCGTGCGTCCAGGGACCCTCTCACCCGGGACGCGCGCGTCCATGAGCACCACCATCCGGCGTCCCCACACCGGGCGGTGTCCGCTCGACCATTCCAGAACCGGGAGACACCCCACACCGTGGCTGTCAAGATTCGCCTCAAGCGCATGGGCCAGATCCGCGCGCCGTTCTACCGCATCGTCGTCGCCGACTCGCGCAGCAAGCGCGACGGCCGGGCGATCGAAGAGGTCGGCCTGTACAACCCGATGACCGACCCCTCGACCATCGAGGTCAAGTCCGAGCGCGTGCAGTACTGGCTCGGTGTCGGCGCGCAGCCGACCGAGCAGGTCGCCGCGCTGCTGAAGGTCACGGGTGACTGGCAGAAGTTCAAGGGCCTGCCGGGCGCCGAGGGCACCTACCGGGTCCCGGCCGCCAACACCAAGCCCCCGCGCATCCCCGCCGGCGGCGTCGCCAAGACCCCCGAGGCCCCCGCCGCCGAGGCGGAGACCCCGGCGCAGGAGTCCTGACCTCGTGCTCGCCGACGCCCTCGAGCACCTCGTGCGCGGCATCGTCGGGCACCCCGACGACGTGAAGGTGACGTCGAAGACGTCGCGTCGCGGTGCGCTGCTCGAGGTGCGCGTGAACCCGGAGGACCTGGGCCGGGTCATCGGCCGGGCCGGGCGCACGGCCAAGGCGCTGCGCACCGTCGTCGGTGCGCTCGCCGGCGGCAAGCAGGTCCGCGTCGACCTCGTCGACGTCGACCGGCGCTGAGCACCAGCAGTTCCCGGGAGCGGGGGGGGGGGGGGGGGGGGGGGGGGGGGGGGGGGCGGGGGGGGGGGGGGGGGGGGGCGGGGGGGGGGGGGGGGGGGGGGGGGGGGGG
>NZ_JBJLSI010000056.1:0-16635 GCF_050871945.1 Kineococcus deserti | reverse complement strand
CGCGGTTGCGGCAGACCGCGCAGCTCTACCTGTCCCTGCTCCGGGTAGACGTCCGGACGGTTCCGGGAGCCGGGGCCGCCGGTGGCCTCGGAGGCGGGATCGTCGCCCTCGGCGGGCGCGTCGAGGCCATGTGACGCCGTAGCGAGCGCCGCGATGAGGTCGAGGTCGAGGTCGAGGTCGAGGTCGAGGTCGGCGGTGCGGGGCGGGGCGGGGCGTCATGGCGTGCGACGGGCCGACCGCGACGACCATCGCGTCGACCCAGTGGCGGCGACGTAGGCAGCCACCTTGGTGGGGCCAGTCCGGACGCTGGGTGACTCGGTGCCGCGGGGTGAAGCGCTAGTGGACAAGGCCAGCGAGGCGTTGGCGACGTCGAAGCCCTGCTCATGTGGATCGATCACCATCAGTGCGATGAGCAGCGCGGCGCTGGTCACCTGGTGCCCACCGTTGCCGCTCACGACTGGCGAAAGGCGAGGATGGCGGTGTTCGGGCCGCAGAAGGGTGCCGACGCCGCGACGGTGGAGGTGCTGACCGCGCGGTTGCCCGGGGCGCGCAGGGCCCGGTTGAGGTGGGCGAGGCGGTCGGCGTCGGTGCTGGCCATGTATCCGCGCCGGTCCAGGCCGTGAGACCGAGTTCGGGATGCAGCCTTCACTCTTGCAGAGTGTTCAGCAGTAGGTCCGGGTCGGCGCGTGAGCCGAGCCAGCTGCTGGGCGACACCACCGGTACCCGGTGGTCTGGCAGCAGGCGCGCAGGAAGCCTCGCCATCAGCCGTCGACTGCCCTCCATCGTCGTAGCCGCCCCCTCAGTGTGCAGTCGGCGTACAACCCGTCGGTGGAGCGGACCGCGATCGTCTCGCTGAGGGCAAGCCATCAACGGTAGCGGCGTTGGCGTCGCGGTCAGCGCCCAGAAGACCCACGGACGGGCTCTCGCAGGCCCCGGGTGGAGGAAGTCGCGGTCTCGAGCAGGGATTGCCTGCACTTCTGGATGCAAGCGCGTCGGTCCATGCCCATCGCCGTCAGATCACGGCCGAGCGTTGCGGTCTGGCACGATCCCGATCTGACACGCTGTCCTGGCTACGTAGAAATACGAGGAACGGAGGATCGGAGATGGCGAAGGCGCCGGGACTGGTCGACGTCGCGCGGCTGGCGGGTGTGTCGCACATGACCGTCTCCCGCGTCCTCAACGGTCACCCCATGGTCAAGGAGGAGACCCGCCAACGCGTCCTGGCCGCGGTGCAGCAGCTGGGCTACCGCCGCAACAGCATCGCCCGCGCTCTGCACGGCGACGTCTCCGGCACTCTTGGAGTGGTTCTGGCCGGGCAGGAGCTCTTCGAGCTGTCGAAGGTCCTGCTGGGTATCGAGACCGCCGCCAAGGACGCCGGCTACTGGGTGAACCTGGCCGCCTGGCACGGCGGCTCGGCTGCCGACCTCACCGAGACCGTCAACCGCCTCATCGACCAATCCGTGGACGGGATCGTTTTCGTCGCCGACCGGCCGATGGCGGCGGAGGCCTTGAGTAGCGTCGACAGTCGGGTGCCGGTGGCGGTGGTCATGTCCGGGGCGGTGTCCAACGAGAAGCTGGCCTCGGTCGAGATCGATCAGGTGGCCGGGGCCCGGACGTTGACGCGGCACCTTCTGGACCTGGGGCATCGGCGGATCGTCCATCTCAGCGGGCCTGCGCGGGTCTACGACGCACAGGCCCGAGTCGTCGGCTTCCGGGAGGAGATGACCGCCGCAGGCATCGCCGACCCCATGGTGCTGGAAGGGGACTTCACACCCGCAGGCGGTTACGAGCTGACCCGCCAGGTGCTGCGCACCACCGCACGACCCACCGCGATCTTCGCCGGCAACGACATGATGGCCATCGGCGCCCTCAAGGCGCTGGTGGAGGCGGGGGTGGCGGTGCCGGAGGAGGTGTCGCTGGTGGGGTTCGACGATTCCCCGGGGATGAGCCACCTCGTGCCGGCGTTGACGACGGTGCGGCAGAACTTCACCCTGCTCGGAACCACGGTCATCCAGATGCTGCTGGACATGCTGGCCGGGGTTGAGCCGACGCACCGGTTGATCCCGGCGCAGATGGTGGCCAGGGACAGCACACGCCGCGTGGCCGGTCAGCGCTAAGTCGACACGACGGGCACGGCGGGCACGGCAGGGACGGCAGGGACGGCAGGGACGGCAGGGACGGCAGGGACGGCAGGGACGATCTTGGCCGGCAGCGTGCCGATCGCGCGGTACCGGAACCGGTCGACGACGAACGTTGCACCCTCGGATCCGCTGGCGTACGGGCCAAGGTGCACGCCCAGGAAGTCACCGGCGACCTCGTTGCTCAGCGCACAGCGGGGCACGACCCCCAGTGGCTGCCAAACCTCGTGCCCGTCCCCTCGGCCCTCCGTGTGGTCCTCTCGCGCGGCGAGGGCCCAGGAGAACCGGTAAGCCTCCTCGTCCCCGTCCACGCGGATCACGACGTGGTCACCTTCGACGTCGGCCATCTGGTGAACGTGGATCTGGCTACCGGGACCTTCGTTGAGGTCCCTGTCGATGCCTCCGCTGAGATGGCTGCCCGGGGTGCTGCCGATGCCGTCGCCGGTGTCGATCCGAAACCGCACGGTCCCGTCAGCTCCGGTCTCCATCACCGCCGCCGCCCACACTCCAGGCGTGACGAACAGCGCCAGCCCCGCCCGTATTCCCGAGGGGAGGCCCGCGACGCGGCAACGGAGCTCGGCCTGGAAGTGCAGGTCTCGTTGCGGCCAGCCGAGAAATCCTGGCGTTCCCCTCGCAGCCGACAGGGTGGCCGGCCTGACCGGCAGCGCTACGGCCCCTCCTGGCTGTGGTCGTACGTCCAGGGGACCGCGGAGTGAGGAGACCTCGCGACCAGATAGGGCGATAGAACTCCAGGCATCGTCGAGGACGGTGGCGCCGCTCGTCGGGCAGGTCGCAGCCGCTGTCACCGCCGTTGCTGCTGCCGCTGTGTCTGGTGCTACACCGGTGACCATGCCCGTTCCTGGGGCGAACACCGGCCCCTCCGGGCTCCAGTCGACGGGGACGAGGAAGACCTCCCGGCCCAGGGTGTGGACGCCGCGCACGGGCCGCACGCCCAAGACCACGGCCCAGGTGCGGCCGTCCTCATCGTCGACCAGGTCGGCGTGCCCCACGTTCTGCACCGGATGGTCGGGGGAGAGGTGACGGTGGGTCAGCAGCGGACTGCGCGGGTCGGTGCGCCAGGGACCGGTGACTGCCTCGGCCCGGGCGGCGGTCACACTGTGACGGCGCTCGGTGCCGCCCTCGGCGGCCAGGAGGTGGTAGACACCGTCTCGCTTGATCAGGTGCGGCGCCTCGGCCCAGGTCCCGGTCATGGCCCCGTGCCAGATGACCGTCTCCGGTCCCACCAGGGACAGCGACTGCAGGTCCAGACGGCGCACGTAGATCTCCGCCGGCCCCGTCGCGGTCTGCACGGTGGCATCGCGGGCGGCCGCGAACCAGCAGGTTCCGTCGTCGTCGATGAACAACGACGGATCGATCCCGTCGGCTTCCAGCTGCACCGGCGCCGACCACGGACCACGCGGATCGGTCGCGGTGAACAGCAGCGTCGCTGACCCCCGGCGCTGGCGAGCCAGGGCCAGGACGACGTAGAAGACGCCCTCGTAATGGCGGATGGTGGGAGCCCAGACCCCGTCGGAGCAGTCGGTGTCGGCGAAGTCGAGGTCGCCGCAGCGCAGGTGCGCGGGGTCGGTGACGACGTGACCGACCAGTTCCCAGGTGAGCAGGTCGCGGGAGTGGTGCACGGGGACGGCGGGGAAGTAGGCGAAGGAGGAGGTGACGAGGTAGTAGTCCGCCCCGACCCGGCAGATGGAGGGGTCGGGGTGGGAGCCGGCCAGCACGGGGTTCACCGGCTGCGGGTGCTGGGTCGTCGACCCGACGGTGGCATCGGTGGTGGGTTCAGGGGTCGGGGAGTCGAGGGGGACGGCGCAGGAGGTCACGGGTTGCCTTGTCGTCGGGGAGCGCAGGTGACGGTCGGTGAAACCGTCGTCCTTGACTGATGTTCACGTGAACAGTAGCGTCTTCTTCCGGCACGCGGGAAGCGTGCATCCGGTGGCGTTGTCGCCACCGCCGGCACGTCGAGGGAGATGTGATGACCCACCAGCCCCACCCCAGCACCAGCCGCACGACGAGCAGCTCCACGCCGAACAGCCTCACGCCGAACAGCCTCACAACGGACCGGCGCTCGGCGACGTCGCGGCGTACCTTCCTGGCCGGCGCCGCGGCCACCGCCGGCTTGACCGCCACCGCGTGCAGCTCCGGGGACGACTCGGCCGCGGGCGGTTCTGACGCCGATGGCGGCCCGGTCACCTTGCAGTTCTGGACCTACTCCCTCAAGGGCGGTGACCCGTCCGCCCAGGCCATCGTCGAGCGCTACCACGAGCTCAACCCCGACGTCACCGTCAAGCTCTCCGAAGTCGGCGGTACCCCCGAGACCGCCTCCAAGCTGCTGGCCGCCGACCGTGCCGACACCGCTCCCGACGTCGTGCAGATCGAGTACCGCGCCCTGCCCGCCCTCGTCGTGGCCGGGGTCGTCTCCGACCTCACCGAGCAGGTGTCCTCGGCCAAGGCCGGCGCGGAGGACAACATCTGGTCGCTGTGCACTCTGGATGACACCGTTTACGGCGTGCCGCAGGACATCGGCCCGATGATGTTCACCTACCGCAAGGACCTCTTCGACCAGTACGGTGTCGCGGTTCCCACCACGTGGGCCGAGTACGCCGCCGCCGCCGAGGCCATCCACACCGCCGACCCCAGCGTCTACATCGCCAGCTTCGCCGCCACCCAGTTCGAATTCTTCGCCGCGCACGCCGCCCAGGCCGGGGCGAAGTGGTGGTCCAACGACGGCGAAACCTGGACGGTGAACCTCACTGACGAGGCCTCACTGGCCACCGCAGATTTTTGGCAAGACCTCGTCCGTCGCGACCTGGTGACCGTCCAGCCGCTGCTGACTCCGGAGTGGAACGCCCAGGTCAACGCCGGGAAGATCCTCAGCTGGGCTGCCGCGGCCTGGGCCCCCAGCGTCTTGTACTCCGTCGCCCCCGACACCGCCGGGAAGTGGGAGTCGGCACCCCTGCCGCAGTGGACGCCGGGTGAGTCGGCTGTTCCCTTCCTCGGCGGGTCCACCTACCTGGTGCCGGCCAAGTCCCAGCACGCCGAGGCGGCCGCGAAGTTCGCCGCCTGGCTGGGGGCCTCGGAGGAAGGCTCGAAGCTGCTGCTCACCTTGGACATCTACCCCGGCGGCAACGGCGGACGCGAAGCCACCCTGCAGTCCGACCCGCCGCGCCTGATGCCGCAGCAGACGAACTTCTACGAAATCGCCGACCAGGTCATCGACGACACGACCATCGCCCAGACCTGGGGCCCCAACGTCAACGTCGCCACCTCCACCTTCGGCGACGCCCTCAACGAGGCCGCCCTGGGCGGTGGATCGTTCCGCGACGTCTACGCCCGCACCCAGGAGGCGATCATCGCCGACCTGAAGAAGTCCGGCTTCACCGTCGCCTGAGTGGCTTACCTCTGGCGTTCTCACCTCCTCGTTCCCGCATTCCCTCCCGTATCCCCCTCCCGCACCGGCCGCATCCAGCGCTTGAGAGAAGATGGCCCATGACCCTCCTGCAGCAACCCGCCCCCGCAGCGGCGTCGCGGCGCCCGCGCCGACCATCGCTTCCGCGTGCGGTGGCGCCGTGGGCGTTCGTCGCGCCGGCAGCGGTCTTCTTCACCCTGTTCCTGCTGCTACCCATCGCCTATGCGTTGTGGCTGAGCTTTCGCGGCTACCGCGTCAGTGGCGGCGGCGCCTTCGGACGCCGGGTGGAGGGGTTCGTCGGGCTAGAGAACTACACCAGCGCCCTGACCGATCCGGAGTTCCTCGCCGGCCTGGGCCGGGTCCTGATCTACGGCTGCATCTCGATTCCGCTGGTCCTGGGTTTCGCTCTGCTCTTCGCCCTGCTGCTGGACACTCCCGCGGTGCGGGCCCGCAGCTTCTCCCGCACCGCGATCTTCATGCCCTACGCGGTGCCCGGCGTCATCGCGACCCTGCTGTGGGGGTTCATGTACCTGCCCAGCACCAGCCCGATCAACTACATCGCCACCTGGCTGGGCGCCGGCCCGCTGGACTTCCTGTCCACCCCCTTCCTGTACTTCTCCATGGCCAACATCGCCCTGTGGTCCGGTGTCGGCTTCAACATGATCGTGATCTACACGTCCTTGCGCTCCATCCCCACCGAGATCTACGAAGCCGCCCGTCTTGACGGCGCCAGCGAACGTCAGATCGCCCTGCGCATCAAGGTGCCCCTGGTCGCCCCGGCCCTGGTGCTGACCGGGCTGTTCTCGGTCATCGGCACCTTCCAGCTCTACAGCGAACCGGCCACCCTGCGTCCCTTCACCTCGACCATCTCCTCCACGTGGGTGCCGCTGATGAAGATCTACCAAGAGGCCTTCGACAACGACAACCTCGGCGGAGCGGCCGCGGCCTCGGTGGTTCTGGCGGTGGGCACGCTGCTGCTGTCCACCGTCGTCCTGCGCTTCTTCCAGCGCACCACCTTCGGAGGCGACCGATGAGTATCCAGACCGTCCCGCCGCGCACCGGCGCCAACCGCCCGCCGCGCCCCACCCGGCCCCGAGCTCTGCGCCGCAACGGGGGCGGTCCGGCCACCGTGGTGCTGCTGCTGGGCGCGGTGTACTGCCTGATCCCCGTGGCCTGGGTCGTCGTCGCCTCTTCCAAGGCGCCTCGGGAGCTGTTCACCACCTTCTCCTTCGCGCCGGGAACCTCGCTGCTGGACAACATTGCCGCGCTGAGCGGCTATGCCGGGGGTCAGTTCTGGCAGTGGGCGGCCAACAGCCTCCTGTACGCCGGCCTCGGTGCGTTCTTGTCCACCCTGGTCTCGGCCATGGCCGGCTACGGGCTGGCCAAGTTCCGCTTCCGCGGCCGCGAGGCCCTCTTCGCGGTCGTCCTGGCCGGTGTCCTCGTGCCCGGCATCGTCGTCGCCGTCCCGCAGTACCTGCTGATGGCCGCCCTGGGCCTGGCCGGTACCTACTGGTCGGTCCTGCTGCCGGTCATCATCAACCCTTTCGGCATCTTCCTGGCCCGTGTCTTCTGCGCCGCCTCCATCCCCGATGAGACCCTCGAAGCCGCCCGCATCGATGGGGCCGGGGAGACGCGGATCTTCGCCTCCATCGCCTTGCCGATGATGGTGCAGGGCTTGGTGACCGTCTTCCTGCTGCAGTTCGTCGGCATCTGGAACAACTTCCTGCTGCCCTTCATCATGCTCTCGGACCAAGACAAGTACCCCATGACCTTGGGTCTGTACTCCTTCTTGTCCAAGGGGGCCGGCGACACCGACCTGTACCCCCTCATCGTCACCGGCTCGGCGGTCTCGGTCATCCCGCTCATCGCCCTCATCCTGGTACTGCAGCGGTACTGGCGCACCGACCTGCTCGCCGGCGGACTGAAAGGCTGATCCTGCTGTGAAGTTCACCGACGGCTACTGGATGACCCGCACCGGGCTCGACGTCCAGCACGCCGCCCAGGCCTACGACCTCAGCGTCCAGACCGGCCCGGCCGGTGAGCAGTTGGTGGTGCACGCCCCCACCAAGGTCATCGCCTCCCGCGGTGACACGCTGAACCGGACCCTCCTGACCGTGGTCTTCGACAGCCCCGCCGAAGGCGTCATCCGCACCCGCATCAGCCACCACGACGGCGCCTTGCCCGCCCGCCCGTCTTTCGCCCTGAACTCCGACGGCGACGGCGACGGCGGTCCCGGCGGCGGGGCGCAGGTGAGCGTGGACGACGACGGTGGCGTGCTACGCAGCGGCGACCTGCAGGTACGCATCACCCGCGGCGCGCCCTGGTCGGTGCAGTTCAGCGACTCCCGCGGGCTCCTGACCACCAGCCTGCCCAAGAGCGTGGGCCTGGTCACCGACGCCGAGGGCCGCACGTTCGTGCACGAGCAGCTGAGCCTGTCGGTGGGGGAGACCATCCACGGGCTGGGCGAGCGCTTTGGCCCGGTGGTCAAGAACGGGCAGGTCATCGACGTCTGGAACGCCGACGGCGGCACCTCCAGTGAGCAGGCCTACAAGAACGTCCCCTTCTACCTCTCCAGCCGTGGTTACGGCGTCTTCGTCGACGAACCGGGCCCGGTGTCCTTCGAGGTGGCCTCCGAAGTCGTCTCCCGCACTCAGTTCAGCATCGAAGGCCAGTCGCTGACCTACCACGTCATCGCCGGCCCCACCCCGCTGGAGGTGCTGCGCCGCTACACCGGGCTGACCGGCCGACCGCCACGCATCCCCGACTGGTCCTTCGGGCTGTGGCTGTCGACGTCGTTCACCACCAACTACGACGAGGCCACCGTCATGTCGTTCATCGACGGCATGGCCGAACGCCACCTGCCGCTGAGCGTCTTCCACTTCGACTGCTTCTGGATGCGCGAGTTCAACTGGACCGACTTCGAGTGGGACCCGCGCACCTTCCCCGACCCGCAAGGCATGCTGGCCCGCCTGCACCAGCGGGGTCTGAAGGTGTGCGTGTGGATCAACCCCTACATCGCCCAGCGTTCCCCCCTGTTCGCCGAGGCCGCCGCGCAGGGGTTCCTGCTCAGGCGCACCGATGGCAGCGTGTGGCAGACCGACATGTGGCAAGCCGGGATGGGCATCGTCGACTTCACCAATCCCGCCGCCCGCGACTGGTTCGCCGCCCACCTGCGCCGGCTGCAGGACATGGGCGTGGACTCCTTCAAGACTGACTTCGGCGAGCGCATCCCCGCCGAGGGCGTGACCTGGTTCGACGGCTCGGACCCCCAGCGCATGCACAACCACTACGCCCAGCAGTACAACGACTGCGTCTTTACCGCGCTGCGCGAGCACCGCGGGGACGGTGAGGCGGTCGTCTTCGCTCGCAGCGCCACCACCGGCGGTCAGCAGTTCCCCGTGCACTGGGGCGGGGACTGCTACTCCACCTTCGAAGCCATGGCCGAAACGCTGCGCGGTGGCCTGTCCCTGGCCGCCAGCGGATTCGCCTTCTGGAGCCACGACATCGGCGGCTTCGAAGGCAACCCCGACCCGGCGGTGTTCAAGCGGTGGGTGGCGTTCGGATTGCTGTCCTCCCACAGCCGGCTGCACGGCTCCAGCTCCTACCGCGTCCCGTGGGCCTTCGACGAGGAAGCCGTCGAGGTCGCCCGCCGCTTCACCCAGCTGAAGATGCAGCTGATGCCCTACCTCGCCCAGCTGGCCCGTCAGGCGCACACCAGTGGCGCGCCGATGCTGCGGCCGATGTTCCTGGAGTTCCCCGACGACCGCGCCACCGCCCACCTGGATACCCAGTACATGCTGGGGCCCTCTGTGCTGGTCGCCCCGGTCTTCTCCGCCGACGGGGTCGTCGAGTACTACCTGCCGCCAGGGACCTGGCACCACCTGCTGACGGGGGAGGCGGTCGAGGGTGGGGGGTGGCGCCGGGAGCGCCACGCCTTCGACTCCCTGCCGCTGCTGGTGCGCCCCGGCACCGTCCTACCGGTCGGGGCGCGCAGCGACCGTCCCGACTATGACTACCCCGACGGGGTCACTCTGCGCTGCTACGGCCTGGCCGACGGCGCCAGCACCACCGTCGAGGTTCCCCGCATCGGCGACGCACCCGCGGTCACAGTCGTGGTCACCCGGGCCGGCTCCACCGTCCGGGCCGCAATCCAGAACCAGCCCTCGATCGGGGAGTGGGCTGTGGAGGTCGTGGGTGAGTCGCCGGCCGTCGTGCGTGGCTCGGTGGGCACCAACACGCTTGAGGTCGACCTGCAGGCGCGGTAGCCACTTCCTGCGTCCGAGCCACGACGTTCAGTTGCGGTCGCGGTGGAAGCAGCGCACCGCAACCAGCGGGGCCGGCCTGAAGCGTCACGGCTTCTCTGCCGTCTTCATGTGGGACACCGCTCGGGGATGGAGTCGCTGAGGTCAGCGTAGTGGGCGCCCTCCGCCTCGGCCGGTGGACGATAACCCAGCCGAGGATGCAGGCGGGCGTTGTTCCACCACTCCACCCACGTCGCGGTGGCGTACTCAACATCGGACAAGGTCTTCAAGGGCCCACCGTGGAAGGGCCCCGGGCGGATGCACTCGGTCTTGTACAGACCGATCACCGTCTCCATCAGCGCATTGTCGTACGCGTCACCGACCGAACCGATCGAGGCCGCGAAACCCTCGATGGCCAGGTACTCGGTCAGCCTCAAACTCGTGTATTGCGACCCGGCATCGGAGTGCATGATCAAGCCGGGCGGCACCGGGGTCCCGGCATGCTCGCGTCCCCAGGTCGCCATCCGCAGGCAGGTCAGGACCAGGTCGGTGTGCTTGGAAGTCATCGCGTGCCAGCCCACGATCCGCTGGGCGAACACATCCACGATGAAGGCGACGTAGACGAACCCCGCCCACGTCCGGACATACGTGAAGTCGGCGACCCAGACGAGGTTCGGTGCCGGCGCGGTGAACTGCCGGTTCAGCAGGTCCCCGGCCCGCACCCCGTCCTTGCCGGGGATGGTGGTGCGGACCTTCCTGGCCCGCCGGGCCCCGTTCATGCCTTCTGCGCGCATCAACCGGTCTACGGTGCAGTGCGCCACGGCCAGGCCGGCCCGACGCAGGTGGGCGACCATCTTGCGACGTCCGTACAGCTGCCGGGTGAGGAGGCCGAGTACAATGTACGTCACGTGTCGGATACATTCGCATCAACGTGGAGGACGTCATGACGTACCCGGTACTCGAGGGCAAGGCCGCGATCATCACTGGAGCAGCGATGGGGATGGGCAGGGCTACCGCGGAATTGTTCGCCGAGGCCCGCGCCAAGGTCGTCGTCGCTGACTTCAACGAGGAACTGGGTCGCGAGACGGTGGCCAGCATCCAGGACGCCGGAGGGGACGCGTTCTTCGTGGCCGTCGACGTCTCGAACTCCCAGCAGGTGCAGGCGATGGTCGCCTCGACCGTTGAGCACTACGGCCGCCTCGACGTGGCGGTTAACAACGCGGCGATCAAGCCTGATAACGCCCTCGTCTCGGAATTCGACGAGGACTACTGGGACCGGCTCATGTCGATCGACCTTAAGGGCACGGCGCTCTGCCTGAAGTACGAGCTGCGCCAGATGCTCGCCCAGGGCGGCGGCGGCTCGATCGTCAACATCTCCTCCGTCAGCGGGTACCGCCCGCAAGGGTTCGACGCCGCCTACGTCTCTGCCAAGCACGCCGTCCGCGGTCTCACCAAGGTCGCCGCGCTGGAGAACGGCTCGCACGGCATCCGGGTGAACTCGGTGGCGCCGGGCGCGATCGACACCCCGATGATCCGCGCTGCCCTGGCCGAGACCGGTCAGACCGAGGCCGAGTTCGCCCCGAAACTGTCGGTGCTGAACCGCTTCGGGCAGCCCCGCGAGGTCGCCCAAGCCAGCCTGTGGCTGTGCTCGGACGCCTCCAGTTACGTGACCGGGGCGACGTACCCCGTTGACGCGGGGTACACCAACCGCTGACAGCGCGTTCAGCGATGCGAAGCAGTCGTGCCATGTCGGCTGAGCGAGGATTGCTGCACGGGTAGGTGACGGCGCCCCTTTAGTTGTTCGACCTTATGGGGCGTCGTTAGTGAAACTTTGTCAATAGCGGCGTGATCAACCGCTGCCTCCCGCGATCGAAGGCGTTGGGCACGTAGGGCCTGGCCGGTCACGATGGTGGCGACCAAGCTCAACCGCCATGCCCGTCAGGACCCTACGAGCTCTCCTGTCGTGCCAGCCTCGACGTCTCCCGCGACCTTGCCCAGGCCGTGGCCCGTCTGCTCTCCGCTTCCCGTGCCCGGATTGGTACCCGGCGGGGACGCCGGTCGCTGGGCTGCTTCGCCCAGGCGCTGCTGCTGCGCTTCATGCGCCAGCGTACGGCGATCGCTGACCTACCCGAGACAACGTTGTCAGCCTCAAGATGGCCTACCGCTACTGCACGACGGGGTGAGTCCCTTGGAGTGGTGTAACTCGGCCCCAGCCGCCTGGACCGGCCCGGCGTGTCCGGACAGCAGGTGAGGGCCACCGCGTGAAGCTCTGCGAGTACCCGCCAAGGAACTCGTAGAAGAAGGATCAACGCGATGGCCCTCGAGGACCAGTCTGCCCTGTCCACCCTGCTCGACGCACTGAGCACCGCCGAGGACGGCCAGCTGATGCGCCGGCTCCTGCAAGGAGCCCTGCAGGCCCTTATCGATGCCGAGGCCGAAGCTCACATCGGCGCCGGCCTGCACGAACGCACCACCACTCGCACGACTCACCGCAACGGCACCCGCGACCGGCTGGTGGCCACCACCGCCGGCGACGTGCAGGTGAAGATTCCCAAGACCAGGACGGGCTCGTTCTTCCCACCTTGCTGGCCCCGCGCCGGCGGATCGACCGGGCTCTGCATGCGGTGGTGATGGAGGCCTACGTCCACGGCGTCTCCACCCGCAAGGTCGACGACCTGGTCGAGGCCCTGGGCGTGGAGTCGGGGATCTCCAAGAGCGAGGTGTCCCGGATCTGCGTCGACCTGGACGGCGAGGTCGAGGCGTTCCGCACCCGGCCGCTGGAGGCGCAGCCGACCCCGTACGTGTTCCTCGACGCGACCTACTGCAAGGCCCGCATCCGCGGCCGGGTGGTGTCCCAGGCGGTCGTCATCGCCACCGGCGTGACCGCCGACGGGCATCGGGAAGTGCTGGGCTGCAACGTCGGCGACGCCGAGACGTTGGACTTCTGGAAGTCCTTCCTCGGCTCGTTGCGCGATCGCGGCCTGCACGGGGTGCAGTTGGTGATCTCCGATCAGCACCGCGGACTCGTCTCGGCGATCGAGCAGACGATGGCCGGCGCCAGCTGGCAACGATGCCGAGTGCACTTCATGCGCAATGTGCTCTCGAAGGTTGCCAAGGGTCAGTCCGATGCGGTCGCGGCGATGGTCCGCACCATCTTCGTGCAGCCCTCCGCCGACGCTGTCACCGAGCAGGTCCGGGTCGTGGCCGACAGCCTGCGGGCCAAGTTCCCCGCCGTCGCGGACATGCTCGATGAGGCCGGCCCAGACGTCACGGCGTTCGCGGTGTTCCCCGAGGCCCACTGGCGCAAGATCTGGTCGACCAACCCGCTGGAACGCCTGAACCGGGAGGTCAACGCCGCACCGACGTCGTCGGCATCTTCCCCAACGCCCAGGCCCTGCTGCGGCTGGCCGGTTGCGTCCTGATCGAGGCGCACGATGAGTGGCAGTCCGGGGAGCGGTGCTACCTGTCGGAGTCCTCGATGGCGCTGCCGGCACCCCCCGAGCCGACCGTCTTGCCGACGCCCGCGCTGCGCGCGGACGCCGGCACGGACACTGCGCTCGACACCACCACCGCGCTCACGGCATAGTCCAAACCCGCAGCGCTTCGCGCGCGACGAGTTACACCACTCCCAGGGACGTCATCCATGAATGACGTGGGCGTCGGAGACCGTGCGTGCTGCCGGAGGCTGGCCCTGCTTCTAGGCCCGGTAGGTCCTCGCGGCGACCTGGCAACCGTGCTCGCTGAGCACGGCGCAGGCCGACTCGACCGCGAAGCCCTTTTCTCTCATCTGATCGATGGCCTGCACGATCAGCGTTGGCGCGGTGGGGCACCTCCCGCTCGCGGGGGACGAGCTGCCGCGCGAAGAAGATCGAGGCCGAACGCAAGATCTCGTTGGCCTCGCGCAGGCGCTTGTTCTCCGCCTTCAGCGCCTTGATCTCCTCGCTCTCAGTGCTGCTGAGCCCGGGCTTGGCGCCGGCATCGATCGGGGCTTGGTTGACTCAGCGTTGCAGGCTGGCGCGGGAGACCCCGAGGCGTTCGCTGATGGCTAGGCACGCCGCACGCAGCGAGGGGTAGTCGCCTTGGTGGCCTTGGACCGGCCTCGTCCTCGCTGGCCATCACCGGATCGCCACCTCAGTCCCTGACCTTCACCAATGTCCCCACGGCCGGAATCTTGGAGGCCGCGAGCAGACGCGGGACTACCGCACGTCCACCACGAGGAGCGCCAGGTCAGAGCCCATCTAAGGCCTCAACCAACGCCTCACGAAAGACCGAGGCTAGTTCCCCAGTGTCTCTAGTTCGGCGCAGCAGCTACCTCACGGCACTACTGACAAAACGTCAGTGCAGCGTCAGCGTTTCTTCAGGGTTCGCATGGAACTCGCTTTCTGCCGACAAGGAGTCGGCGCAAATAAGGATGATCCGCGCCAAAAGGTCGCCATCGTTTCGCCACCGGTGCGGAGTTGAGGTGTCAATCACGAGAGCACCACCCGCCGGAAGCGCATGCCGGACACCGTGAGTGTTCTCCCAACTGGGCCGCCCCTCCATCGCAACAGCAACCTCCTCCCCCGAGTGATTGAACCAGCCATCCTCCGCGGTCTTGGGGGCGATAGTGATCTCGTGGACATGCAAACCGCGGCCCGAACCGCCAGCGAGTACACGCTGCGTCGTGCCCGCCGAACCGGTAGGCATGCTCAGCGAGGAGTCAGGTACTGAACTGAGGTCTGGCAGCAGCTTCGAAGCAGTGATTCCAAGTGCAGCTGCGAGCCGATACAGACTCGGGATGCTCGGCAAGAGATCGCCATGTTCTAGTTGCGAAACGTAGGGTTGCGAGACCTCGGCTCTGCGCGCCAACTCGCGCATGGTCAAGCCTTGGTTCGTGCGGTAGGTCCGGACGCGCGCTCCGATCTGCGCTGCAGGCGTTGCCTGGTCCCCGTCAGCCCGTGTCTGTCTGCTCACACCTAAGTCTCACACGAGCCTTGTTGCGGCTCTGGCGCGTCCTCCTCGTCTTGGCAGAGCAGTGTTAACACGCTTGAAATAAGTGTCACTTATCATCATAGGACTGCCAGCCCACGCATGTTCGGAGGGACCTACGCATGGCCTGGACCGTTCCCGCTGTGATCTCGCGCGCCAAGGGCGCCCCCGTCGAGACCGTCGACATCGTCGTGCCCGACCCGATCGCCGGGGAGGTCGTCGTCGACGTCGCCGCGTGCGGGGTGTGCCACACCGACCTGCACTACCGCGAGGGCGGCATCACCGACGACTACCCCTTCCTGCTGGGCCACGAGGCCGCCGGCACGGTCTCGGCGGTCGGTGAGGGCGTGACCAACGTCGCCGTGGGCGACACCGTGGTGCTGAACTGGCGTGCGGTGTGCGGGCAGTGCCGGGCCTGCAAGCGGGGCCGGCCGCAGTACTGCTTCGCCACCCACAACGCGAAGCAGAAGATGACGCTGACCGACGGCACCGAGCTGACCCCGGCCCTGGGCATCGGCGCCTTCGCGGCCAAGACCCTCGTGGCCGCCGGGCAGGCCACCAAGGTCGACCCGTCGGTGGACCCGGCCGTGGCGGGCCTGCTGGGCTGCGGGGTGATGGCCGGCATCGGCGCGGCGGTCAACACCGCCCCGGTCCAGCGCGGGGACACCGTGGCCGTCATCGGCTGCGGCGGCGTGGGTTGTGCGGCGGTGGCCGGTGCGGTGCTGGCCGGGGCCCGGCGCATCATCGCCATCGACATCGACGACAAGAAGCTGGCGTGGGCCAAGCAGCTGGGCGCCACCCACACCATCAACAGCAAGGGCCTGGACGAGGACGGCGTCGTGGCGGCGATCGCCGAGCTGACCGACTCCTTCGGCGCCGACGTCGTCATCGACGCCGTCGGGCGGCCCGAGACGTGGCGGCAGGCCTTCTACGGCCGCGACCTGGCCGGCACCGTCGTGCTGGTCGGCGTCCCCACGCCGGAGATGACCCTGCAGGTGCCGCTGGCCGACGTCTTCGGCCGCGGTGGGGCGTTGAAGTCGTCCTGGTACGGCGACTGCCTGCCCGAACGCGACTTCCCCCAGCTGCTGGAGCTGCACGCGAACGGCCGGCTGCCGCTGGAGGCGTTCGTCTCCGAGCGCATCGGCCTGGGCGAGGTCGAGCAGGCCTTCGCCACCATGAAGTCCGGCGACGTCCTGCGCTCGGTCGTGGTCCTGTGAACGCGCAGCGGCCGCTAGTGACAACCGAGCGCCACATACCTCACCCGTCAGCTCTGCGAAGACACTTCCGTCGAATCCTCGAGCAATTCATGGCGCAGGAGTTCGAGTACTCCGCAGCCGGCATGCCCACCGCACCAGGACACGTATCTCCCTGGGCCTGGGACGGTCTGGCTGCGCAGCAGGCCCGACTCCTGTACCCACGGGAAAGCGACAGCTCTGCTGTAAACCCCGTCGGTAAAGAATACTGAGAGAACGGGTCAACCACATGCGTTTCCTCGACGGTCAGCAGCCCCGGCACGACCTCACCTACAACGACGTGTTCCTGGCCCCCTCGCGCTCGGCCGTCACGTCCCGGCTCGACGTGGACCTGTCCACCGGGGACGGCACCGGCACGACGGTCCCGGTGGTGGTCGCGAACATGACGGCCGTCTCGGGCCGGCGGATGGCCGAGACGATCGCCCGCCGCGGCGGGATGGCGGTGCTGCCGCAGGACCTGCCGCTCGACGTCGTCGCCGAGGTCGTGGCGTGGGTCAAGGGCCGGCACCCGGTGTTCGAGACGCCGGTGGTGCTGCACGAGCACGACACCGTCGCCGACGCGCTGAACCTCATCCCCAAGCGCTCGCACGAGGCGGCCGTCGTCCTGGACGCCG
>NZ_JBJLSI010000055.1:0-20148 GCF_050871945.1 Kineococcus deserti | reverse complement strand
GGGGGGCGGGGGGAGCGGGCGGCCCCCCCCCCCCCCCCCCCCCCCCCCCCCCCCCCCCCCCCCCCCCCCCCCCCCCCCCCCCCCCCCCCCCCCCCCGGGGCCGTTCGGCGCATCAGCCCGCGAGCGCCCGGTAGCTGGCCTGCAGCCACGGCACGGCCACGGCCAGCGTCGGCCCGCCGAGCACGACGGCCGCGGCGGCGTAGGTGGCGACCGACAGCCCCTTGGCCGCGGGTTGGGCGGCCAGCCGGCGCACCCGGGCCAGCGCGGCCGAGCCCACGGGCATCTCGGACTGCCCGTCGGGTTGACCGGCGAGCGCCACGAGCGCCCGGGCCAGCGGCAGCGAGCCGGTCCGGCGGCGGGCGGTGTCGTCGGCGAGCATCTCGACCAGCAGCCGGACGGAGTCGAGGGCGGCCTGGCTGGAGACGAACCGCGGGAACGCGGCGTGCAGGGCGGTGAACCCCTCCAGGACGAGGTCGTGCCGGGCGCGCAGGTGGGCCCGTTCGTGGGCCAGGACCGCGCGCACCTCCTCGGGGGTCAGGGAGTTGAGCATGGCGTCGGAGACGACGACGCGGGAGCGGACGCCGGGTACGCAGTAGGCGACGCGGCCGGGGCCGGTGAGCACCCGCACGCCGGTCTCGGACAGCAGGGCGGCGTCGACCTCGGAGGTGGATTCCTTGCGGTGCAGCAGGTCCACCATGTCGCGGTGGCGGCCCCGGCGGCGGCGGGTGCGGATGCCGACGAGGGTGGCGACGATCCAGAACCGGACGGTGACGATGGCCACGAGGGTGGAGCCCAGGCCGATGAGGGTCGTCTGGACGGGGCCGTGGCGTTCGAGGAAGGGGAAGCCGGGTTCCTCGGTGAACAGCAGCGACAGCGAGGCCAGTCCGGCGCCGAGGGTGGACAGCACGGCGGCCAGGGCGATGGCCTGCCACAGGACGAGGGCGGCGCGGGGCACCTGCCAGGTCCAGCGGGCGCGCGCCAGCAGCGCCGGCACGGGCCCCGCCAGGAGCAGCGCCAGTGCTGCGAACCAGACGGCTGTCACGCGTCGAACCTACGAGGTCGCCGTCGTGTCTCCACGCTGGGTCGTCATGGCGTCCAGCGCCTCGCGCAGGGCGGCGGCCTCGGCGGGCGAGACGCCGCCGATGAAGTGGACGAGGGCGGCCTGGCGGTCGTCGACGGTGGGCACTCCCCCGAGGGCGTCGAGCATGAGCTCGGCGACCATCTGCTCGCGGCTGGCGGCCGGGGAGTAGCGGAAGGCGCGGCCTTCGCGTTCCTGGCGCACGACGTGCTTCTTGGCCAGGCGGTCCAGGACCGTCATGACGGTCGTGTAGGCGATCTTGCGGTGCTCGGCGAGCTGCTCGTGGACCTCGCGGACGGTCAAGGAGGTCCCGGCTGCCCACAGCCGGTCCATCACATCGCGTTCGAGTTCTCCCAGGGCCACGCCGGGATGTTACGTCAACCACACCGGTGAACGCGAGCCGTCGTACTACCGACGGAAGTACTACAGTTGGTCGTAGTACGACACGCCGTCGTAGGAACCAGGAGAAGCCGTGGACATCGAGGCGCTGACCCGCCTGCAGTTCGCCGTGACGACGCTCTACCACTACCTGTTCGTGCCGCTGTCGATCAGCCTGGCGCTGTTCACCGCGATCCTGCAGACCGCCCACCTGCGCCACCACGCCCGCACGGGCGACGACCGGTACGGCCGGCTCTCGCTGCTGGTCGGCAAGCTGCTCATGACGACCTTCGCCGTCGGCGTGGTCACCGGCCTGGTCCAGGAGTTCCAGTTCGGGCTGTCCTGGAGCTCCTTCGCCCGCTTCTACGGCGACGTCTTCGGTCCCACCCTGGCCGTGGAGGGCATGCTCGCCTTCTTCCTGGAGGCCACCTTCCTGGGGCTGTGGTGGTTCGGCCGCGACCGGCTGCCGGCGCTGGTGCACCTGGCGACCATCTGGATCGTCGCCCTCGGCACCGCGATCAGCGCCTTCGTCATCCTGGCCGCCAACTCCTTCATGCAGAACCCCGTCGCGTACACGATCGACGAGACCACCGGCCGGGCCGAGCTCGGCAGCTTCTCCGAGCTGCTGCTCAACGAGGTCAACCTCGCGGCCTTCCCGCACACCTACGCCGGCGCCGTCATGGCCGGCGGGGCCCTGGTCATGGCCGTCGGCGTGTGGCACCTGCTGCGCCGGCAGTACGCCGAGGACACCGCCGAGTTCGCCGCCTTCCGCACGCTGAGCCGCTTCGGCGCCTGGTTCACCCTGGCCGGCGGCGCGCTCGTGGCGGTCAGCGGTGACCTGCTCGGCAAGGTCATCACCGAGGTGCAGCCCATGAAGATGGCCGCGGCCGAGGCGCTGTACCGCACGACGACCAGCGCACCGTTCTCGATCTTCTCCTACGCCCCCCTGGGCAGCGACGACCCGACGTTCTCCATCGAGGTCCCCGGGTTCCTGTCCTTCCTGGCCAAGGGGTCCTTCACGGCCGAGGTGCTGGGCCTGAAGGACCTGCAGGACTCCTACGCCGCCCAGTTCGGCGCCGGCGACTACGTCCCCTGGATCCCGGTGGCGTTCTGGAGCTTCCGGCTGATGATCGGCGTGGGGATGTTCGCCGCCTTCATCGCCCTGGTCCACCTGTGGGTGACGCGCGGGTCCAAGACGCTGAAGATCGACCCGCGCCTGTCGCAGGGCCTGCTGTGGTCGGTCGGCGTGCTGCCGCTGCTGCCGCTGGCCGCGAACTCCTTCGGCTGGATCTTCACCGAGACCGCCCGCCAGCCCTGGCTGGTGTTCGGGTTGTTCAAGACCGCCGACGGCGTCTCCCCCGGCCTGTCCTTCGCCGAGGTCACCGCCAGCCTGGTCGCCTTCACCCTCGTCTACGGCGCCCTGGCCTACGTCTGGGTCAAGCTCGCAGTCCGCCTGGTGCGCAAGGGGTTGCCCGACCTGCCCGTCCCGCAGCGCGAGGACACCCCCGACGACGAGTACGCCCCGAGCTACTGAGGAGCTGCGGTCATGGATCTTCCCGTCTTCTGGTTCGGCGTCACCGTCCTGGCCTGGGTGCTGTTCTTCGTCCTGGAGGGTTTCGACTTCGGCGTCGGCTTCCTCGGGCCGCTGCTGGGCCGCACCGACGCCGAGCGCGGCGCCGCGGTGCGCACCGTCGGCCCGGTCTGGGACGGCAACGAGGTGTGGCTGGTCGCCGCGATCGGCGTCACCTTCGCCGCCTTCCCCGACTGGTACGCCGCCCTGCTGTCGGGTCTGTACCTGCCGATGATCGTTCTGCTCCTGCTGCTGGCGGTGCGCGGCATCGCCATCGAGTTCCGCGGCAAGCACGACAGCACCACCTGGCGCGCCCGCTGCGACGTGTTCCTGGCCACCTCCTCGCTGCTGCTGGCCGCGACCTGGGGCGCGGTCCTCGGCGCCCTGGTCACCGGTCTGGCCCTGTCGGCCGACGGCGAGGTCCACGGTGACGGCGGATGGGGCGGGCTGGGTCGTTCGCTGGAACCGCTCGTCGGCCCCTGGGCCGTGCTCGGCGGCTTCGCCGGCGTCCTGCTGACGACGGTGCACGGGGCGACGTTCCTGTCGCTGCGCACCACCGGCGTCCTGCGCGAGCGCGCCCGCCGGCTGACCGTGGCCACCGCCCCGGCGCTGGTGGTCATCGCCCTGGCGCTGTTCATCGCCGCCGGGCACGCCGCCGTCGCCGCTGCCGCCGCCCTGCTGGCCCTGGCCGCGCTGGCGGCCTGGCGACGGGCCGAGGTGCTGGCCTTCGCGGCGACGACCGTCGCGGTGGCCGGTAGCGTCGTGGCGGTGTTGACCGCCGGGATGACCGACACCTCGTGGGTGCTGCTGCGCAGCACGCTCAGCCCGGCCGGGGACGTCACCCTGCGCGCGGCCGCCGCCTCCGAGGGCGCCCTGCACCTCATCACCGTCGCGGGCCTGGTCATCCTGCCCGGCGTCGTCGCCTACCAGGCGTGGTCGTACTGGGTGTTCCGCAAGCGGGTGCACACCGGCTTCTCCCCCAGCGCGACGGCCCGCCGCGCGGCCCGTGTGGCCGCCCGGTGAGTTCAGAACGCCCCAAGGGGCCCGTCGACCCCCGCCTGCTGCGGCACGCCCGCCCCGCGCGCGCCGGGATCGCCGCCATCGCGGCGGTGGAGGTCGTCTCGGCCGCCCTGCTGGTCGGCCAGGCCATCGCCCTGGCCGACCTGGTCGTCGCGCTGTGGCGCGGGTCCGGCGCGGCGAGCGGGTTGTGGCTGCTGGCCGCCACGGTCCTGGGCCGCGTCGGAACCGGCTGGGCCGCAGCCCGGCTCGCGCAGCGCACGGCCACGGCGGTGCGCGACGACCTGCGCACCCGGGTCGTGGCCCGCGCCCTGCAGCTGGGCCCGGCCTGGGTCGAGCGGTTCGGCCGGGCCCGGCTCTCGGCGGTCCTGACCCAGGGGCTGCCGTCGCTGGACGGCTGGTTCACCCGCTACGTGCCCGCCCTGGTGCCGGGGGTGCTGCTGCCGCCGGCGGTGCTGGTGCTGCTGGCCTTCGCCGACCTGGAGTCGGCGATCACCGTCGCCGTGACGCTGCCGCTCGTCCCGATCTTCGCGATCCTGCTCGGCAAGGCCACCCAGGCCCGCGCCGACCGCCAGTGGCGCACCCAGCGCACCCTGGCCGCCCACTTCCTGGACACCGTCCGCGGGCTGCCGACCCTGCGCGCGCACCGCCGCGCCCAGCGCCAGGTCGGCACCGTCGCCGCCATCACCGACGCCCACCGCCGCGCCACGATGTCGGTGCTGCGGGTGGCGTTCCTGTCCTCCACCGCCCTGGACCTGGTCGGGACGCTGTCGGTCGGCCTGGTCGCCGTGACCGCCGGCATGCGGCTGGCCGGCGGCACCCTGGACCTGCACACCGCACTGCTGGTGATCCTGCTGGCCCCGGAGGCCTACCGGCCGCTGCGCGAGGTCGGCGCCCGCTTCCACGACTCCGCGGACGCGGCCTCGGTTGTCGACGACGTCGACGAGGTCCTCACCGCCCCGGTGCCGACGGTCGGCGCCGGGCCCGCCGACGGGCTGCGGATGCGCGGCATCGAGGTGCGGCGCCCGGACGGAACCGCCGTCCTGGAAGGTTTCGACCTCGACGTCGCCCCCGGCGAACTGCACGCCCTGGCCGGTCCCAGCGGGGCCGGCAAGACCACCGCCGCCCGCGTCGCCGCCGGCGTCCTCGTCCCGTCCGCGGGCAGCGTCGAGCACCGGACCGCCGAGGTCGCCCACCTGCCGCAGCGGCCGCAGTTCCCGCACGCCACGACGATCGCCGAGGCCGTCCGCGCCGGCCGCGAGGCCTCCGAGGAGCTGCTGGCCTGGGCGCTGAGCGCCGCCGCCGCAGCCGACCTGGACCCGGCCACGCCGCTGGGTGAGCACGCCGCGGGACTGTCGGCCGGGCAGCGCCAGCGGGTCGCGCTGGCCCGCACGTTCCTGGCCGTCCGGCTCGGAGCGCGCACCCTGGTGCTGGACGAGCCGACCGCCCACCTGGACCCGGCCGGCGAGCGCGTGGTGGTGCGGACGTTGCGCGCCGTGGCGCACGAGATGCGTTGCGCCGTCCTGGTCGTGGCGCACCGTCCCGCCCTGCTGGCGGCCGCCGACCGCACCACCACGCTCACCCGGCCCGCCTCGTCGCCGTCCCTGGCCCCCGCGGAAACAACAGTCTCCGTCGCTGCGAGGGCCGTTCGGGCGACGGAGACTGTTGTTTCCGCGCGGGTCCGGGGTCGCTGGACCGGCGCGCTCGCCGTCCTCACCGGCGTCGTCGCGGTCCTGGCGGCCACGACGCTGACCGCGGCCGCGACCTGGCTGCTGGTCACCGCCGCCGACCGCCCGCCGGTGCTGACGCTGTCGGTGGCCGCCGTCGTCGTGCGCGCGAGTGCGACCGCCCGGCCGCTGCTGGTCTACGCCGAGCGCCTGCTCTCGCACGACGTCGCGTTCTCCCGGCTGGCCCGCTGGCGCTCCGACGTCGTCGCCGCGCTCATCCCCCGGCTGCCCGGCCCGTTGTCCCGCAAGCGGTCGGGCCGTTCCGGGGAGCTGCTGGTCCAGCTCGCCGACGACGTCGACGCCCGCGTCGACGGCCTGCTGCGCCACCGCCACCCCGTGACCGTCACCGTCGTCGCCGTCCTGCTCGCCCTGGCGGTGGCCGCCAGCCTGGACCCGCTGCTGGCGCTGGCCGCCGTGCCCGGTCTGGTCCTGGCCGTGCTGGTCGCGCCGGCCGTGGCGGGCCGGGCCGAACGCCGCGAGGCCGCCCACCGCGAGGACCTCGGGGCCCTGGCCAGCGCCACCGTCGAGACCCTCGACGCCGTCGAGGACCTGCAGACCCTGCGCGCCGTGCACCCGATGGACACCCTGCGGCGCAGGCAGTCCGCGCTGGCCGCGGCCGAGCGGCGCCGGGCGGGGGCGGCCGGTGCCACCGCCGCGCTGGCGGCCGCGGGCACGGGGCTGGTCGTCCTGGGACTGGCCCAGGCCTCCACGTCCGCCGACGGGAACCTCGCCTGGGTCGCCGCGGCCGTCCTGGCCGGCGTCAGCGTCGCCGACGCCACCCGCGGCCTGCCCGACGCCGCCCGCGCGCGCGAGCGCGCCCGCCGTGCACGGGCCCGCGCCGACGAACTCCTCGCCACGCCTGTCGCAGCTGTCGAACCGGTTGCGCCGCACCCGCTTCCCGCGGGGTCGTCCCTGGTGCTGCGCGACGTCGTCGCCGGCTGGGGCGAGCCGTGCCTGCGCGGCCTGGACCTGGAACTGCACGCCGGGGACGTCGTCGCCGTGCGCGGGCCGTCGGGATCGGGCAAGTCGACGCTGGCCGCCCTGCTGCAACGCTTCCTCGACCCCGTCTCCGGCGAGGTCCTGCTCGGCGGGGTGCGCCTGCAGGACCTGGCCGGTGACGACGTGCGCAGCGTTGTGGGCCGCGTCGGCGACGACGAGCACGTCTTCGCGACCTCGCTGCGGGAGAACCTGCTGCTGGCCGCTCCGGGCTCGTCCGACGAGGCACTGCGCGCCGTGCTGCACCGCGTCCGGCTCGACGACTGGTTCGCGGCCCTGCCGCACGGGCTGGACTCCCGGCTCGGCGACGGCGGGGAACCCATGTCCGGCGGCGAGCGCCGGCGGCTGGCGATGGCCCGGGCGCTGCTGGCCGACGTGCGGGTGCTGGTGCTGGACGAGCCCTCGGAGGGGCTGGACGCGCGGACCGGTCAGCAGCTGGTGACCGACCTCCTGGCCGCGCGCGGGGACCAGGCGGTGCTGCTGCTCGCGCACCGGGACGAAGGGGTCGACCGGGCGGACCGGGTCTACGACCTCGTGGAGGGTGGGCTCGTGCCGGGTCCGGTGCTGTCCCGCTCGGTCTGAGGCGCCGCCCCCAGCCGCGCCGCGATCTCGGCGGCCACCGCGTCGGCGTCGTCCAGGACCCGCCACGCGGGGAACCGGAGCACCGTCCAGCCCAGCTGGCGCAGCACCTCGTCCCGGGCCAGGTCCGTCCGGCGACGCCGGCCGTCGGCGTCGACGTGGTGGACGCCGTCGACCTCGACGTCCAGGAGCAGCCCCTCGCGCACGACGGCGAAGTCCAGTTCGTACCCCTCGACGAGACGCTTGCGTTGCGGGGCGACGGATCGGGCCAGCAGCGCGGCGAACAGGTCGCGCTCGGCCTCGGAGTGCAGGAGGTGGTCCTCGCGCAGGTCCTCGCGGGTCAGCGCGACCGGGGGCGCCTGCTGGCGGGAGGAGTTCCGCCCGACGGCGTCGAGGAGGGCGTGCAGCGTCGGCACAGGCAGTACGCGCAGGTCGGCGCAGCCACCCACGACGACGAGCCGGCGCACCGCACGCGAGACCGCGACGTTCACCAGGTGCCGGTTCTGCTCCACCCAGGCCACCGTTGCGGGGTCGGTGTCGGCGCTGAGGACGGTGGAGAACAGGACGACGTCTCGCTGGTCGCCCTGCAGCCGGTGGGCGGCGCCCGCGACGACGTCGTGCGCGGTGCACCACGCCTCGCCCATCTCCTGCTCCAGCAGCGTCTCGATCCGCTCGGCCTGCGCGGCGAACGGGGTGACGACGGCCAAGGTTCCCGGGTCGTCGCGGTGGTCACGGATCCACTGCACGACCGCCTGCGCCTGCGCCTCGTTGACCCAGCTGCCGCCCACCGCCCGCCGGGCGCCACCGGCGACGTCCAGGACGTCCAGCCCGCGGGGCAGGTCGTCCTCGACGGCGGCGCTGACGTCGGTGAGCACCTCCAGCCGGCCGCTGTAGAACTGCTCGTTGACGTAGGCGGCGATGGCCGGGTGGCAGCGGTAGTGCTCGGCCAGGAAGTGCTCGCGGCCGTGCGCGCGGGCGGCGTAGGCGGTGAACGTCGAGTCCGCGCCGTAGGACACGTGACGGCGCCGGGTCTCCTCGTCGGTCCATCCCACCCGCGCGGCGACGCGCTCCAGGGCGGGCCGGCGCAACGTCACGACGGGGGTCAGCTGGTTCGGGTCCCCCACCACGACGATCCGCCGCGCCCGGTAGGCCAGCGGCAGGACGGCGGCCAGGGTGCACTGGCTGGCCTCGTCGACGACGAGGACGTCGAAACCGGCGGCCTCCAGCGGGAAGTTCGGCGCCACCGACAGCGCGGTGCAGCCCCATCCCCGCAGCGCGGCGCGAGCGGCGGTCAGCGCCCGACGGCGGGCCTCGGTGCCCCCGCGGCGCAGGGTGGCCACCTGGGCGACGGCCTCCCCGTGGGTGGCCAGGGCGCGGCTGACCGCGTCGGAGACCGCCTGCGCGCCCGCCTCACCCCAGGCCCGGTCCACCTCCAGCAGCCGGGCCGTCTCGGACTCGGCGTCGGCCGGGGGCAGTTGGGCCAGCGCTTCCGTCAACGCCGTGCGCTGCAGTTCCAGGCGCGCCCAGGCGGCGACCGACTCGGCCGTCGCCGTGGCGCGGTCCACGGCTGCCGCGGCCAGCAGACGCTGCCCGCGGCGCCGGTGGGAACGCCGCGTCCACCAGCCCGTGTCCTCCCCCGGGAACCACCGGGCCGCCCGGCGGACCCAGCGAGGCGGCGCGCTCGTCCGCTCCGGCCGCCGGCTCCACAGTTGCCGCTCGGTGACGCGCTGGTCGACGACGACGCGCGCCAGTTCGGCCTCGGTGCGGGTCCGGCGGCTCAGCTCCTCCAGGACGTCCCGCCGCACCTCGGCGGCCGAGCGCACCGACCGCTCGATGACGGCCGGTGAGGGCGCCGCGGGACGGGGCGTCCGGCGGATCTCCTGGACGAGGTCCGGCAGCGCCTCGCGGAAGTCGCGGTTTCCGGTCCGCACCAGCAGCGCCGGGTCGATGGACCGGCACCGCCGCACCGCGACGTCCACCGCCCCGTTGTTCGTGGAGGCGACGAGGACGGAGTTCCCGCGCACGCGTTCGTTGACGACCAGCGCGGCGACGAACTGCGACTTGCCCGTGCCGGGTGGGCCGGTGACGACCGTGAGCGGGGACTCGAGGGCGTCGCGCACCGCCTGTTCCTGCGATCCGTTGAGGCGCAACGTGTCCAGCATGAGGGGTGGTAGCTGCGGGGAGGCGGGTCGCTGGTCGTCGCTCGGGTCGTCGGTGATCAGCCACCGGGCCGCGGTGCGCTCGGCGTCGGTGCGGGTGCGCAGTTCGCGCAGCTCGGTCAGCAGGGCGCGGTTGGCCGCGGAGACCTCACGGGCGATGACGACCGCGGCGTCGTGGACGGCCGGCAGGGTTCCCCGGCGCGGCACGTCCCGCCCGGGAGCATCGGGGTCGGGGGGCGTCCCGGTCCGGTCCACGCGCAGGACGTCCATCGCCTCGGCACAGGCTGCGCGCCAGCCGTCGACGTCTCCAGGAGCCGGCAGCTGCGGCAGCCGGCTGCGCAGGGCGGCGGCGACGTCCGCGGGCACGAGCCGGTCGTCGAGCAGCGCGCCCTCCAGGTCGGGGGTCGTCACCGGGCGTGCGCGGCCGTGGTCGTCGATCGACAGCTCGACGCTGAACAGGGGGACGACGCGTGCGGTGCCGTGGTCGTCCAGGACGAGCAGGGGCCAGCCGTACGTCAGGACGTCCTCGCCCGGCCCCGCACCGGAACCGGCGGCGGAGGTCGACAGCGCCCGCCCGCCCTCACCCAGGTCGACGTCGCTCCCGCCGCGCGTGACGACGGTCTCGGCGGTCAGCGGGACCACCGCCCACCGCTGTCGCTGCGACAGCGGAGGACACGGGCCGAGCGACTCGCGCCGGACTCCGGCCAGGTGGTAGTCGACGAGCTGCTGCCACGGGGACCGCGCCGTGTTCGCGGCGGGCGCGGCCACGGACTCGGGGGCAGGCACGGGGGCGGGTGCTTCGGGTCGGGCTCGCTGGGCCTGCCCGGTCGGGGCAACGGCCGCCGTCGCACAGCCGAGGCAACGGACGTCGTGCGACTGCGGATCCCAGTCGGCCGGTGTCCCCGCGGCCTGCACCGTGCCGCACTCGGCACAGGGGGCGGCCCACCGCAGCCCGGCCAGCCTCCGGTACGCCATCGACCCGTCTCCCCCGTCCTGCCGACTCTGCGCGTGAGCCTGCCACGCCCCGCGCGCCACTCACCCCTCCGGGCCCCACAACGGCTAACGTGCGGTAATGGGTCGCACACGGTCCGCCGTCCTGGCGTTGCTCACGCTCCTGCCGCTCGCCGCGGCGACGCCCGTCGCTGCCGCCGACGTGCACGTCCCTCGGGGTGCCCGCGCGGTGGCCACCCCGTTCGTGCCCCCGTTCTCCTCCACGATCGAGCCCGTGACCGCGGCCGACCTGTCGGCGTCGTGGCGGCCGGGGTGCCCCGTCGGCCCGGAGCAGCTGCGGCTGCTGACGGTCTCGACCGTCGACTTCGCCGGACGCCCCGCCTTCGGGCAGATCGTCGTGCACGCCGACGTCGCCGCCGGGGTGGTGGCGATCTTCGAACGCCTCCACGCCCTGCGCTACCCGATCGCGCGGATGACGCCGGTCGAGGCCTACGGCGGCTCCGACGACGCCTCGATGGCCGCCGACAACACCTCGGCGTTCAACTGCCGCGCCACGACGGGCGGGACGGGTTTCTCCGAGCACTCCTACGGCACCGCGATCGACCTGAACCCGGTCGAGAACCCGTACGTGAAGGGTTCCACGGTGCTGCCCGAGGCGGGCCGCGCGTTCGTGGACCGGAAGCCCGCACCGGGTGTGGTCCTGGCCGGAGACGCTGTGGTGCAGGCGTTCGCCGAGCACGGGTTCTCCTGGGGCGGGGACTGGAACTCCCTGAAGGACTACCAGCACTTCTCGGTCTCGGGGGACTGAGGAGTCAGTTCCGCCGGCCGGCGCGCCGGCCGAACTCGTCCAGCGCGCTGATGATCTCCGGGGCCTGCCACCGGCGACTGCGCCGGCGGCCGCTGAACTCGACGAGAACCCCCGCCTCGGTCAGGGTCGCCAGCGCCCGGGCGGCGTTGACCGTCGAGACGCCCAGGTCGCGGGCCACGGAGTTCACGTCCACGACCGGCTGCCGGAAGAGCAGGTCGGCCAGCGCCCAGGCCGAGGCTCCCCGCCGGGCCTGGACGACGCCCTCCCAGCGTCGTCGCACGTCGGCGAGGTCGGCGACGAGCTCGCGGCCGTGCCGCACGGCACGGCCGGCCGCGTCCACGAACCGGCGGACGATCGGTTCGGGCTCGCCGGCCCGGTAGGCGGTGAGGGCTGCGACGTACCCGTCGGTGTCGTGCAGGAGGCCGGCCGACACCGGGACGACGGTGTTCTCGACCAGCCCCCGCCGGCGCAGCAGGACGTGGACGATGGCCCGGCCGGTGCGGCCGTTGCCGTCGACGAAGGGGTGGACGGTCTCGAACTGGGCGTGGACGAGGGCGGCGTGGACGAGCACGGGCACGTCGTCCCGCGCCGCGAACGCGATGAGGTCGGCCATCGCGGCCGGAACCCGTTCGTGGTGCGGCGGAACGAATTCGGCCTGGTGGGGGCCGTAGCCGCTGCCGCCGACCCAGACCTGCTCCTGCCGCCACCTGCCGGCGTGGTCGGGAGCGGACTCCAGCAGTTCACGGTGCATGCCCAGGACGGAGTCGAGGTCGATCCCCCCGAGCCGGACCGCCGACTCCATCGCCCGGACGTTGCCGAGGACCAGTTCCGCGTTGCGGGTGGCCGACTCCGCGTCCAGCGCGGCCACCGCCAGGGCCCGGGCGCCCGAGGTGATGTTCTCGATCTGCGAGCTCGAGGCCGACTCCGAGCGCAGCAGCAGGGCCGAGAAGGGCACCGGGGAGCCGGCGCTCTCGGCGTCGAACCGGGCGAGGAGTGCCGCCGCCGCCTCGGCCTCGGCGAGCACCCCCAGCGGGAGTCGCGGCTGCAGGTCGGCGACCCGGGGCACGACGGCGGCGCGGTAGTCCCCGACGTGGGCCTCGCGGACGGCCCGGGACACGAGCTCGGGCGGGATGGCGGACCGCCACGGCCGGGGTTCCCACGTCAGCGCGGGCCAGTCATCCGTTGCCACGACCTCACGTTAGCAACGGATCATGGAACATCCGTTGCCGAGCGGGCTCAGGCCAGCAACGCGTCCACGTCCACGCAGACGGCGGCGACGCCCAGGTCGAGGTCGACGACCTCACCCCGGCCGTGCACGGCCGTCGGGGCGAAGACGTCCTCGATGACCGCGTAGGTGGTCAGGGTCCCCGCGCGTGGGTCGACGATCCAGTACCGCGGCAGACCGGCCGCGGCGTACTTGGCCATCTTCCGCAGCAGGTCGTCGCCCCGGTTGGTGGACAGGACCTCCACGACGAGTTCAGGAACTCCGGTGAAGCGGGCATCGGAGCCGGCCTGGGCGGTCGCCCGGTCGTAGACCATGACGTCGGGGATGAACTCGTCCCGCGCCGCTTTCCAGGCCCAGGCGGCGATCGCGTCGTGGGTCGGCGGGAGCACCGCCTCGAGCGCGGCCGACAGCCGCATCGCGATCTTCTGGTGCTGGCGCGTCGGGCTGGGGCTCACGACCAGTCGACCGTCGATGTACTCGGCACGCGGATCCTCCGGCAGGCTCTCGTACTCCTCCCAGCTGATGGACCGCCCCGCACTGAAGGGCAGCGTCGTCGTCTGCTCGGTCATGCGGACCACCTCCTCCGGGTCGGCGTCAGCCTACCCGCGCCAGGCCGCCGTCGGCGGGGCCGCGCACCACACCCGGCCCCGCCGCGCTCCCCCGAGCTCGCCTCCCGGGTTCACACCCGGTCGAAGACCCCGCGCTGCAACGGAACACTCGCCGTGGTCCCCACCGGCTGGCGCACCGTCAGCAGCGCGCTGGGCACCTCGGCCAGTTCCCCACCGAAGGAGGCCCCGGGCAGCGCCTTGTGCAGCAGCCGCGCCGAGCGGTGGGTGCCGCGCACGACGTCGTCGACGCGCACCGACATCGCCGGGACGTCGCCGGCCCGTTCCAGCAGTTCGCGCAGGCGCTCGGCCTCGGCGGTGACCCGTTCCCCGGCCAGGACGCACAGCGCCCAGTCGGACCCGACGTGCGACAGCGCCGCCTGCTGCGCCTTCTCCCGGTCGTCGGCCCAGAACCCGGACACGACGGTGACGGCGGGGTGCAGCGTGGCGCCGAACGCGGGACTGCCCGGGGCGACGTGGTCGGCGGTGTCGTACACGACGACCTCGTCGGCGACGTCCACGAGCCCGCGCAGGTCGTGCTCGAGGGCCGGCGCGAGGGTGGCGGTGTCCGAGGTTCCCTGCAGCACGAGGCACGCGGCGAGAGTCGTTCGTCGAGTGGTGGGGTTGCTGGTCATGGTCGTCTCCGTCGTTCGTCGCCGTCGTCCCGCCGGAGCGCCTGTCCACGCCCCTGACTACAGCATCGAACGGAACCGCCCGAACGTTTCGCGCGTCACACGTCTTTTACACGGCGTTGACATTCACGGCAGTCCTCTGCAGCTTCCTCAAGCGCCGGTCGACGAATGCCGATCTTCAGACGTGCCCCCCACCACCGCTGCTGCCGCGGTCGACTTCCTGACGGCCGCGCAGCGCACCCTGGCCGACCTGGCCGTGCGCGTCGGGCTGCCCACGTGGTGGATCGGACGGGTGGAGGGACCCGACCAGGTCCTGCTCGTCACCGTCGACCCGCTGCTCGGGCTGAGCGCCGGGGACGCGCTGCCGTGGGCCGACGTCTACTGCCGCCGCGTGGTGGAGGAGGGCGCCCACCCGATCCTGCGCGGGCTGCAGCACCTGCCGGAATCACTGGCCGCGCTCGCCGACGGCCAGGACCTGTCGGGGACCTGCCTCGTGAGCGTTCCGCTGACCGCCCCCGACGGCCGGCTGCTGGCGACGATGTGCGGGCTGGGTCCCGGCGACGGCGCCCAGCTGCCCGGGCTGCTGGACAGCATCCGGCTGCAGGCCGACCTGCTCGGCGCGCTGCTGGCCGCCGAACTCGAACTCACCGAACGTTCCCGGGCCGCCGAGCGCGCCGCGCAGAACCGCGTCGCCGACGAGGTCACCGGCGTGGTTCCCCTGGCCGTGTGGCAGAGCGCGCTGACCGCCGAGGAGGAACGCGCCGCCCGGCACGCCCTGCCCGTCTCGGTCCTGGTGCTCGAACTGAGCGACCTCGCCGCGCTGAACGCTGCGCAGGGTCTGCCCGCCGGGGACTCCCTGCTGCACCGCGCCGCCACCGCCGTGGCCGCCCGGCTGCGCAGCGCCGACCTGCTGGCCCGCACCGGCGGCAACCGGTTCGGCGTCCTGCTGCCCGGCACCGGCACCGAGGGAGCGCGGGCGCTGACCCAGCGGCTGCGGACCGCGCTGGCCGCCGAGGGCGTGTCCGTGCGCACCGGGCACGCCACCCGCACCCGGACCACCACGCTGCCCGCCACCTGGGCCGCCGCCGAGAAGGCCCTGAGCACCGACGTGGCCACGACCGCCTCGGCGAGTTCGCCCGTGGTTCCGGTCGCCTCCCCCGTCGGCGGTGGTGCGCTGGACGCGATGCTCGACCTGGCCCGGCGCCAGCTCGGCGCCGAGGTCGCCTTCATCAGCACCCTGGAGGGCGAGCACCGGTTCATCCGCAACGTCGCCTCCCCCACCCCCGTGCCGATGGTGCCGGGGATGAGCGCACCCCTGGACGGTTCGCTCTGCTCGCGGGTGCTGCGGTCCGGGCAGGCCGTCGTCGCCCCCGACACCACCGTCGGCGAGTTCGCCGACTCCAACGCCGCCCGGCTCGGCATGGGTTCCTACGTCGGGGTTCCGCTGCGCCGCCGCAACGGCTCGCTGTACGGAACCCTGTGCGCCGTCTCCCGCGGAGCCGACCACGACCTGCACGAGCGCGACGCCGACGTCCTCGACGCCGTCGCCGGCGCCGTGATGGAACTGGTCGAGGAGGAGGACGGCGCCCGCCGGCTGCGACGCTCGCGGCTGGCCCGGCTGGCCGACCTGGAGGCGCTGGGTGGGCCGCAGGTCGTCTACCAACCCATCGTCGATCTCGCGTCCGGGATCGCCGTCGGTGCCGAGGCGCTGAGCCGGTTCCCCGCCGGGACGCCGACGCCGGACCGCTGGTTCGCCGACGCCGCCGAGGTGGGCCACGGGGAGGAACTGGAACTGCTGGCGCTGCGCAACGCGGTGCACGGCCTGCCGCACGTGCCGGGTTTCCTGGCGCTGAACCTTTCCCCCTCCACCATCACCACCCCCGCGTTCGCCCGGGCGCTGGAGGGCCTGCCGCTGGACCGCGTCGTGGTCGAGATCACCGAGCACGCCGCGGTTTCGGACTACTCGGTCCTGCTGTCGATGCTCTCTCCCCTGCGTGCCCGTGGTCTGCGGATCGCGGTGGACGACACCGGCGCCGGGTACGCCTCGCTGTCGCACGTGCTGGCGGTGCTGCCGGACTTCATCAAGCTCGACATCTCGCTCGTGCGCGGCATCGACGCCGACACCTCGCGACGGGCGCTCGCGGCGGGGTTGGTGACGTTCGCGACGGCCACCGGGGCGCTGATCATCGCCGAGGGGATCGAGACGGCGTCCGAGCTCGCGGCGTTGCGGGAGCTGGGCGTGCAGCTGGGGCAGGGGTACCACTTGGCGCGGCCGGCGGCGTTGGCGTCGCCGTGAGGGATGCTGATGCGCGCGGGCGTGACCGATGCGAAGCCTGAGAGATTTGAGGCACCGTCGTGGTCGCGGCGCTCCCCTGGTGGTGGGTATCTTGGCTTCGAGTTCGGCACCAGGCGCGGCACCGATCTGCTACGCGACCGAGGCATGCTTACGACCGGTCTCGTCGTCGAGTTGGAAGCCATGGGAAGTGAAGCGTCACGGCTTCTCTGCCGTCTTCATGTAGGGCACGGCTCCGGGATGGAGTCGCTGAGGTCAGCGTAGTGGGCCGCCTCCGCCTCGGCCGGTAAACGGTAGCCCAGCCGGGAGTGCAGCCGGGAGTGCAGCCGGGCATTGTTCCACCACTCCACCCAAGTCGCGGTGGCGTACTCAACATCGGTCAGCGTCTTCAACGGCCCGGCGTGGAAGGGCCCCGGGCGGATGCACTCGGTCTTATACAGGCCGATCACCGTCTCCATCAGCGCGTTGTCGTAGGCATCACCGACCGAACCGATCGAGGCCGCGAAACCCTCGATGGCCAGGTGCTCGGTCAGCCGCAAACTCGTGTACTGCGACCCAGCATCGGGGTGCATGATCAAGCCGGCGCCACCGGGGTCCCGGCATGCTCGCGACCCCAGGTCGCCATCCGCAGACAGGTGAAGACCAGGTCGGTGTGCTTGCTGGTCATCGCGTGCCAGCCCACGATCCGCTGGGCGAAGACGTCGACGATGAAGGCGACGTACACGAACCCCGCCCACGTCCGGACGTAGGTGAAGTCGGCGACCCAGACGAGGTTCGGTGCCGGAGCGGTGAACTGCCGGTTCAGCAGGTCCCCGGCCCGCACCCCGTCCTTGCCGGGGAAGGTGGTGCGGACCTTCCTGGCCCGCCGTGCGCCGTTCATGCCCTCAGTCCGCATCAACCGGCCCACGGTGCAGTGCGCCACGGCCAGGTCCGCCCGGCGCAAGTAGGCGACCATCTTGCGACGTCCGTACAGTGACTCCGGCTGACCGTTCGTGGCTCGCAGGGCATGGATGACGTGGGCGTCGGAGACCGTGCGTGCTGCCGGAGACTGGCCCTGCTTCCAGGCTCGGTAGGTCCTCGCGGCGACCTGGCAGCCCTGCTCGCTGAGCACGGCGCGGATCGACTCGACCGCGAAGCCTCGTTCCCTCATCTGATCGACGAAGGCGACGATCAGCGCTGGCGCGGTGGGGGCACCTCCCGCTCGCGGGGGACGAGCTCCCGCGCGAAGAAATCAAAGCCGAACGCAGGATCTCATTGGCATCGCGCAGACGCTTGTTCTCCGCCTTCGGCGCCTTGATCTCCCCGTTCTCGGTACTGCTGAACCCCGGCTTGGCGCCGGCATCGACCTGCGCCTGGCTGACCCAGCGTTGCAGGCTGGCGCGGGAGCCCCAAGGCGTTCGCTGATGGCCAGGCACGCCGCGCGCAGCGAGGGTAGTCGCCTTGGTGATCGAGGACCATCCGGACTGCTCGGTCCTTGACCTCGGCCGGGTACCGCTGGGGCAGGATCGTCATCCTGACTCATCAGGAAGCGGCATCAAAGCCGTGACGCTTCAGTGCAACTGATTCGGTGACTACCCATGAGTCGCCAGACAAAGATGCGGCCTCATACCGACACGACCATCGACGAGGAAGGTCGGGGCGTCGCCCCACGCCGTCAGAGCGCCTTGTCGACGAAGACAGGCCGGCGCTCCGCAGGGTCTAGTTTGGCGAGTGCCCTTCGTTCTGCCCGCGCGTGCACCACCGCCTCGGCCAGTCGCTCGCTGACATCAAGCTGTCGCGCGAGGAGCGCCCGGGCACGTTCGGCAAATTGCGTCGGAATCGGCCCAATGAGCCCAGGATCGGTCCAGTGGGTGAACCGGATGTCGTCTTCGACCGGAGGCTCGGCTGAGTGCAGCCGCTCAAGCAACTGCTCAGCGACGCGCACGTCCAACTCGACTGAGGACAGTGCGCGCGACCATTCTGCCACCCACGCAGCGTCGGCCCCCGGCGCGTGCTCAGGTCCCTCGATCACGCCACACCGTTCGCGGCCGGCGAAGCGCTGAAGTACTCCAGCGCGGCCTGCCGCCAAGCGTCAGCGAGGGGTTCGACAGTCTCGGTTCGACACGCTGCCACCCGGTCGGCGTCACCGGTGACGTTCGCGACCACGAGTTCCTTGCCAAGCCAGGTGTAGAGGGCCATGAGGCCGCTGGCTCCGTCCCAGGTCTTCGTGTCCAGACCAATCTGAAGTTCGTGAACGATGTCCTGGGCGTGCACGAGGTTGCGGTGCGCCGTCTCCCGGTCACCTTGGCGCTGAGCCTCCTCAGCGCGCTGGAGGTCGAGGGCGAGGCGGTCGTAGAGCATGACGACCAAGGCGGCGGGCGACGCGGTGGCGAGGCTGTCGGCGAGGTAGCGATTGGCCGAGGTGCGCGAGCCGTAAGTCGTGGTCATGCGATGTCCTTCCGTCGCGGAGTATTCCCTATTCCATCGGCAGCCGCGGCTGGCAGCAAAGGTACCCGCGCGACGAACTGGAACGCGAAGAGGGGCCGAGCGCGACGTCTGCCGCGTTCGACCCCTCACACGTCCTGCCAAGGTCAGCTGTTGCTGTTGCTCAGGCTGGCCAGCTGACCGGACAACCAGGTGGACTGGCTCTGGAGTTTGCCCAGCGCCACTTCCAGCGAGGCGTAGTACTTCTGGTAGCGCACTTTCTTCGCTGCCAGACGCACGTCCCACTCGGCGATCCGGTCCGTAAGGTCGTCGATCGTCGACTCCTGGCCGTCCACGGCCAGCGTCAGGGAACCCGACGCGGTCGTGGGGTTGGCAACCAGGTCACCGATGGCCGACACGGTCACCTTCCGGAGGCGCTCGACCACTCCTGGGGTTGCCGCAGCGGTGGTCGTCCGGTTGGTGGCGTCCGCTGCCGTCGCGGAGACGAGCTTCTGCGTTCCCGACGGGTCCGCGGCGTAGGTGGACAGGAACTTGCTCGAGTCGAACTTCAGCTGGCCGTCGCTGGTGGACTGCAATCCGAAGGTCGCCGCCGACGTCGTACCGCCGAGGGCAGCCGTCACGGAGGTCAGCAAGTCGGACTTTAGCGCACGAAGGGTGTTGTCACCGCTGAGGGCTCCCGCACCAGTCAGCGTTCCACTGGAGCTGACGACACCCGCCTTGGAGTGGGTGCCGATGGCGCTCAACGCGGCGTTGGTAGCGTCTACGAGCGACTGCAGGGCGTCGGCGATGGCCGAGGGATTGGCGACGACAGACACCGAGACGCTGCTGGCGGGGGCGGTGACGGTCACTCCGACGCCGGGCATGATTTCGGTGAACGTGTTGCTCGCTGAGGTCACTTCGACGGATCCCGGGAGGGTGATCTTCGCGTCCACTGCAGACGTGACGGTGGTGAACTTCGATCCGTCGGTCAGTGAGTTGAAACCCGAGATCTTGGTGGTGCTGCCATCACCGGTGGCACGGCTGCCGTGGTCGACGATGTGGAAGTCACCGGCGCTCACCCCCGTTCCAGTTGAGGTGATCTGCAGTCGGTAGCTGCCATCAGCAACCCGCAGTGCGACGGCCTTGACGCCGGCGTTAGCTGCGGAGTTGATGGCGTCGACCATCTCGCTGAGCGTTCCCCGCGAGGGGTTGACCGTCACGTACGTCCCATCACTGCGGACGATGTCCATCGGGGCGCCGATGGCCGACGGATCGATCTTTCCGTCGCTGCCGGCGGTAATGGGTGGTGTGACGACGGTCTTGCCGGCGGCCAACTGGTTCACCGTGAAGGTGACCGATCCCGCCGATGCCGAAGCACTGGCGGCAACCGTCACTGCAGTGCTGGAGGACGACGAGGTCGTCGGGCTCCAGGCCGAGGCCTTCTGCAGCGCGTCGGCGGCAGTCTGCACCGCGACGAGCTTGGTGTTCACCGCCTGGTAGGCGGCCACCTTCGCGTTGGCGGTCGTGACCTTGGCTTGCAGCTTGGTTTGAGCCGCGGCGTCGACCGACAGCAACTGACTGATGATGGAGGTGGTGTCGAGGCCGCTGATGAGACCGTCAACGGTCGACGACGAGACGGTCGTGGACATCACGACCTCCTTCTTCTGTCGATTCCATGGGTGCACAAGCACGAGGAGGCGGGGAGCACCGCAGTGCGGTGCTCCCCG
>NZ_JBJLSI010000054.1:0-20905 GCF_050871945.1 Kineococcus deserti | reverse complement strand
AGCGCCTGGGCGTCTCGTACACCGACGTCGTCGAGTTCCTCGAGACCGACGGCCTGGGCAAGTTCGAGAAGAGCTGGACCGAACTCCTGCAGACCGTCACCGACGAGCTGGAGCGCGTGAAGACGCACGAAGCCGCCCGCTGACCACCTGCTATTTCCACAAGCGGAAAGATCGGCAGATCTTTGAGACGGATACCGCGCGTCAGAGATACATGGGTGCATCACAGTGATATCTCCAGACAAGAAGGGATCTACAGGATGACGACCGTTGAAGCGGTGCTTCGAGAAGACCCCAGTCAGGGCGATGGCGTCTTCATCGACGCCAATAGTCTCCAAGCGTGCGCTGAGCCTACTGACAACCAGGCGTTGCTGGGCTGGGTGCGTGAGATCGCCCGGCTGACCCAACCCGACGAGGTGGTCTGGTGCGACGGCTCGCAGGCCGAGTACGACCGGCTGTGCGCGCAGATGGTCGCGACCGGCACGCTGATCCGGCTGAACCCCGACCTGCGGCCGGGCAGCTTCCTGGCCCGCTCGGCCCCCACCGACGTGGCCCGGGTGGAATCGCGCACCTTCATCGCCTCCCACCGCCGCGAGGACGCCGGCCCGACGAACAACTGGCGCGAGCCCGAGGCGTTGCGCGAGGAGCTGCACGGGGTCTTCGCCGGCTCGATGCGCGGGCGCACGATGTACGTGGTCCCGTTCTCGATGGGCCCGGTGGGCGGGCCGATCTCCCAGCTGGGGGTGCAGATCACCGACTCCCCCTACGCCGTGGTCAGCATGCGGATCATGACCCGGATGGGCGCGCAGGCCCTGGCCGCGATCGGCGAGGACACCCCGTGGGTGCCGGCGGTGCACTCGGTGGGCTACCCGCTGATCGACGCCATCGGCCGGGCCCGCCCCGAGGTGCCCTGGCCGTGCAACGACCTGAAGTACATCGCCCACTTCCCCGAGACCCGCGAGATCTGGTCCTACGGCTCGGGCTACGGCGGCAACGCGCTGCTGGGCAAGAAGTGCTTCGCGCTGCGCATCGCCTCGGTCATGGCCCGCGACGAGGGCTGGCTGGCCGAGCACATGCTCGTCCTGAAGGTCACCTCCCCGCAGCAGCGGGTGTTCCACCTGGCCGCGGCGTTCCCCTCGGCGTGCGGGAAGACGAACCTGGCGATGCTGCGCCCGACGCTGCCGGGCTGGCGGGTCGAGACGATCGGCGACGACATCGCCTGGATGCGCCCGGCCCCGGACGGGACGCTGCGGGCGATCAACCCCGAGGCGGGGTTCTTCGGCGTGGCTCCGGGCACCGGCGCCTCGACCAACCCGACGGCGATGCAGATGCTGCGCGAGAACGTCATCTTCACCAACGTCGCGCTCACCGACGACGGGGACGTGTGGTGGGAGGGCATGACCGACGAACCGCCCGCGCACCTGGTCGACTGGCAGGGCCGGGACTGGACGCCGGACTCGCCGGGTCCGGCGGCCCACCCGAACGCCCGGTTCACCGTCTCCGCGGCCCAGTGCCCCACGATCACCGACCTCGACGAGCCGGCCGGGGTGCCGATCGACGCGATCCTGTTCGGCGGCCGGCGACGCACCAACGTCCCGCTGGTCGCGCAGGCCGGCGACTGGGGCCAGGGCGTGTTCATGGGCGCGGCGATCTCCAGCGAGCAGACCGCCACGGCCGAGGGCACCGTCGGGCAGTTGCGGCACGACCCGTTCGCGATGCTGCCCTTCACCGGGTACAACATGGGCGACTACTTCGCGCACTGGCTCTCAATGTCCGAGCGGGTCGAGCACCTCCCTGAGATTTTCGCAGTGAACTGGTTCCGCCGCGGCGACGACGGCCGGTTCCTGTGGCCCGGTTTTGGGGAGAACTGCCGGGTAATCGACTGGATTTGCCGGCGGCTGACCCGGACCGCAGGAGCTCAGTCCACGCCCGTCGGACTGGTCCCCCTCCCGGACGGCCTCAATCTCGCGGGCCTCGACGTTCCAGCGGGCGACCTCAACGACCTCTTCGCTGTCGATCCTCGGTCCTGGCTGACCGAGGTGGATGCACTGGGAACATACTTCGCCCGCTTCGGTGATCGACTGCCGCGTCCCATCAAGGACAATCTCGACAGCCTGCGCGCCCGACTCATGGCCTGACCAGGGCTGTGGGACTGATCGGCCTGTAGGACGCCGATGCTGCTTAGGTGTCTTTCGTTAAACCGCCCGAGGAACGTCGAGTACTTGCAAGGAGCCGCCTTCCGAGTTCGACAGCAGCGTCAACCGCTGGGGAACTACTCACTGCTGGGCTGGATGTGTGCATGTCCCCGTCAGGTCACGTCCGAGCGCGGGCGGTGGTCGACGGTGCCCAATCAGTGCAGGGGGGTGTCGGGCGGTATCAGGCAGCCCAGTGGTTAAGGAACCTCGCCACCATAGGTAGATCACGATCATCACGCCACGTCGCCACCAGTTCCAGGCAGGTCGAGGCATCCATGAACGGTCGATAGCGGACGACGTCTGGGCGGGTGCCGGCAGTGGCGGCGGGAACCACAGCACAGCCCAGGCCTGCGGCGACCAGGGCGATCATCGTCTGCACCATCCATAGGTCGTCCTGGATGACGCGTACCGGCGTCCCGCCTAGCAGGGTCGTGATGCGTTCACGCAGGCCGTCGTCGCCATAGCGGGCCGGCAGGAGGAGGTCTTCGCCGGCCAGATCGGCCACCGTGACCTCATGTACGGATTCGAACCGGTGGCCGGCCGGGACGGCGATCATGAGCGGCTCCACTGCCAGTACTCGTGAGCTCAGGTGGGCCCCGGCTGGGGCGGCGTAGAGGATCACGACGTCGAGGTCGCCTGTCTCGAGGCGGGCCAGTAGCTCCGGAGGCCGTCCCTCGACGAGAATGACCTCCAGCTCCGGCAGTGTGCTGCGCATGTGTCGCAGTACGTCCGGAAGTGGGCCGGCGGTCGCAGAGGGTACGAGGCCGACCCGCAGTCGCCCAGTGGTGCCATCGCGTGCCTGTCGGGCCGTGGTAGCAAGCCGTTCGTAGGCGGCCAGGATGCGGCGTGCCTCGGGTAGGAGTGCCTGACCGGCGGCGGTCAGCGTTGGCGTGCGGCCACTGCGGTCAAACAGGTCTGCACCCACCTCGCGCTCAAGGGTCCGCACCTGGGTCGACAGCGGCGGCTGGGCCATGTGCAAGGCCCGCGCGGCCGCGGTGAACGATCGCTCCTCGGCGACGGCGACGAAGTACTCGAGGCGACGCAGCGTCATACCTACAAGGTACCAAACACCTTTCAAGTGGATATTGGACGTATGGGCCGCCTCGACCGACACTGGACATCTCAGAGCCGAGGAGGCATCTCGTGGCATCCGACTCCGCCACCGCATTCGTCTACGACGCCGTCCGCACTGCGTTCGGGAAGTTCGGGGGAGCACTGGCGAAGACCCGTCCGGACGACCTGGCCGCAACCGTGGTGCGCGCTGTCGTGGACCGCTCGCCGAAGCTGCCCGCCGAGGCCGTCGACGAGGTCATCCTCGGCCTGGCCAACGGCGCCGGCGAGGACAACCGCGACGTCGCCCGCATGGCTGTGCTGCTCGCGGGCCTGCCAACGTCGGTGCCCGGGACGACGGTGAACCGGCTTTGCGGTTCGGGCCTCGACGCCGTGATCAACGGTGCGCGGGCGCTGGAGACCGGCGACGCGCAGGTGGTACTGGCCGGAGGCGTCGAGTCGATGTCCCGGGCCCCGTGGGTGCTGCCCAAACCGGACCGGGCCTTTCCCGCCGGCGACCTGGCCGCGGCCTCCACGACGCTGGGCTGGCGGCTGGTCAACCCGCGCATGCCGAAGGAGTGGACCGTCAGCCTGGGCGGCGCCAACGAACTGCTGCAGCAGAAGTTCGGCATCTCCCGGCAGCGGCAGGACGAGTTCGCGGCCCGTTCGCACCGCCTGGCCGACGCGGCGTGGACCGAAGGGTTCTACGACGACCTGATCGTCGCGGTCGACGGCGTGGAGCAGGGGCGCGATGAGGGCATCCGGCCGGGCACGACCGTGGAGCGGCTGGCGGAGCTGAAGCTGGCCTTCGACCCGCAGGGGACGATCACCGCTGGTAACGCCTCGCCGCTGTCCGACGGGGCCTCGGCGGTGCTGCTGGGCACCGAGGCGGCGGCCGCGACGATCGGGCGAGACCCGCTGGCCCGCATCGCCGGGCGCGGTGTCTTCGCCCTGGACCCGCGCGACTTCGGCTTCGCGCCGGTGGAGGCGGCCAACCGCGCCCTGGCTCGGGCCGGGATCGGCTGGGACCAAGTCGGGGCGGTGGAGCTCAACGAGGCCTTCGCCGTGCAGTCCCTGGCGTGCGTGGACGCCTGGAAGATCGACCCCGAGATCGTCAACACCTGCGGAGGAGCCATCGCCCTGGGCCACCCGCTGGGAGCCTCCGGCGGCCGCATCATCGGCACGCTGCTGGAACGGATGCGCCGCGACAGCATCCGCTGGGGAGTGGCCGCGATCTGCATCGGCGTCGGTCAGGGCCTGGCTGTGGTGCTGGAGAACGTCCTGGCCACCGAAGGGGCGAGCCGGTGAGCCGCACGCAGTTTCCCAAGGACGCCGACGCGGCCGTCGCCGACATCGCCGACGGAGCCACCGTTCTGATCGGTGGCTTCGGCGCCGCCGGCCAGCCCGTCGAACTCATCGATGCGTTGCTGCGGCAGGGCGCGAAGGACCTGACGGTGGTGAACAACAACGCCGGCAACGGCGACATCGGCCTCGCAGCGCTGCTGAAGGCCCGGCGGGTCCGCAAGATCGTCTGCTCCTTCCCGCGTCAAAGCGACTCGTGGGTCTTCGACGAGCTCTACCGGGCCGGGAGCATCGAACTGGAGCTCGTGCCGCAGGGCAACCTCGCCGAGCGGTTGCGCGCGGCCGGCGCGGGCATCGGAGCCTTCTACTGCCCGACCGCGGTCGGCACGCCACTGGCTCAGGGCAAGGAGAGCCGCGTGATCGACGGGCGGGAGTACCTGCTGGAGTACCCCATCCACGGCGACGTGGCGCTGGTGAAGGCGCACGTGGCCGATGCGATGGGAAACCTCGTCTACCGCAAGACCGCCCGCAACTTCGGCCCGGTCATGGCCGCCGCGGCTCGCCGGAGCATCGTGCAGGTCGACGACGTGGTGCCTGTCGGCGGGCTGGACCCTGAGCACGTGGTGACCCCGGCGATCTACGTCGACCAGGTCGTGCGAATCCCGCACCGGCGAGAGAGTCGCCCCAATACCCAGGAGCACCAGGAGGCCGTCGCGTGACCACCTCGATGATCGGAACGGTCGAACACCTCGACCGGGGGCCGCTGTCGAAGGACGAGCTCGCGGCGCGTGTCGCCCGAGACATCCCCGACGGCGCGTACGTGAACCTCGGCATCGGGCGGCCCACCCTGGTCGCTGACCACCTGTCGCCGGAGTCGGGCGTCGTGCTGCACACCGAGAACGGGATGCTGGGCATGGGACGGGCCGCCGTCGGTGACGAGGTCGACCCCGACCTGATCAACGCGGGCAAGATTCCCGTGGTCGAGACGCCGGGGGCGTCGTACTTCCACCATGCCGACAGCTTCGCCATGATGCGCGGTGGTCACCTCGACGTGTGCGTGCTCGGCGCGTATCAGGTCGCCGTGAACGGGGACCTGGCGAACTGGCACACCGGGGCCCCGGACGCGATCCCGGCGGTGGGGGGAGCGATGGACCTGGCCACCGGTGCTCGGGCGGTGTACGTGGTCATGCCCCTGGTTGGCCGCGACGGCACGCCCAAGCTGGTCCCGTCCTGCACGTACCCGCTGACCGGAGTCGGCTGTGTCTCCCGGGTCTACAGCGAGAGCGCGGTCGTGTGCCTGCGGGAGGGGTCGGTCGTGGTGGAGGAGACGTGGGGCACGAGCCTGCACGAATTGCGCGAACTCCTACCTGCGCTCGACCTCATCGCCCCCCAGTGACGACCTCAGCTCCCGTTACCGGGGAGGCCTCAAATCCTGGGCCTGCGCCGGCGCAGCGCATCCGGCGGCACCAGGATGCATGAGCAGACCGTGCCGACGCGGTTGGTGAGACGATCTAGACGTCGGGCCGACCCGCGATCTCATCGCGGCGGCACCTTCGTGATGCTCACTCCAGCTTGAACTGTCGCGTCCAACCCAACTGACGACTTTCCCTGATCGAGGTAGCTCCCTGCGTCCGAGAGGATGCGCCTCTCGTGGCCATGCCCACGACGATGCAGCAGACATGGTCGTCGCGCGGTGTGTCGCCCTGCCCTGCACCGTGCATATCCTCTGTGCCAGAGTGCGACCTACGGCCCCTCGTCCCGCCGCAGCTGCGGGCCCGGGTCATGGACCGTCACGGCGAAGGGGACGACCTGACGATTGATCACCCACACTGGACGGCCACGATGCACGGGGTTGGGGGGTAGACGGGTTCGTTCAGCGTTCACCTTGCTTGCTCCGGCAGATCCGTGCGCCGGCCACGGTAGTGGCCGGCGCACGCTTTCTGAGCGAACCGACGTGACCTTGAGTGCGCTTTAGCCGACTTCAGGCGAGCGCGGTGCGGCCCCGGTCAGAGCGTCCTGCAGCAGCTGCCTGATCCCGGCAGCGGTCACCTCTCGCGGGTTGGCATACGCGTTCTGGGTGGCGATTTCGACTGCCTTGTCGATGTCCCCAGCACCGAACCCGAGTTCGCTCAGCGAGCTGGGACCTCCCAGCCCGGTGCTGGTGTCCTTCAAGTGCTTGGCCGGGTCGTCAGATCCAGTCAGCCGGCGCAGCGTGTCCATGACTGCGGGAATGGCTGGCGCGTTATAGGCCAGGGCGTACGGCAGCACCACCGTGTGTGTTTCCGCGTGGGGAAGGTTGAAGGTCCCTCCAAGAGTGTGGCAGAGCTTGTGGTGCAACGACATGGTGGTCGCGCCCAGTACCGCGCCGCACAGCCACGCGCCCTGCAGAGCCTGGGCCCGGGCCTCGAGGTTGCTCGGGTCGTCGACGATGGTGGGCAGGGCGCCCAGGAGGTCTCGGATGCCGCCTTCTGCCATCAGCGACACGACGGGCGATCCGTCAGGAGCGTACAACCCCTCAACCGCGTGGGCGATAGCGTTGAAACCACTGGTCACAGACAGGGAGACCGGGAGGGTCGTGGTGAGCTCGGGGTCGTAGATGACGCTGCGCGGCAGGACTTTGGAGTCCTTGCCTGTCTTCTTCACTCCGTCGGCGGTCAGACCCCAGACGGGGGTCATCTCCGAGCCGGCGTAGGTCGTGGGCACGGCGATGATGGGCAGACCGTACTCCAGGGCGATGGCCTTGCCGAGGCCGGTCGTGGAGCCGCCGCCGACGGCAACGCATCCGTCGGCACCCAGCTGCACGGCCAGGTCGCGGGCGGCTCGTGCCGACTCGATCGGCACGTGCATCTCGGCCTTGGCGTGCACACCGGCGCTGAGCTGTCCCAGTGAGGCGGCCACCCGCTCGGCGAGGTCCTCCTGCTGAGGAGTGGCAAGCACGAGTACCTTCTGCAGGCCCAGTGCCTTGACTTCTTCGGCGACCCGATCTACCCAACCGGCTCCGAACTGCACGCGCATGGGCTGCTGCTGGTACAGGAACTGAATCATGGGATCGACGTCTCACTTTCAGGATCGGGGTTGAGAACCAGGTCGATGTGCGCTCGGCGGAACGGGACGGGTAGCCCCAACTCGCTGGCTTGGCGTTCGTCGTGGTCGTCGACGAAGCGGCGGACAAGCGAGGGCTTGACCGCGAAGACTGCATCGGAACTCAACCAGGGATCTTCTGCCACGAAAATGTGCGTGGTCAGTTCCTTGTAGCCGGGCGCGCTTACCTGGAAGTGGATGTGTGCCGGGCGGTTGGGGTGTCGCGACGATGCTCTCAGCAGCTCTCCGACCGGGCCGTCGGTGGGGATGGGGTAGAAGGATGGAACGATGCTGCGGAACCAGAAGGCGCCATCAGTGTCGGTGGTCAGCAGCGCGCGTCCATTGCCGATGCTCTGCCCGCTTTCAGGTTGCACATCGTAAAAGCCGTTGTCATCGGCCTGCCAGATGTCCACCTTCGCCCCGGCGATGGGGTCACCGGTCGTTGACAACACCTGGCCGGCTACCACGCACGCTGTGCCTACGCTCTCGGGTGAGATGTTGTCGCCGCAGTCTCGGGTGGGGGAGTCGACCATGTGGAAGGGACCCAGCACGGTGGAGTCAGTGGCCTCGGGGGTTTCCGCATCGTTGATCTCTTCCACCAGCATCGAGACGCCTAGAACATCGGACAGGAGGATGAACTCCTGCCGGGTGTCGGTACAGGTCTTCCCGGTACGTGTGAGGAAGTCGATCGCAGCTTCCCACTCCTCGATGCTCGGTGAGATCTCCTGGATGAACGCATGCAGGTGGGTGGTGAGACTTTGCAGTATGGACCTCAGCCGGGGGTCGGCTGTTTGCGCGAAACTGTCGACGACCTGGCTGGTCAGGGAGTCCTCAAGTTGTTCGACGTCCATGGCGAACCTTCCGTGGTGGCATTCTCGTGCCGGTCGGCCGGGTGCTTTGCGATGAGGTGGTTTCGGCGGCTGGCTCAGCTGCCGGCGGTACCGGATCGGCTGGCTCGCCGGATGAGGGCTGGCTGCCCTAGTGATGACCCGGAGCCCACGTCCGACTCGGTGTCGCTTGGTGCGAAGGCAGGTCGTGGGAGCGGCCCGTGATGAACCAGACGGCTACACAGTCCTCGTCGTAGGGGTTGCTCAGTCGATGAGGCACAGTGGAGTCGAAGTTGAAGCTGTCGCCAGCGGCCACGGTGGTGCGCTCGAACGCGACCTGAACATTCAGCCGCCCCCCAAGGACGTGCGCGTACTCCCACCCCTGATGGGTCATCAAGTCGTCGGCTGGGCAGGATTCGGTGCCGGGTTCGTAGGTGACGCGCAGGAACTCAACGAACCGATCCTCGTACGGGGTCAGCCGTTCCCATCGAACGCCGCGGGTGTAGAGCTCGGGTCGCTCGTCGGGATGCTGCAATCCGGGCACACCGGCAGCGCGCTGGCGCGTGATCGCAGTGACGGCCGCTGACTCGGGGGCGGGGGAGGTCGTCGAGCTCATCAGCTCGTCCAGTGACAGACCCAGCTCGGTCACGATGGTGAAGAGCGTGCCGATCGATGGCTGAGCACGTCCCAGCTCGATCTGCGACATGAAGCTAGGAGAAACCTCCACCCGGCGCGCCATCTCCCGCAGGCTCACACCGTGCGCTTCGCGGGCTGATCGGAGCCGAGCCCCTAGGTCGGAGGTGAGGAGACCCTGCCCACCAGTGTCGTCGGCCTCAGTCATCGGCGACCCTCCTCTCTCATCGTCTCCATCGCCGAGGTGTTAAGCGCCACCGTACACACCGTCCACCCTGACGTCGACAGGCCGGACCAATTGTCGATCCTCCGTCGGCCTCCACCGATTGATCAAGATCGGGTTTCGCAGCAGTTGACAGAGTGTCCTCTGTCACTGGACATTAGCAGCGCGTCAGGCGCCACAGGCGTGGGCAGGCCTGGCAGAGGCTCAACGTGGAGGTACCTCAGATGCATACCGAACTGACGGGCAAAAAGGTCCTGGTCTCCGGAGCGGGCACCGGCATCGGCCGCGCCACCGCGCTGGCCTTCGCCGCCGAGGGCGCCATCGTGGCCGCACTGGACATCGACCGCGCCGCCTTGGACGACCTGGCACAGCAGCCGTCGGCAGGTACGATCCAGCCGGTCTTGGCAGACCTATCTACCGACACGGGCTGCTCGCACGCGGTGGCGACGGCCTTGCAAGGCCTGGGTGGTCTGGATGTCCTGATCAACAACGTGGGCTCCGGCGCGGTGCGGGAGTTCGACGACATCACCGATGCCGACTGGCAGCGCACCTTTGACCTCAACTTCTTCAGCTACGTGCGCATCACCCGAGACTGCCTGCCGGTGCTGCGCGCATCTGACAGCGGCGTCATCATCAACAACGCCTCCGACCTGGCGCGACAGCCCGAAGCACTGCCGTTGGACTATGCGGCCAGCAAGGCCGCGGTCCTGGCGCTGACCAAGGGACTGGCCCGCAAGGAGGGACCCAGAATCCGGGTGAACGCGGTGGCTCCTGGACCCATCTGGACACCGTTTTGGACCAAGCCCGGTGGTTTCGCCGACACCATGGCCACGGTTCACGGGATGGAACCCCAGGCCGCCGTAGCGCATGAGATGTCGTTGCGTCAGCTACCCCTTAATCGACTGGGAACCGCCGAGGAGGTGGCCAACGTGATCGTCTTCCTCGCCAGCGGCCTGGCCGGATACGTCACCGGATCTGTCTGGGGTGTCGACGGCGGCTCCATCCGCTCGCTGCTGTGACACACCGCCCAGCGCCGGTGTCGCCTCGGGGCGACACCGGGTATGCCATATCCCACCGAGCCGAGGAAGCATCGATGAGCCAGGCCACCCAGAACGAGCCACCCAACGTCGATGACGGCACCAACGTCGACCGCACGGACGGTGATCGCACGAACGGTGATCGCAAGAACGCTGACGGTGAGGACACCGCACAGCTGCTCGAGCTGGAGCGCCGACGGTTCGAGGCCGTGGTGCAGGGCGACTTCGACGCCTTCGCGCGGTACTGCCATCCCGATCTCGTCTACACGCACACCAACGGTGGAACGGACAGCCTGTCCTCCTACCTGCAAAAGTGCCGCGACGGCGTCTTCGTCTACCACTCCATCGAGCACCCGGTTGATCGAGTGGTTCTTGCTGGGGACACCGCTCTAGTGGTGGGACAGATGCAGGCGCAGTTGAGCATCAACGGAGTGGACAAGACCTTGGACAACTACTCGCTGGCTGTCTGGGTGCGCACCAAGGACGGTTGGAAGCTGCTGGCCTACCAGCCGACGCCCAAGCTGCCGGCTGGCTGAACGCTTGGAGGGCGCGGAGGTGCAAGCAGTCAGCCCGTGGTGAAGCCAGGGCCGACAAGGCGGCAAGCAAGGCAGGCGTCTGTGCAGGCGAAGACCGCGCAGGCGACCGGCAGCGTCTCCCCCTTCAGGCGGGACGCTGCCTGAACCCGCTGGAAGGAGGCGCGTCCAGGCTCGAGGTCGCCGCCGGCCACGTTCCGGAGCGGGCGGTCGTCGTCGAGTCCCGGACCGTTAGGCTGACCGGGACGCGGATGGAGTGACGGCGCGGATCATCAGGTGCGCGCAGAATGCCCAGCAGCATTCGGGCCGCTTCGGCGCCCATGGTGTAGTGGTCTACCTTGACGGTCGTTAGCGCCGGGCTCACCAGGTCAGAACCGTTCTGGTCGCTGTAGCCGACGACGCTGATGTCCTGGGGGCAGTACAGGCCGCGGTCGCGCATCGTCCGGTAGCAGCCGTAGGCCAGTAGGTCGTTGAACGCGACCACCGCGGTGAACTGGGTCCCGCTGTCGAGTAGGGAGGCAAGTCCGGCAGCACCGGCGTCAGCGCTGAGGTGATCGACCGTCGCTATCAGGGCCGGATCCATAGGCAGGTCGCGTTCGAAGAGGGCCTCACGGTAGGCCCGCAGCCTGGCCACAGAGGTGCTGATGTTGGCCGGCCCCGCCACATGAGCGATGCGTCGGTGCCCCAGGGCGTACAAGTGCTCGATCACCGCGTGCATGCCGGCGGAGTCGTCACTGAGGACGCTGGCGGCGCCAGCCTCATTGGGGGTGCGCACGACGAAGACGGTCGGGGCAACGGCCGGATACTTGTCGTTTTCGGCTTCTGGCCCGGTAAGGGCTGTCGCCACGATCAGTCCGTCCACTTGCCGGGAGCGCAAAGTCGCCAACCGGGCCAGTTCACGCTCACGGTCGTTGTCGGTGTTGACGATGAGCGCGGTGTACCCAGCCTGGGACATCACATCGTCGATGCCCAGTAGGACGGGGGGAAACAGGGGAACCGACAGATCACCGACGATGACACCGATCGTCGACGACTTATTCGTGGCCAGGCCTTGAGCCATCTGATTGGGGCTGTAGCTCAGTTCGGCTGCCGCGGCCAGCACACGGGCCACCGTCTCCGGGCTCAGCCGGGAGCGGGTGTGCTCGTTGAGCGCTCGCGACGCCGTCGCTGGGTGGACGCCGGCCAGTTCCGCAACGTCGCGCAATCTTGGTCGCATCGCCTCTCCTTCATCAGTGCCGGATGAGTGTGACGGCATCCAGGCTGGTCATGCAAGAGCTTGACAACCGCTTGCACAGACTCCACGATAGCGGAGCGGTCGCAGTCGCCGGATGGTCCCTCATCCGCAGCACGCAGACCGTAAAACGCGCTCAATGCTGAGAAACGATCACCGCTCCAGAGTCTACCGCTATGCAAGCGCTTGCCAAGATGGGCTAGCTCAGGCGGTTCTCACGTCCATACGACCGCCGCGCGCGGTCCGTCACAGACAGGGCCACTATGAAGATCGCCAACGACGTCGATGCCTCCCCCTGTGTCCGACCCGGTACCGGCCAGCGGCGGCCTGCTTCGGCGCGCCTGATCAGCCGGCGAGCTGCTGCGTTGGGACTGAGCCTGGCCCTTGGCGTCAGCCTGGCGGCCTGCAACCGCAGCAGTGACTCGGCCACCGGATCTGGTGGCGACAAGATCGGCTTCTCCGCGGCCGTGCTGGACAACCCCTTCACTGTGCAGCTGGTGGACACGGTGCAGTCGCAGGGCGCGGCTGGTGGATTCGACATGCAGCAGACGACCAACGCCAACGGCGACACCGGCAAGCAGATCACCGACATGAACACCCTGGTGACTCAGCAGGTCGCCGGCATCTTCTTGATCCCACGCGACTCCGATGCGATCGTGCCCGGCGTCGAGGCGGCGAACAAGGCGGGCATTCCGGTCGTCACCGTGGACACCGCCGCCAACGGCGGTGACATCTACATGAACATCCGCGCCGACAACGTCGCCATGGGAGCCAGCGTGTGCGACTCGCTCGGGGCGGCGATCGGCGGGCAGGGGACCGTGCTGGAGCTGCAGGGCGACCTCGGCACCTCCAGCGGCGCCGACCGTCACCAGGGGTTCGCCGACTGCATGGCCCAGAAGTACCCGGGCGTGCAGATCATCGCCCGCCCCACGGACTGGGAAAGCGCCAAGGCTGCCGACGCAGCGCAAACGGTCCTGAGCACCACCGACGTCAACGGGGTCTTCCTGGCTAGCGACTCGGTGATGCTCGACGGCGTCACTTCGGTGATGAAGAACCTCGGCAAGTACCTTCCGGCTGGCCAGCCCGGACACATCTCGATGGTCTCGATCGACGGCTCGGGCCCCTCGCTGGCGGCAATCCGCACCGGTGAGCTCGACGCTGTCGTATCCCAGCCGATCAACGACTACGCCAAGTACGGGGTCTCCTACATGAAGGATGCAATCGCGGGGAAGACCTACGCGGTAGGCCCGACCGACCACGGCAGCCAGATCGTCGAGTACAAGGGCAACTTGGCCGACATGCTGCCCTCGCCGGTGGTCACCAAGGCCAACGTGGACGACAGCACGCTGTGGGGCAACGCGAGCAAGTAGGGGCCGGCGAAGCCTGCGCACCGCCATCTGGATCAGCCGGGCCAGCCATCCGCCAGGCTGCGCGCGATTCACAAGAGCACGGCACCCGGCGACCAAGCCGCGCAACAGCGGTGGCACTGGCGGGCAAGGGATCGACGAGAGCAATCCGCCGAAGGACCGATTCGACGAAGAACCGTGACGACAGGGAAGGCCCATCCGATGCAGGACGAGGATCTCGCCATCAAGATCCGCGATGTGCGCGTGACCTTCGGTTCGACCAAAGCGCTCGACGGGGTCGACCTGAGCGTGCGCCGCGGCGAATCCCACGCACTGCTGGGGCGCAACGGTGCCGGGAAGTCGACGTTGATCAGTGTCTTGACGGGACTGACCGAACCTACCAGCGGTTTGGTGGAGATCGCCGGCGCCGACGAGGAGCCGTACCCGTCCGGTTCGCCCGCGGGCCTGGCCTGCGTCTACCAGAAGAGCACCCTGATCGACGGATTGACCGCCGCCGAAAACATCAGCCTGGCGGCGTACCCGCTGCGGCGAGGCATGGTCGACTGGCCGCAGATGAAAGCGCGAGGACGTGACCTGCTCGGTGACTGGGGTTTCGCGCGCCTGATCGACCGGGAGGTCGGCGAGCTGGCCCCCCTGGAGCGCAAGGTCGTGGAAGTCTGCCGTGCGATGTCGCAGGGTCCGCGCATCCTGCTGCTGGACGAACCCACCGCCGGACTGGACGACGGTGCCTGCCAGGAACTGTTCGCTCAGATCGACCAGGCCCGTCAGCGGGGTGTGACCATCGTCTACGTCTCCCACCACCTCGACGAGGTGTTCCGGGTCTGCGACGCCGTGACCATCTTGCGCGATGGCCGGACGGTCAAGCAGTGCAGCACCGCCGAGATCAACACCGGACAGATCGTCGACGTCCTCAGCGGGGGCACCGGTGAGCACACGGCCGCCCGCCGCAGCCACACCACGACTCACACCACCCTGCCCGCTGATGCGCCGGTGGTCCTGCAAGCCGACAGTGTCCAGCTCACGGACCGCTCCGCCCCGATCACCTTGTCCATGCGACGAGGCGAAGCGGTCGGATTGACCGGCCTGGATGGAGCCGGTCACGTTCAGCTGGCGCAGGCGCTGGCCGGTCAACTGCCCTTCGCCGGTGGCGAGGTGCGCGTCGACGGTCGCCGTCTGCGCCCAGGCAACATCGGCAACGCCATCGACGCCGGTGTCGGTTTCGTACCCGAGGACCGTCACGTGAACGGCTTCGCGCCAGAGCTGTCGGTGGAGGAGAACGCCACGCTCAGCGTCCTGAACAGGCTGCGCGGCAAGATGGGGCTGCTCGACCGCAGGGCCCGCCGCCAGCGGTACCTGGAGCTGTCCCAGACCTGGGCGATCAAGGCCGCCAGTGCCGACCAGGCAGTGCAAGAGTTGTCCGGCGGCAACCAGCAGAAGGTCGTCTTGGCCCGCGCGCTGGCAGCAGATCCGCACCTTCTGGTCCTCATCCATCCCAGCGCCGGCGTCGATGTGACGGCCAAGGACTCCATCTACGCCTCGATCCGTCAGCAGCAAGACGAGGGCTGCGCGGTGCTGGTGGTCTCCTCCGACGACGACGACCTCGAGGTCTGCGACCGGGTGCTGGTCATGTACAAGGGCGCCCTGCACGCCGAGCTGGCCCGTGGCTGGCAAGAGCGTGACCTCGTGGCCGCCGTGCAGGGCTCGGACACCCCCGCCGTGCCCAGCGACTCACCGAGCCGGGCCGCTGCCGGCTCGCCGCACGGCTCACCCACCTGCTGAGGGCGGTGGGCCGGCGGCCCAGCAGTTCCTCACCACCACGCTTCGGCATGAACCACCCGCCCAGGGAAGGACCAAGACCGTGACCGCATCGACCATGGCGACGACGTCGCCGAGCACGCCTCCGTCCACGGCTCGAGAACGGCGAGGGCTGCGCGGCAACCGGGAATTGGCCCTCTTGCCGGCCATCTTGCTCGTGGTCGTGCTGGGCTACATCCTGTCGCCGAACTTCCTGACGGTGAACAACCTCATCAACAACGTCCTGGTCACCAGCGCCGTCCTGGGCATCCTGGTACTGGCCGAGACCGTGATCCTCATCTCTGGCTACTTCGATCTGTCGCTGGAGTCCACCGTAGGTCTGGCTCCCATGGTGGCCGTCTGGCTCGTGCTGCCCGCCGCCGCTGGCGGAAGCGGCCTGGAACTGAGTGCCTGGTTGGCCATCCCCGCGATGCTGGTCCTGGCCGTGGCGATCGGGCTGTTCAACGGCACCATGGTCGCCAAGCTCCGCCTCAATGCCTTCATCGTGACCCTGGCGATGCTCATCCTGCTGCGCGGTGTGACCGTCGGTATCGCCGGTGGTCAGACGTTGTCGGGTCTGCCCAGCGCCTTCCAGTGGCTGGGCAGCGCCAAACTATTGGGCGTCTCAGTCCAGGTCTGGATCTTCGTCCTGGCCTTCGTCGTCGCCTACCTGTTCATGCGCAACCATCCCACCGGTCGGCGTATCTACGCGATGGGGGGCAACAGCGCCGCAGCCGCGGCCGCCGGGGTCCGCACGCAGCGGTTGACCATCGGTGTGTTCGTCGTGGGCTCGCTGCTGGCCGGCATCGCCGGCCTCATGCTCACCGGTCGCATCGCCTCGGTCGCCTCCAACCAGGGGGACGGCATGATCTTCACGGTCTTCGCGGCTGCCGTCATCGGGGGCATCAGCCTCAACGGCGGACGCGGTTCCATGCTGGGCGCCTTCAGCGGTGTCATCCTGCTCGGCCTCATCCAGAACATCCTGGTCCTGTCCAGCGTCCCGTCCTTCTGGATCGACGCGGTCTACGGCCTGATCATCCTGGCGGCTCTCGTGCTCAACCACTTCGCTGGCTCCTCGCGCGGCACCCGTCGTGACTGAGCGCCACGTGCCCGCTTCGCTCGACCCCCTCTGGAGGAACCCCGAGATGAACCTGAATCACGACGAGACCACGGTGGGAGCAGTCGTGGTCCGCAAGGACGCCCAGGGCGCCATCCACGCGGCCTACGAGAGCGTGCAGCGCCGAGCCGTCGGACCGGATGAACTTCTCATCGCCCCCGCCTACATGGGCATCTGCGGAACGGACGTGGAACAACTGCACGGCCGGATGCCCGAGACGTTCGTCATCAACTTCCCGCACACTCTGGGCCACGAGTGGTCAGGCACTGTCGCCGCGGTCGGGGAGGCCGTCACCGGCTTCGCCGTCGGTGACCGGGTACTTGGACACGGCCACCTGGGGGGCAACGACTGGTTCGGTGTGACCCACGACGGTGCCATGGCCGATGAGTTCACGGTTCCCGCGCGCATGTGCTTCCCGATCCCTGACAGTGTCAGCACCAAGACCGCCGCGGTCATCGAACCCTTCGTCTGCGTCTTCACCGCACTACGCAAGATCGGCGGAGTCACCGCAGGCGACGTCGTCCACGTCTACGGGCTGGGAGCGATCGGCCTGTCCGCCGTCATCCAAGCGCACGTCGCCGGCGCCACGGTCGTCGCCTTCGACCCCAGCCCGCTGCGGCGTGAGCTGGCCGAAAAGCTGGGCGCGCAGCTGTCGGTGAACCCACTCGACCCCGAGCCGTTGGCCGACCGGGTCGCCGCCGAGATCGGCCGGCCTCTCGCAGACATCGTGGTCGAGGCGTCCGGTGTCCCATCCGCGCAATCCATGGCGCTGGAAAGCGCCGACGACGACGGCCGTGTCCTGCTGATGGGTGTCTCCACGCCGCGCCACGAGCCCGCACGCCTGGGCCTGGTGCAGCAGCGCAACCTGACCGTCACCAGCTCGACCGGTGCGCCGCCGCCGGTGTGGCCGGCGGCCATCCGTTACGTGGAGAAGGCCGGGATCGATCTTCGGCCGCTGGTGTCCTCGGTGTACCCGCTGACGCAGGCGGCCGAGGCGATCGAGGCCGCCCAGAAGCCTGGGCAGGAAGTCAAGGTCTTGCTGACCCCTGACGCCGCATTGGCTAGCGGCAGCCAGACCTGATGCACGCCGACAGCGACGTCGAGCACGTCATCCTCGGACTGGAGGACGTCCGGTATGCAGCTCTGGTGCGCGCCGACTACGACGCCTTCGCCGACTTGTGCCATCCGGACCTGCTGTACACGCATGCGACCTCCGTGGTCGACACCCTCGACAGTTTCCTGGAGAAGTGCCGCAGTGGGTGGTACGACTACCACCGCCTGGATCATCCGGTCACTCGCATCACCGTTCTTCCTGACGTCGTGCTGGTATTCGGGCAGATGATCGGTGAAGTGACCGCCGGCGGGACGCGCAAGCAGTTGCACAGCCGGACCTTGGCCGTCTGGTCCCGACACCAGGAGCGGTGGAAACTGCTGGCCACGCAGTCCACCGGGCTGCCCGACGTTTCGCCGGTGCCGCGTCCGCTCGCGCGGGTCGGCTCCCAGGAGGACGGGGCGCTGCTCCGTCAGGAAGGCAGGACCGCATGAGACTGCAGGGCAAGGTCGCCATCGTCACCGGCGCATCGCGCGGTATCGGCCTGGCCACGGCCAAGCTCTTCGCTGCCGAAGGCGCGCTCGTGTACGGGACAGACATCTGCCTGTCGAGCGACGTGGAGGAGAACGACGAGGCCAAGGGCATAACCTGGTTGCAGCACGACATCACCCAGGAGCAGTCCTGGCGTGAGGTGGTCGCGCAGGTCCTGCAGGCTGAGGGGCGAATCGACGTCTTGTTCAACAACGCCGGTGGTGTGGGTTCCTACGAACCGATCCACTCCATCGCTCTAGCAGACTGGCACCGCATCATCGATCTGAACCTCAACGGCGCCTTCTATGGCATCCGGCACGTCGTGCCGGCGATGCAGGCTCAGCACAGCGGATCGATCATCAACGTGTCCAGCATCTGGGGCATCGCCGGGGCCGCGGGCGTGGCGGCCTACACCGCCAGCAAGGGCGCCGTGCGGCTCATGAGTAAGAACGCGGCATTGTCCTACGTTCAGGACGGGATTCGTGTCAACTCCGTCCATCCTGGCATCATCGCAACTCCCATGATCGACGCACAGGACGACGGGGTCACGGCGGGCGTCGTCGAGGCGACGCCGATGAAACGCCTCGGCCGCCCTGAAGAGATCGCCTACGGAGTCCTCTTCCTGGCCAGCGACGAGTCGAGCTACATGACGGGAGCAGAACTCGTCATTGACGGTGGGTACACGACTCCGTGAGGTTCACCGCCTTGTCACCGTCTTGTCACCGTCGTGGCGATATCTCAGCGCGGTCCACCTTCGGAGACTGCAGCCAACGCCGAAGCCCCGTGATCGGGAGGGCGGTCGCAGTGCAGGAAGGGGCCGCCGCGCACGTGCATCAGATCACCATGCGGCGTGGTCGATCCGGCTTCAAAGCGGGCAACCATTGACGGAGCACGCGCCGTCACCCACCCTGACGAGTTACCTTCTGGACAACGAAAGAGCCCCTCAACATGAGCACGAACATCACTAACCGCGAGTTGTTGGCTACCTGCTGGACGTGGGCTGGTGACGCCCGCCCCTCGCGCGGTGACGAACGATCCCCGCACGACATTCGGGAGCGTCTGGCCGCGGTGTCCGACGCCGGCTGGGAGGGGATCGGTCTGCACCACGCTGATCTCTTCTCACTGGGGGACAGCATGGGGTACCCGGCATTGAACGAGATGATCAAGGAGTACGGGATCTCTCGTGTGGAGGTGGAATTCCTCAGCAACTGGTGGACGCACGGGGCGCTGCGGGATGCCTCTGATGAGGTGCGCCGGCGGCTTTTCGAAGCAGCGCCACAGCTGGGGGTGACGACCATCAAGGTCGGAGCCGAGCTGCAGTCGTTCGGCGTCGAACAGCCGGTCACGCTGGAGCGCTTCGCCCAGGCTTTTGACGCTCTGGCCACCGACGCCGGTGACCACGGGGTCCGCGTAGCGATGGAGCCGATGCCGATGTCGAACGTGCCGACGCTGCAGGCGGGCGTAGAGCTGGTGCGAGAGGTTGGCAACGTGCACGGCGGCCTGGTGGTGGACACCTGGCACGTGGCCCGAGGCGGCACGAAGATGGATGAGCTCACTGCCCTCCTCCCGCTCGAGCACGTCTTCGTCGTCGAGCTCGACGACGCCGACGCCGAGGTCGTCGGCTCGCTGTGGGACGACACCTGCGACCGTCGACGCCGCCCAGGTGACGGGGACCTGGACGTTGCGGGGTTCGTCGCTGCCCTGCATCAGGTGGGCTGGCGCGGCCACTGGGGTGTGGAGATCATCTCCGAGGAGCAGCGGACGACTCCGCTGCGCGAGGCGGTTCAGGTCACACGCGACAAGACCCTCGCCGTCATCGATGCCGCAGAGGCGTTGCTGCCGTGATCACCCTTCGCGGCGATGCTGCTCTCGGCTGCTGGCGCAGTGCCGCCTGCGAGCTGCAGAAGGCGGTTCGATGATTGACTGGACCATCCAGGTTCCCGACCAGGTCGTCGTCACCGGCACCGCCAGCGGGCTGGGACAAGAGGTGGCGCGCCTGTTGACCGACCTAGGAGTGCGCGTTTACGGCGTCGACGTCGCCACTGCGGCAGACGACCTCGGCAGTCGCGACACCTTCACGCAAGTCCATGGCAGCGTCACCGACTCCCGCACCTGGCAGAGCGTCATGCACGAAGTGCAGGCCGATGCGGCAGGGGGAACGGTGCGCTCACTCGGCTTCGTCGGCGCGGCCGCCGTCCTCGACGTGGGAGTCCTCGACACTGAGGACCTCGCCCTGTGGCGCAAGGCATGGGAGATCAACGTTCTGGGCAACGTGATGGCCTTGCAGGCGCTCCTGCCGCTGCTCAGCCGGGCTGACCATGCCGCGGTCGTGGCCGTCAGCAGCGTCAATGCCACCTTCGGGGAGCAGCAGCTGGCCGCGTACTCCTCCTCGAAAGCAGCGCTGACCGGTGCCATCCGGACCATCGCCCTGGACTACGCCCGAAGCGGAGTGATCATCAACATCCTGGCTCCAGGCCCCATGCGGGCCGGGCTCTTCGAACGCCACCTCGCATCGGCGGCCGACCCCGCCAAGTTTTTGGCGACGCGTGAAGCTCGGCAACCGATCGGCAGGATCGTGGGAGCTGACGAGGTGGCCCGCGCGGCGCTGTTCCTGCTGACCCCGGCCGCATCGGCAGTCTTCGGCAGCACCGTCACGGCCGACGGAGGATTGACTGCAGGGTTCGACTTTCGGACCGGCGAGGAAGGCTCCTCCGCATAGCCACTTGCGGGCTCGAGGCAGAACCTAGGTGCCGCTCGCGCCCGCCGGCTGACCTTGGCTGGTGAGCGGCCACGTCAGCCGGTGGCGCGCCTAGCTGTACCCAGCCATCACGTTGGTGACAGGCGGCTGACCGGCGGCAGGCCACCGAGGGCGCTGTGACGGCGTTGAGTGTTGTAGCGCTCCAGCCAGGGAGCAAGGGCCGCGGCCCGCTCAGCGT
>NZ_JBJLSI010000053.1:0-22747 GCF_050871945.1 Kineococcus deserti | reverse complement strand
CTTATGTCTACCTGCCGGGGGGAACTGCCGCGGGTCCCGCGCCGGCAACCGCGGAGCCGCCCCCCCCCCCCCCCCCGGGCCCCCCGCCCCCGCCCCCCCCCCCCCCCCCGCGCCGGTCCGGGCTCGACCCGGCCGCCCTGCTGGTCGGGCTGAACCCCCAGCAGCGCCAGGCCGTCGTGCACTCCGGGACCCCGCTGCTGATCGTGGCCGGTGCCGGGTCGGGCAAGACGCGGGTGCTCACCCACCGCATCGCCCACCTGCTGGCCGAGGAGCGCGCCACCGCGGGGCAGGTCCTGGCGATCACGTTCACCAACAAGGCCGCGGCCGAGATGCGCGAACGTGTCGCGGCGCTCGTCGGCGACGTCGTGGGCATGGGCGCGCGCAGCATGTGGGTCTCGACGTTCCACTCCGCGTGCGTGCGCATCCTGCGCCGCGAGGCCCACCACCTCGGGATGCGGACCTCGTTCTCGATCTACGACTCCGCCGACTCCCAGCGGCTCATGGCGATGGTCGGGCGCGAGCTGGAGCTGGACCCCAAGAAGCACGCGCCGCGCGCCATGTCGGCCATGGTCTCGAACCTGAAGAACGAGCTCGTCGACGAGGAGACGTTCTTCGACCGCGCCCACTCCGAGTCCGGCAACGAGACCGAGCGGGTCCTGGCCCGGGCCTACCGGATGTACCAGCAGCGGCTGCGCCAGGCCAACGCCATGGACTTCGACGACCTGATCATGTCGACCGTCCACCTGCTGCAGGCCTTCCCCGACGTCGCCGAGCACTACCGGCGCCGGTTCCGGCACGTCCTGGTGGACGAGTACCAGGACACCAACCACGCCCAGTACGTGCTGGTCAAGGAACTCGTCGGGACGGGGGAGGGGCCCGTCCCGCGCGGCGAGCTCACCGTCGTCGGCGACGCCGACCAGTCGATCTACGCGTTCCGCGGGGCGACGATCCGCAACATCGTGGAGTTCGAGCAGGACTACCCCGACGCCACGACGGTGCTGCTGGAGCAGAACTACCGCTCGACGCAGAACATCCTCACGGCGGCCAACGAGGTCATCAAGCTCAACGCCGACCGCCGGCCCAAGAACCTGTGGACGGCCTCGGGGGCGGGGGAGAAGATCGTCGGGTACGTCGCCGACGACGAGCACGACGAGGCCGCCTTCGTCGCCGAGGAGGTCGACCGCCTCCACGACCACGAGCAGGTCAGGTACGGCGACGTCGCGGTGTTCTACCGGACGAACGCCCAGTCCCGCTCGCTGGAGGAGGTGTTCATCCGCACCGGGCTGCCGTACAAGGTGGTCGGCGGCACCCGCTTCTACGAGCGGCGCGAGATCAAGGACGCCGTCGCCTACCTGCGCGTCCTGGACAACCCCGACGACACGGTCAACCTGCGCCGGGTGCTGAACACCCCCAAGCGCGGCATCGGCGACCGCGCCGAGGCCGCGATCGTGGTGCTCGCCGAACGGGAGCGGATCGGCTTCAACAGCGCCCTCGAACGCGCCGACGAGGCGATCGGGCTGGTCTCCCGCTCCCTCAACGCGATCAAGGGCTTCGCCCAGCTGATCGCCGACCTGCGCACGCTGGCCGAGTCCGGCGCCTCACCGGCCGTCGTCCTCGAGGCGGTCCTGGAGCAGACCGGTTACCTGGCCGAACTGCGCGCGAGCTCGGACCCGCAGGACGAGTCGCGGGTGGAGAACCTCGCCGAACTCGTCGCCGTGGCCGAGGAGTTCGCCGAGGACGACCCCGAGGGGACGCTGTCGGACTTCCTGGAACGGGTCTCGCTGGTCGCCGACGCCGACCAGATCCCCGAGGGGGCCGAGGACGAGGGGGTCGTCACGCTGATGACCCTGCACACGGCCAAGGGGCTGGAGTTCCCCGTCGTGTTCCTCACCGGCATGGAGGACGGGACCTTCCCGCACTCCCGCTCCCTGGGTGACCCCGACCAGCTGGCCGAGGAACGCCGGCTGGCCTACGTGGGGCTGACCCGGGCGCGCGAACGGCTGTACCTGTCGCGGTCGGCCGTGCGCAGCGCGTGGGGGGCCCCGCAGCAGTTCCCGCCGTCGCGCTTCCTCGACGAGGTCCCGGGAACGCTGGTGGACTGGAAGCGCGGGGAGTCGTCGTTCCAGAACGTGTCCTCCCCGACGGCGTCCTCGCGCGTCGCGCAGCGGCCGGGGGTGCGCTCGGCGGGCAGCCGCCCGGTCATCTCCCTCAACGCCGGCGACCGCGTCACGCACGACTCCTTCGGCGTCGGCACGGTCGTGCGGATCGAGGGCGAGGGCGACAAGACCATCGCGCACATCGACTTCCGCTCCGAGGGCACGAAACGCCTGCTGCTGCGCTACGCCCCCGTCGAGAAGCTCTGACCCCACTCGCGCGACACGATCGTGCTTGATCACCGAAGTGCTTGATCACGGCGGGTTCCGGGCGGTCCCTTCGTCGTGATCGAGCACTTCGGTGCACAGTCGCCCAGTGCGACCGGTCACTCCAGCTGGTCCGCCCACGCCTCGCGCGTGGTGACCACCGGGCCGCCGGTGGTCACCGAGGAGGCGATGGCCAGACCCAGCAGGTGGTCCTGGGCGGCCTCGGCCAGCGGGTACGGCGGGGGACCGTCGCCGCGCGCCCACGCCGCGGCGCGCTGCAGCAGGGTGGCGACCGCGATCTCCTCGTCGTTCAGCCGGGCACCGGGGTAGGGGTTGCGGAACAGCACCTGCCCGTCCAGGGCGAGGTGGTCCAGGTCGAAACCCTGCACGTCCTGCTGCAGCCCGGTCTGACGCCGTTCGATGGACGACGTCACGACGGTGGTCGGGCCGGTCAGCCGCACGAGGCGGTCGTCGACGAGTTCCCCCGAACTGCCGCGCACGACCATCCGCCGCGTCCGCAGCGGGTTGCGGGTCTGGGTCTGGGTGAAGTCGTACAGGGCGCTGCGGCCGTCCCCGAAGTCCAGGGTCGCGATCGTCGTGACCTGCGGCCGGGGTCCGGTGCTGCCCGTCCAGCCGGCCCGCGTGATCGGGTCGGCCAGCGGGGCCGTCGTCGCGGTGGCGACCACCCGCGCCGGCCGGGCACCCACGCCCAGCAGCCCGCGGACCATCGAGGTGGCGTGGTACAGCTGCGTCGAGGAGACCTGCACCGAGGTGGCCTCGCCCAGCAGGCCCCGGCGGACCACCTCGGCGCGCGCGGCGTTGTGCGGGAACAGCAGGTACTGCTCGGCCACCTGCACGCGCCGGGCCGGGCCGGCGGCGTTCCACAGGGCCCGCAGCGCGTCCAGGTCGGCCGCCGGCGGTGTCTCGGTCACGACGGCCGCGCCCCGCTCCAGCAGGTCCAGCACCAGCCCGGGGGCCGCCGAGGCCGGCACCGAGACCACGACGACGTCCGGACGGGCGCGCAGCAACCCCGCCACGTCGCGGTGGACGTCCAGTCCCCGCCGCGCGACCGCCGCGGCCGTGGCGTCGCTGCGGGCCAGGACACCGGTCACCTCGAACTGCCCGGGCAGCCGGCGCAACAGGTCCAGCAGCAGACCCGCGCGGTACCCGCCGCCGGTCAGGGCCAGTCGCGCCGGGCGTGAGGAGGGGAGCACCTGCTCGACGGTAGCGGTGGGGCTCACGGCCGGCGCCGCGCAGCACCGGCGACGGTGCGGACCCCCAGCAGCGCCGGCCGGGCACGGAACCGCTCGAGGGTCACCACGATCCGGTCGGTCTCGACGTCGGGCACGTCGAGCATCCGCAGGTGACCGACGACCCCGGCACCGCCGCGCCAGACCTCCCGGCCGTCGCGGTGCAGCACCACCGAGAACTCCTCGATCCGCTGGCCGGAGGCGATGTCCTCCCACAGGTCCACCGACCGGCAGGTGAAGGCCCCGGGGAACTGCAGGACGAGGCGGGGCCGGTCGTCGTCCGGGCGCCACGGCGCGCGCTCCGGTGCCGGCTCACCGGCCAGCGCAGAGCCGTCGCCGCTGGAGACGGTCGCGGTCGCCGCCGCAGCGTGGTCGGCGGCCCGGTGCTGCGCGATGAGTCCGCCCAGCCCGCGCAGGGCCGCGACGTCGGGGGCGGCCAGCCGGCCCTGCGCCGTGGGCGGGACGTTGAGCAGGAAACCCGCGTTGCCGCCGACCGCGCCGCGCCACAGGTCGAACAGTTCACCGGCGGACCGGACCTGGTCGTCCTGCGCGGGGTGGTGGAACCAGCCGGGGCGGATGGAGGTGTTCACCTCGGCGGGGTACCAGACGCACTCCCCGGTGTACCCGGCCAGTGCGTCGCGGCTGCCGAGGTCCTCCTGGTCCGAGCGCACCCGGCGGGAGAAGCGCCCGTCGTCGGCCTGCTGGGACTTCGAGGCGGTGTACTCGGCGTCGAGCAGCTCGTGCGGCACGACGCTCCACTCGTCGGCGCGGACGTGACCGGCCTCGTTGCCGCACCAGCGCACGTCCGGCCCGCACACGCCGATGACCGCCTGCGGCTGCAGGTCCCGGACCACCCGGTGGTAGCGGTCCCAGTCGTGGAACTGCCGTCGCCCGTCCGGGCCCTCGCCGTTCGCGCCGTCCAGCCAGACGCAGAACACCTCGCCGTAGCCGGTCAGCAGTTCGGTCAGCTGGGCGACGAAGTAGTCGTCGTAGGCGCGGCCGGTGCCGTACCGGGCGTCGGCGCGGTCCCAGGGCGAGAGGTAGATCCCGAACCGCAGACCGGCCGCCGCGCAGGCCGTCGCGACCTCGGCCACGAGATCGCCCCGACCGCCGCGCCACGGGCTCGCGGCGACCGAGTGCGCGGTGTGCGCGCTGGGCCACAGGCAGAACCCGTCGTGGTGCTTGGCCGTCAGGACCACCCCGCCCATCCCCGCCGCGGCCATGGCATCGACCCACTGACCGGCGTCCACGTCGGGCGGGTCGAAGATCGCGGGGTCCTCGTGGCCGGTTCCCCACTCCCGGTCGGTGACGGTGTTCACGCCGAAGTGCACGAAGCCGTGGAACCCCGACCGCTGCCAGCGCAGCTGGCGCGCCGACGGGCGCACCTGCGCCAGGACGTCGAGGTTCACCGCGTCCGCCTCCGGGACCGCCGCACGACGTGGTCGCCGGGGATGTGGTCGGTCAGCGCCCGCGCGGCGCTGGCCCGGGAGAACGTCAGCTGCGCCACCCGCACGTACAGGCAGTCCACGACCAGCAACTGCCCGTGCCGGGCGGCGAACGGTCCCTCCCGGAACGTCGTACCACCGGGCGCGGCGGTCAGCACGACGTCGGCGAGGCGGGCCAGGGGGGAAGCGGGGTCCCCGGTCACCGCCACCGTCGTCGCGCCGCGGCGGACGGCCAGCTCGGCGGGCTCGACGACCTCGCGGGTGGCCCCGGAGACCGAGATGGCGATCGCGACGTCGGCGGCGGTCAGCAGGGCCGCGGACGTCGTGGCCGCGTGCACCTCCGTCCAGTTCCGCACCGGAACCCCGATCCCGAACAACCGGGCGTCGGTCTCGGCGGCCATCGCCGCGCTGCCGCCCACGCCGTAGACGTCGACCCGGCGCGCGCGGGCGACGGCCTGCGCCGCCTTCTCGACCGCGTCCAGGTCCAGGCGCCGGGCGGTGTCCTGCAGGCTGCGCACGTCGGCGGCGGCGACGACGGCCGCGACCCGTTCGAGGTCGTCGTCCGGCCCGATGTCCGGCCCGATCTCGGCGGTGCCCCAGACCCCGTCGCCGGAGCGGCGCCCCTGCTCGCGGGCCATCAGCAGCACCAGCCCCTGGTACCCCTCCAGGCCGATGGTCTGGCAGAACCGGGTGACGGCGGCCTGGGAGGTTCCCGCGCGGCGGGCCAGTTCCGCGGCCGAGCACCGCTCGACGAGGTCGGGGTGCCGCAGGACGAAGTCGGCGACCTTGCGCAGTGAGGGTGGGAGCTCGGACTGCACGGCGAGGATCCGCTGCACGGGATCCGCGGTGCTCGTGGCCGCAGTGTTCGTGGTCACCGCCACCTCCTCGGGAACTGGATGGGGGAACCGGCCTGCGTTTCCCGGAGGCTAGCACCGCGCGGCAACGCCTCGGCCGCAACACGAACGTGACGGGAACGAGCCTTGACACCCGGCGCCGGTGAGTGAACCATCCATGCAACCAGCGAGGTCGTGGGTGAATCAACGACTCAGGAGATCCCCTGTGCCAGCGTTTCCGCAACACGTCGAGGAGTTCCAGCGCGAGGTCGTCGACCGGCTCACCCGGTTGTCCGCCCTGGCCGCCTCCGGTGGGCTCGACCGCGCCGTCGACCTGCTCGCCACCTGCATCGCCTCCGGTGGGGTCGTCCACGCCTTCGGCACCGGGCACTCCGAGGCCTTCGCCATGGAGATCGCCGGCCGCGCCGGTGGCCTGATCCCCACGAACAAGGTGGCCCTGCGCGACGCCGCCCTGTTCGGGAACCACGCGATCTCCGAACTCACCGGGGAACCACCGCTGGAACGCGACCCGGCGATCGCCCGGGACGTCTTCGACACCGTGGTCCGCGACCCCCGGGACGTGTTCGTCATCGCGTCCAACTCCGGCGTCAACGGCTCGGTCGTGGGGCTGGCGCTGCTGGCCGCGGAGCACGGCCACCCGGTGATCGCCGTCACCAGCCTGGAGCACACCCGCGCCGTCGAGCCCAAGCACCCCAGCGGGAAGCGGCTGTCCGAGATCGCCGACGTCGTCCTGGACAACCTCGCCCCCTACGGCGACGCGACCCTGTCCACCGTCGCCGACGTCGCGGTCGGTGCGGTGTCCTCGCTGACCGCGGCCCACCTCGCGCAGCTCCTGACGATCGGGACCGTCACGGCCCTGACCGCGCGGGGGCAGGAGGCGCCCCTGTACGTCTCGGCCAACGTCCCCGGTGGGCACGACCGCAACCTCGCGATCGAGGCCCGCTACGGGAACCGCCTGCGCCGCAGTGCTTGAGCCACGACCCATCTTCAGCCGAGAGGACACACCGTGAGCGAGACCCGAGAACTGCACCGCCGCCGCTTCCTGGGCCTGGCGCTGGCCGGCACCCTCGTGCCGGTCGGCACCGCCGCGTGCGCCGCGGGTGGCAGCGGCAGCGAGGAGCCCGACGCCGGTCCCACCGGGGAGGTCAGCGACGACAACCCCTTCGGCGTCGCCGATGGCGCCGCCGTCGAGGCCGTCATCTTCGACGGCGGGTACGGCACGGACTACGTCTCCGCGGTCGCCGCGACCTACACCGACCTGCACGGCGGGGAACTCACCGTGGCCCCCTCGACCCAGATCGCCCAGGAGATGCAGCCCCGGTTCGTCGGCGGGAACCCGCCGGACCTGCTGGACAACTCCGGTGCCAACGCCATCGGCCTGGCCACCATCGCCGCCCAGCTGGAGGACCTCACCCCGCTGACCGAGGCCAAGAACACCGACGGGGACGTCATCGCCGACACCCTGTACCCGGGCATGCTGGACGACGGCTACTACGACGGCCGGCTGGTCCAGCTGAACTACGTCCTGACCGTCTACGGGCTCTGGTACTCCAAGACGCTGTTCGACGCCAACGGCTGGACCGCGCCGGCCACCTGGGACGACGTCCTGGCCCTGGGGGCCGCGGCGAAGTCGGCCGGCAAGTACCTGTTCTGCTGGGGCAAGGAGGCCGCCTCCTACTACCTGACGCTGGCCGTCGAGTCGGCGATCAAGGAGGGCGGCGACGAGGTCCGCATCGCCCTGGGCAACCTCGAGGCGGACGCGTGGAGCCAGCCGGCGGTGCAGGCCGTGTTCGCGAAGATGGCCGAAGCCGTGCAGGCGGGGTACTTCCGTCCCGGCGGCGCCGGCACCCAGTTCACCGCCGCGCAGGCCCAGTGGAGCCAGGCGCAGGAGGCGATCCTGTACCCGTCGGGGTCCTGGATCGAGAACGAGATGAAGAGCCAGACCGCCGCGGACTTCCAGATGACCGGGTGTCCCGCACCGTCGGTCACCGCCGGCGCCGCGATGCCGCCCGCGGCGTTCCACGCCAGCGCCGGTGAGCCGTTCGTCGTGCCGAGCCAGGCGAAGAACAAGGCCGGCGGCATGGAGGTCCTGCGGCTCATGCTCTCCAAGGAGGGCGCGTCGAACTTCGCCGAGACCAAGCTGTCCTCGACGATCGTCAAGGACACCGTGCCCGCCGACGCCTTCGGCTCCACGGCCCTGGCCTCGCAGATCGCGATGCTCGACGCGGCGGGCGAGAACACGTTCACCTTCAACTTCAACGACGTGTACGGGTTCACCAGTCAGAACAACGTCCTGTGGAACGGGTTCATGTCGGGCCAGCTCGACGTGGCCGGGCTCACCAGCGGTCTGCAGCAGCAGTTCGACGCGACCCGCGAGGACCCGAGCATCGTCAAGGTCGAGGTGTCGTGAAGGCGGCGACCGCGTCGCGCCGGAGGCTGACGTTCGACCGCGTCAGCCTCGTGGTGGTGTTCCTGGTCATCCCGGTCGCGCTGTACCTGGTGTTCGTCCTGTACCCGTTCACGCAGGCCGCCTGGTACTCGCTGACCTCCTGGTCCGGGTTCACCGCGACGCAGGAGTTCGTGGGGCTGGACAACTACGCGCGGCTCGCCTCGGACGGGCTGTTCGTCACGGCGGTGGGCAACAGCCTCGTGCTGCTGCTGGTCGTCCCGGCGGTCACGCTCGTCCTGAGCTTCGCCCTGGCCTGCCTGCTGACGTTCGGCGGGGCCTCGACCGGGGCCGTGCGCGGGCTGACCGGCTCGTCGTTCTACCGCGTCGTCTCGTTCTTCCCGTACGTGGTTCCGGCCATCGTCGTCGGCATCGTCTTCGGCCGGGTCTACGACCCGAGCGCGGGCCTGCTCAACGGCGTCCTGACCGGGCTCGGGCTGGACCGGTTCACCGACTTCGCCTGGCTGGGGGACCCGTCGACGGCGATGGCGGCCACGATCGTCGTCATCGTGTGGACGTTCGTCGGGTTCTACATGGTGCTGTTCGTGGCGGCCATCCGCGGCATCCCCACGGAGATCTTCGAGGCCGCCCGCCTCGACGGGGCCGGCCGGTTCCGCACGGCGGTCTCCATCGCGGCCCCGGGGACGGCCGGCTCGATCCGCACGGCGTACGTCTACCTGGGGATCTTCGCGCTGGACGCCTTCGTGTTCCTCGCCGCGCTGAACCCCGACGGCGGCCCGGGGAACTCCACCCTGGTCATCACCCAGCAGATCTTCAGCACCGCGTTCCGCGACGGGCGGTTCGGGCTGGCGTGCGCGATGGGTGTCGTGCTGGCCCTGCTCACGTTCGCGTTCATCGGCCTCGTCTTCGGGGTCGGGCGGTTGCTGGAGCGGCGGTCGCGGACACCCGGGCGCGGGAGCGTGCTGTCGTGAGCGGGCACGACGTCGCGAGCCCGGCGCGGGCCGCGGGGAGCCCTCCGGCGACGGCCCCGCGCGCCCCCCGAGGCGGCCCGTCGGGGGAGCGGACGGTGGCGGTCGGCTCGCACACCGTGCTGGGGATCTGGTCGGCGCTCGTCCTGCTGCCGTTCCTGTGGACCCTGCTGTCGAGCTTCAAGACGACGCGGGAGATCTTCGCCTCGCCGTTCGCGCTGCCGGCGCAGTGGCGGTTCGACAACTACGTCAACGCCTGGCGGTCCGCGGGCATCGGGTCGTACTTCTTCAACTCGGTCGTCGTCGTGGCCTGCGCGCTGGTGCTGACGATGGTCATGGGGGCGATGTCCGCCTACGTCCTGGCCCGCTTCTCGTTCCGGGGCCGGACGCTGATCCGCAACCTCGTCGTCGCGGGCCTGACCTTCCCGGTGTTCCTGGCCGTGGTGCCGCTGTTCTTCATCCTGCAGCAGGTCGGGCTGCTCAACACCCTGCCCGGGCTGATCCTCAGCTACGCCACCTACGCCTACCCCTTCACGGTGTTCTTCCTGCTGAGCTTCTTCGAGGAGCTGCCGGGGGAGATCGCCGAGGCCGCCTCGATCGACGGGGCCAGCGAGTGGCGGACGTTCTTCCAGGTGATGCTGCCGATGGCCGGTCCCGGTCTGGCCTCGGTGGCGATCCTGAACTTCGTCGGGCTGTGGAACCAGTACCTGCTGCCGGTCGTGCTGAACTCCGACCGGGACAACTACGTCCTGACCCAGGGGATGGCGGCGTTCCAGAGCGCCGCGGGCTACGACGTCGACTTCGGGGCGCTGTTCGCGGGTGCGGTGACGACGATCGTGCCCGTGCTCGTGGTCTACCTCGTGTTCCAGCGGCGGCTGCAGGGATCGGTCTCGGCGGGCGGCCTGAAGTGAGCGGGGTGCTGCTGGCGCTGGACGCGGGCGGCAGCACCACCCGGGCGCTGGTGCTGGCGCCCACCGGCGAACCGCTGGGCCGCGCCGTGGCCGGACCCGGCAACCCCACGGCGGTCGGGGTGCCAGCCGCGCTCGCCGCGTGGCGCGCGGCCGTCGAGGAGGCGCTGGCCCGGGCCGGGCGTCCCGTCACCGCCGTGGCGGGAACCGTCCTGGCCGCGGCCGGCTCGGACCGGCCGCTGACGGCGGCGCAGATCGGGCGGCACCTCGGGCTGGCGCACCCGCCGCGGCGGGTGTCGGACCTGCTGGCGATGTTCTACTCCGCCGCCGCGCAGGACGAGGGCGCCGGCCTCATCGCCGGCACCGGGTCCGTGGCGGCGCGGGTGGCCGGCGGGGAGCTGGTGCGGGCCGTGGGCGGGAACGGCTGGCTGCTGGGCGACGCCGGCTCGGGGTTCTGGATCGGGCGGCTCGTGGCCCGGGCGGTGGTCGACGACCTGGACGGGACGGGTCCGGCGACGGCGCTGACCCCGGCGGTGCTGGCCGCGCTGGAACTGGTGGACGACCGCCGGCCCCGCGAGGGGCGCCCGTTCGTGCTCGGGGAGCTCGTCGACGTCGTGTACGCGGCCGACCCGGTCGCGCTGGCGCGTCTCGCACCGCACTGCTTCGCCGCCGCCGGCGCCGGGGACGCGGTCGCCGCGGGCATCGTCGCCGCGGCCCAGGACGAGCTCGCGGCTCTGGTCCGCGCGGTCGCCGGGCCCGGCCCGCTGGTGGTGGGCGGCAGCGTCTGGCGGCGCGGGATCGAGGGGTCGGCGTGGTCGCCGGCGCTGCGCGAGGCCCTGGCCGGGCGGGAGGTCGCCGCGGCAGACGACGGCCTGCTGGGAGCGGCCGTGCTGGCCCTGCGGGACACCGGGGTGCCGCCGGCCGACGCGCGGGCGGCGCTCACAGCCCCCGCAGCAGCTGCACCGCCAGCACGGTCATGACGACGGCCACCCCGAGGTCCAGCACCCGCCAGGCGGACGGTCGCGCGAACACCGGCCGCAGCAGCCGGGCCCCGTGACCCAGGACGGTGAACCACACCAGGCTCGCGAGCGCCGCCCCCGCGGCGAACCACCAGCGCGCCGCGCCGTGGGCGGCGGCCACCGAGCCGAGCAGGACGACGGTGTCGAGGTAGACGTGCGGGTTGAGCCACGTCAGCCCGGCCGCTGTGGCCAGCACCGTCCCGAGGGCGGCGGGCGCGCCGGACACGTCGGTGCGCAGGGCGCCCGGTCGCCAGGCCCGCCGCAGGGCCAGCGCGCCGTACCCGAGCAGGAAGACCGCCCCCGCGACCCGCACGACCGTCAGCGCCGCGGGGTGGGCGGTGAACAGCGCGCCGGCCCCGCCGACGCCGGCCGCGATGAGGACGACGTCGCTGACCGCGCAGACCGCGACGACGGCTCCCACGTGCTCCCCGCGGACGCCCTGCTTGATGACGAAGGCGTTCTGCGCGCCGATGGCGACGATGAGGGACAGCCCGAACAGGGTGCCGGACAGCAGGGTGAGCACGCCCCGACGCTAGAGCGGTCGGTCCCCCGGCTCCAGCTCAGGATTCTTCGCCGACGTTAGCGTGGCTTCATGGATCTCGACCTGGCCCAGCTGCGGGCGCTGGCGGCCGTGGTGGCCGAGGGCACCTTCGAGGCGGCCGCGCGCACCCTGCACGTCACGCCCTCGGCGGTCAGCCAGCGCATCCGTGCGCTGGAGACGTCGGCCGGCCGGGTGCTGCTGGTGCGCAGCAAGCCGGTGCGTCCCACCGAGGCGGGGCGCACGGTGTTGCGGCTGGCCCGGGAGGTGGAGCTGCTCGCGGCCGACGCCTCGTGGGAGATCGACGCGGGCCGGCGGATGCCGGTGCTGCCGATCGCCGTCAACGCCGACTCCCTGGCGACGTGGTTCCTCGCCGCGCTCGCGCCGCTGGCCGGGCAGTACTGCTTCGACCTGCGCCGGGAGGACCAGGAACGCACCGGTGAGCTGCTGCGGGAGGGCACCGTCGTGGCCGCCGTGACGACCGAGGCGGTACCCGTCGGCGGGTGCTCCTCGGTGCCGCTGGGGACGGTGCACTACCAGCCGTGCGCGAGCGTCGGGTTCGCCCGCCGCTGGTTCGCCGACGGGGTGGACGCGCAGGCGCTGCAGCGTGCGCCCGTGGTCGTCTTCGACCGCGACGACGACCTGCAGGACAGGTGGTTGCGGCGCTTCGGGAACCCCGCCCCGCCGCGGCACCACGTCCCCTCGACCTCGGACTTCGGGGAGGCGGTCCGCCGGGGGTTCGGCTGGGGGATGATCCTGCCGGAGCAGGTGGCCGCGTTCGGCCCGGGGGAGTGCTTCGACCTGGACCCCGGTGGTGGGGTCGACGTCGCGCTGCACTGGCAGCGGTGGCGGATCCGGTCCCCCTCGCTGGACCGGATCAGCGACGCCGTCCTGGCCGCGTGGGCCGGGTCGCCCGGTGGGGGACCGTTGACGCAAAGGGCCGGTAGGTCCGGCCCGACGCGTCAACGGTCCGAACCCCCGGGCCCGGCCGAGTTCCGCGGCTGACCGGCCGAGCTGGCGGGGGGCCCGGGGCGGTTCCAGGCTGGGGCGGTGAGCGAATCCTGCTGGGACTACCCCCGTCCGCCGCGGCTGGAACCGGCCCGCCGGCGGGTGCGGATCCTGGATCCCGCCGGCCGGCTGCTCGTCGACCTGCCGCCGTCGGACGTGCCCCGCGCCTGGCGGGTCCTGGAGACCTCCCACCCGCCGACGTACTACGTGGCGGCGGACGCGCTGCCCGAGGGGGCGGTGCGTCCGGGGGCCGGGTCGAGCTGGTGCGAGTGGAAGGGGCGGGCGTCCTACGTCGACCTCCTGGACGCCGAGGGCGCGGTGGTGCGCCCGCGTGCCGCGTGGACCTACCCCCGGCCGACGGCGGCGTACGCCGAACTCGCCGGTGCGCTCGCGTTCTACCCCTCGGCGGTGCGCTGCCTGCTCGACGACGAGGTGGTCCTCGCCCAGGAGGGCGACTTCTACGGCGGGTGGATCACGTCGGAGGTGACCGGGCCGTTCAAGGGCGGGCCGGGGACGCTCGGGTGGTGAGGACGCCTCACAGGTGGGTGTCGGCGACGTCGGTGTCGCGGCGGGACGGTGCGTTGCGGACGCGGGCCGCGTCGAGCGCACCGACGACCGGTGCCGCGGTGAACCCGTGCACGAGCACCGACAGCGCGACGGTGAAACCGACCGCCGCCCACAACGGGCGGGCGGGGAAGTCCGCCTCGCCCAGGGCGTAGGCCAGGTAGAACAGCGATCCGATGCCGCGCACCCCGAAGACGGCGATGACCCAGCGCTCCCGTGGGCCGCCGGGGGTCCGCACCAGGCTGAGCCAGCCGACGACCGGCCGGATCAGCACGACCAGCAGCACGCCGACGAGGGCCAGCTGCCACGTCAGGGCCTCGAGCAGCCCGTCGGTGAGGGCGGCACCCAGCAGCAGCAGCAACCAGGAGGTGAGCATCCGCTCGACCTGCTCGACGAACTGGTGCGCCACCCGGTGCGCCCCGTGGGCGCGCTCGGCCGAGCGGATCGTGCAGGCGGCCACGAAGACGGCCACGAACCCGTACCCGTGCAGCAGTTCGGTGACCCCGTAGGCCAGGAACGTCACGGCCAGCGCGGTGAAACCCTCGGCCTGGTCGGCCAGCCGCAGCGAGGGCAGCGGGGAGTGGAAGAACAGGCGTCCGAGCAGCCAGCCGATCGCCAGGCCGCAGGCCACGCCGACGACACCGCGCAGTGCGATGTCCTCGAGGAACCAGTCGCGCAGCGCCACCGTGGACAGCCCCGTCGTCGCCAGCACCACGGCCAGGTGGACGATCGGGAAGGCCGCTCCGTCGTTGAGCCCGGCCTCGCTGGTCAGGGCGAACCTGACCTCGTCCTCGGTGCCCTCCTCGTCGGCCGGTTCGCCGACCTGGACGTCGCCGGCCAGGACGGGGTCGGTGGGGGACAGGACGGCGCCCAGCAGCAGGGCCGCGGCCAGCGGCAGCCCGGCGATCCACCACCCGGCCAGGGCGACCAGGGCGATCGTCAGCGGCATCGCGAGGGCGATCAGCCGCCAGGTGGAGGCCCAGCGACGCCACCCGACGGCCCGGTCCAGGGCCAGGCCCGCCCCCATCAACGAGATGATGACGACGAGTTCGGTGACGTGCTGGGTCGCCTCCTCGTGCTCGAGGGGGTCCACCGAGGGCAGCCCGGGAACCAGGCCCAGCAGGACCCCGGCGCCCAGGAAGGCCATCGGCAGGTTGACCGGCAGGCGGTCCACCACCCGTGGCAGCACTGCCGCGACCAGGGCGCTGGCGCCCGCCAGGGTGAACAGGACGGGCGACAGCACCTCGGTCCGCCGGGATCAGCGGCGGCTGCGGCCGCGGATCGACGCGACGGCGGAGACGCCGATCGCGGCGAGGACCACCTGGAAGATCAGTTCGATCCAGTCGAAGCCGCGGGTGTCCGCGAGCCCGATCCCGCGGGCGAGCGCGGTGCCGATGAGCGCGGCGACGATCCCGACGAGGATGGTCAGCAGGATGGAGATGTTCTGCCGGCCGGGCAGGATCAGGCGCGCCAGGGCGCCGATGATCAGACCCACGACGATTGCGGTGATGATGCCGGTGACGGTCACGTGTACCTCCAGTTCGAGCAGCCGATGAGGTTTCGCCGGCCTGGTGCACGAGGAGCGGGACCGCTCCTCCAGCGCGCCGAAACGTTGCCACGAAACCGCCGACTCCGCCTCTCGAGACGGCGGAACGGCCGGTACCGGCACTCACGGTGACGGCGCCGTTTCCGGCCGTCAGTGCCGGTGGGTCCCGCGGTTCCTCAGAGGATCGGTGTGCCACCCGTGACGGCCACGCGCGCCCCGGAGACGTAGCTGCCGTCGTCGGAGGCGAGCAGGACGTACACCGGAGCGAGCTCGGCCGGCTGCCCAGGGCGTCCCAGGGGGGCCTGCTGCCCGAAGCTCTCCACCTGCTCGGGCGGCATGGTCGCGGGGATGAGCGGCGTCCAGATGGGGCCGGGCGCCACGCTGTTGACCCGGATTCCCTTCTCGCCGAGCAGCTGCGCCATCGACGCGCACATGTTCGCGATCCCGGACTTGGTCACCGAGTAGGGGATGAGCGTGGGTTTCGGGTTGTCGGAGTTGACCGAACTGCTCCCGATGATCGACGAGCCCGGCCCCATGTGCGGCAGGGCGGCCTTGCTCAGGTAGAAGAAGGCGCTGAGGTTGGTGTTCAGCGTGTACAGCCACTCCTCGTCGCTGATCTCCTCCAGCGTCTCGTGGCTCATCTGGTAGGCGGCGTTGTTGACCAGGACGTCGACCCTGCCGAACTCGGCGACGCAGCGGTCGACGATCGCGCGGCAGTGCGCGGACTCGGAGACGTCACCGGGTACCAGCACGGCCTTGCGGCCCGCCTCCTCGACCCAGCGCGCCGTCTCGCGGGCGTCCTCGTCCTCCGACAGGTAGCTGATGACGACGTCGGCGCCCTCGCGGGCGTAGGCGATGGCCACGGCGCGGCCGATGCCGGAGTCGGCCCCGGTGATGATGGCGACCTTGCCGGTGAGCTTGCCGCTGCCCTTGTACGACGACTCGCCGTGGTCGGGCTTGGGGTCCATCGCTGCGGTGGTGCCGGGCGGTTCCTGCTGCTGGCTGGGCTGGCTCACGTGTTCCTCCGTGGCTCGGGACGGCTTCCACCCCACCCCTACCCGGCGCGTTCCGGCGCCAACCGTGACGCGGTGGGTTCAGCCGAAGCGGTCCGGGTCGCCCGCGCCGACGCGGGTCACCTCGGGGTAGCCCTCGGACCAGTCGACGACCGTCGTCGGCTCCGTGCCGCAGTCCCCGGCGTCGACGACGGCGTCGACGACGTGGTCGAGCTCCTCCTTGACGGCCCAGGCGTCGGTCGGGGGTTCCTCGTGCCCGGGCAGCAGCAGGGTGCTGGACAGCAGCGGCTCACCCAGTTCGGCCAGCAGCGCCCGCACGAACGGGTGGTCGGGGATGCGCACCCCCACGGTCTTCTTCCTCGGGTGCGCGAACCGGCGCGGAACCTCCTTGGTGGCGGGCAGGACGAACGTGTACGGGTTCGGCGTGGCCGCCTTCACCGCGCGGAACTGGACGTTGTCCAGGTGCACGAACTGCCCGAGCTGGGCGAAGTCGGCGCACACCAGCGTGAAGTGGTGCCGCTCGCCCAGGTGCCGGATGCGGCGGATCCGGTCGGCGCCGGTGTGGCTGTCGAGCCGGCAGCCCAGGGCGTAGCAGGAGTCGGTCGGGTAGGCGATGAGCGCGTCGTCCCGCAGCATCGCCACCAGCTGGGCGACCGCCCGTGGCTGGGGGTTCTGCGGGTGGACTTCCACGAAACGCGCCACGACGGCAGTCTAGGACGTGTGATCCAGGTCATGATGGTGTCGTGACCGCAGAAGCTGCCGCCCCGCGCGCCAGCCGGCTGGCCGCGGAGTCGGGGGAGCCTCGAGCGCTGCGCAGTCGCCGGCTGCTGATCGACGCCCTGCTCGCCCTGCTCGCCGAGCGCCCGCTGGCCGACCTGACCGTCGCCGAGCTGTGCCGCCGCGCGGGGGTCAACCGGGCCACCTTCTACGGGCACTGGGCCGACCAGCGTGCCCTGGCCTCCGAGGCGTTCACCGAGCTCGTCGACCGGCTCGCGGAGGTGCCGACCGACGAGCTGGGCGGCCTGGGCGACCCCGAGGCGGCCGGCCGCTACCAGGACTCCCTGCGCGGCCAGCTGCAGTACGTCGCCGAGCACCGCACGACGTTCCGCGCGTTGTTCGGGTCCGACGCCGACGCCGGGTTCCGCCGGTCGCTGACCGACGCCCTCGCGCGGCGCGCCGACCTCGCGGTGCGGGTGTGGATCGACCGTGGCGTCGCGCCCGCCGACACCCCGCCGGAGTTCGTCCGCTACCTCGCGGGCGGGCTCGTGGCGGTCCTGGCGGGGTGGGCGGACGGCGAGGACGACGACGTGGACGCCACCGCCCGCCGCATCCAGCAGCTGCTGCCCGCCTGGTGGCCGCGCCAGGACGGCTGAGGCGGCCTCGCGCGGTCGCGGTGGGCGAGGACACCGGCGGGGTTCAGGGCGTGCGGACCCGGGCGAAGTCGACGGCCCGGCGCAGCGAGAAACCCAGGTTCTCGTAGAGCCGCACCGCGCCGGTGTTGTGCGTCGCGGCGTGCAGGAACGGGGTTTCCCCGCGTTCGCGGATCCCGTGCGCCACAGCGCGCACCAGTGTCGTGGCCAGACCACGGCCCCGGGCCGACGGGTCGGTGCACACGGCGCTGATCTCGGTCGCCGGGCCCAGCCGCAGGCGCTCGCCGGCCATCGCCAGCAGTCTGCCGTCCTCGCGGACCCCCAGGTACCGGCCCAGCAGCCGGGTGCGCGGCAGGAACGGCCCGGGTTGCGTGCGCGCGGTCAGGTCCAGCATGTCCGGCACGTCGTCCTGGCCGAGTTCGACGACCAGCGGGGAGGTGCCGGAGACGAAGGCCCCGGTCGCCACCAGTTGCACCCCGGGCAGGCTCGACGTCACCTCGAAACCCGCCGGGGGGCGCACCGCCAGCGCGGGCACGAGCAGTTCGGCGCCCGGCCCGGCCAGGTCGGCCAGGTCGGCCCACGCCTCCGGCGAGGACTGGTCGGCCAGCCCGCAGAAGGGGGAGACGTCCCCGGGGTAGCGCCGGCCCTTCCCGGTGCCTTCGGCCAGGTCCGCGTGCACGCCCTCCAGGGCGGCCCAGACGGGGTTGTCCAGCGGGTCGTCCGTCACGGACACCATCGTTCCACGGGCGGCGGACCCACCCGGTGGGCTCCCGCTGCGCCGGCGCGGTCAGCCCGGCAGCAACCCCATCGCCTCCACCGCGGCCCGCGCCGCCTGCAGCGACGTGAACCCCGGCGCGTAGCCCAGGAGCTCGCGCGCCTTGGCCGTGCTCGCGCTGTGGCTGCGGGACAGGTGCTCCCAGCTGGCCTCGGCGTGCTCGCCGGTCGCGGCGCGGAACTTCTCCCAGCTCACGTGCCGCAGCTGCGCCTGCCGGCCCCACCAGCCCGCGGCGGCCCGGGCGAAACCCCGGACGGTCAGGGCGCGGTCGGAGACGGCGTGGAAGCTCTCACCCGCCGCGGCCGCCGGATCGGCCAGCGCCAGGTCGAAGACCTGGGCGACGTCGTCGGCGTGCACGTGGTGCATCGTCTCCAGGCCCAGCCCGGGCACGAGGAGTTCGGCGCCGGTCGACAGGCGCCGCCACACGTCGGGGTCGAGGTTGCCCAGCGGCGTGATGACGGGCCACCCCGGTCCGCTGATGTGCCCCGGGTGCACGACCGTGCACCGCAGACCGCCCGAGCGGGTCTCGGCGAGCAGGAACTCCTCGATGGCCGCCTTCTGCGTCCCGTACTCCCCGAACGGTTCGCGCGGGTCGTCCTCGCGCAGCGGTGAGGCGGCGGCCGGGCCGTGGACCCAGATCGTCCCGCAGTGCGCCAGGAACGCGCCGGTCGGGCGCAGCGCCTCGACGAGCCGGCGCGCCGAGTCCACCGTGAAGCAGACGAGGTCGACGACGGCGTCGGGCTCCAGCGCCGCGACGCGGGCGCCGAACGTCCCCGCCGCGTCCTCCGCCTCGCGGTCGGCGACGAGCGCCTCGACCTGCCGCCAGGCCGGATCGGGGTGGTACGGCTCACGCGTGCCGCGGCTCAGCGCGCTCACCCGGTGGCCGGCGCGGACCAGACGGGGGACGAGGTAGCTGCCGATGTGGCCGGTGGCTCCGATGACGACGACGTGCACGGGCCCACTGTGCACCCAGCGCGCACCCACCGCTCCCGGGTCCGCCGGTGCCGGCTGACACCCGGTGACCGCAGTGTGACGGGCATCTCCCGGGGCGCTCACGTGCGGAGCCGTGCCCGGGACTAGTGTCGGACCCGCCCGGTGCCGGCCGACGTGGACGCCCGACCAGTGATCCTGGACTGGTGCTCGTCGGCACGGCAAGTCACTTCCGACCGAAGACGAGGAAGACGAGGAACACTGGTGGACCTCTTCGAGTACCAGGCGCGCGACCTGTTCGCCGCGCACGGCGTACCCGTGCTGGACGGCAGGGTCGCGACCACCCCGGAGGAGGCCCAGGCGGCCGCCGAGGCCATGGGTGGCGGAACCGTCGTCGTCAAGGCGCAGGTCAAGACCGGAGGCCGCGGCAAGGCCGGCGGCGTCAAGCTCGCGCACTCCCCGGCCGAGGCGGCCGAGAAGGCCCGCGAGATCCTGGGCATGGACATCAAGGGACACACCGTCCACCAGGTGATGATCGCCGAGGGCGCCAAGATCGCCGAGGAGTTCTACTTCTCGGTCCTGCTCGACCGCTCCAACCGCACCTACCTGGCGATGTGCAGCGTCGAGGGCGGCATGGAGATCGAGCAGCTCGCCGTCGAGCGGCCCGAGGCCCTGGCCCGCGTGCCCGTGGCCGCCGAGGTCGGCATCGACGCCGCCAAGGCCGACGAGATCGTCAAGGCCGCCGGGTTCGCGCCCGAGCTGCAGGCGAAGGTCGCCGAGGTCATCGTCAAGCTGTGGGGCGTGTTCCAGGCCGAGGACGCCACGCTCGTCGAGGTGAACCCGTTGGTGCGCACCGAGTCCGGGGACATCGTCGCCCTGGACGGCAAGGTGACGCTGGACGAGAACGCCGAGTTCCGCCACCCGGCGCACGCCGAGTTCGTCGACGCCGCCGCGGCCGACCCGCTGGAGGCCAAGGCCAAGGCGCTGAACCTCAACTACGTCAAGCTCGACGGCGAGGTCGGGATCATCGGCAACGGCGCCGGGCTGGTCATGTCGACCCTGGACGTCGTCGCCTACGCCGGGGAGAAGCACGGCGGCACCAAGCCGGCGAACTTCCTCGACATCGGCGGTGGCGCCTCCGCGCAGGTCATGGCCAACGGCCTGGACGTCATCCTGAACGACCCGCAGGTCAAGAGCGTGTTCGTCAACGTCTTCGGCGGCATCACCGCCTGCGACGAGGTCGCCAAGGGCATCGTCTCCGCCCTGGGCATCCTCGGCGACGAGGCGTCCAAGCCGCTCGTCGTGCGCCTGGACGGCAACAACGTCGAGGAGGGCCGGCGCATCCTCGCCGAGGCGGACCACCCCCTCGTCACGGTCGTGGACACCATGGACGGGGCGGCCGACAAGGCCGCCGAGCTCGCCAGCGGGAAGGCCTGAGCCATGTCGATCTTCATCAACTCCGACAGCAAGGTCCTCGTCCAGGGGATGACCGGCTCCGAGGGCCGCAAGCACACCCAGCGCATGCTGGCCTCCGGCACGCAGATCGTCGGCGGGGTGACCCCCGGCAAGGGCGGCCAGTCCGTCGACTTCACCGGCGCCGACGGCCAGCCCGTCGCGGTCCCGGTGTTCGGCTCGGTCGGTGAGGCCCGCGCGGCCACCGGCGCCGACGTCAGCGTCATCTTCGTCCCGGCCAAGTTCACCGGGGGCGCCGTCGTGGAGGCCATCGAGGCCGAGACGCCGCTCGTCGTCGTCATCACCGAAGGTGTCCCGGTGCACGACTCGGCCGAGTTCTACGCGCTCGCCGAGAAGTCCGGCAAGACCCGGCTCATCGGCCCGAACTGCCCGGGGCTGATCAGCCCCGGGAAGTCGAACGTCGGGATCATCCCGGCCGACATCACCAAGGCCGGCCGCATCGGCCTGGTCTCGAAGTCGGGCACGCTGACCTACCAGATGATGTACGAGCTGCGCGACATCGGGTTCTCCTCGGCCGTCGGCATCGGTGGTGACCCCGTCATCGGGACCACGCACATCGATGCGCTGCAGGCCTTCCAGGAGGACCCCGAGACCGACGTCATCGTCATGATCGGTGAGATCGGCGGCGACGCCGAGGAGCGCGCGGCCACCTTCATCGAGGCCAACGTGACCAAGCCGGTCGTCGGCTACGTCGCCGGGTTCACCGCCCCCGAGGGCAAGACGATGGGCCACGCCGGCGCCATCGTGTCCGGTTCGGCCGGCACCGCCCAGGCCAAGAAGGACGCCCTGGAGGCGGCCGGTGTCAAGGTCGGCAAGACGCCGTCCGAGACCGCCGCGCTGGCCCGGGAGATCTTCCAGAGCCTCTGAGGCGCGGTCGGTCCTCGTCGCCTCCCCGCGGTCGGTGATCGACCCCGGGGAGGCGACGCGGCGTTCCGGGCGGGTGTCGGTGCGCCCAGAACGGCGCCCGACAGGGGAGCATCGACGGTGATGTCTGCCTCCACCGACCGGCCCGCCGCACGACGCGCCGACCGTCCCTCGTCCCGCCAGGCCCAGGCCTCCGTGGCCGACCTGCTGCCCCTGCTGTCCGCCGCCGTCCGCGCCGTCCTGACGGTGCTGGTGCCGCTGGTGGCGCTGTGCGTCGTCGGCTGGATCGCCTCGGTGCGTTCCACCTCCTCCCTGGCCGCCGTCGCGCGCGTGGGCGCGGACCTGTGGCTGCTGGCGCACGGCGCCTCCGTCGCGATCGTCGGCGGCAGCGTCGGCATCGCCCCGCTGGGACTGACCCTGCTGGCCGTGTGGTCCGCCCGTCGCGCCGTCCGGATGTGGCTGCGCGACCAGGTCGAGTCCGACCGCGGCGTTCCCTTCTGGCGCGGCCTCGGCGTGTTCACCGCCGGCTACGGCGTCCTGGCACTGCTGGTCGCGGCGGTCTCGCGCAGCGGGGTCGGCGCCGCCGGGCTCGGGACGTCGCTGCTGGGCGGGTGCCTCGTCGCCGGGACCGGCGGGCTCGTCGCCCTGTGGGCCCACCGCCCCGGCCTGCCCTCCGGCGTCGCGCCGTTCGTCGTCGCCGCGTGGCGGCCGGCGGTGACCGCGTGCGCGGGGCTCCTCGGCGCCGGAGCACTCGTCCTGGCCGCCGCCCTCGTGCACGGCCGTGCCGACGTCCTGGCCCTGCACGAGGCGCTGCAACCCGGACTGCTCGGGGGTGTGCTGCTGACGCTGGGGCAGGCGCTGCTGCTGCCGACGTTCGCGGTCTGGGGCCTGGCGTGGACGAGCGGGACGGGCTTCGCCGTCGGGACGGGGACCTCGGTCGCGCCCGGCGGGACGTCGCTGGAGGTCCTGCCCACGATCCCCGTCTTCGGTGCGCTGCCGGCCCCCGGCGCCACGCCGGCGCTGGCGCTGGCGGCGCTGGCGGTGCCCGTGCTGGCCGGCGCGGGAGCGTGGTGGCTGCAGGCCCGGCGCGCGCAGCCGGTGGCCGGGTTGCTGCACCGGTGCGCGAGCGCCGCGCTGAGCGGGCTGCTCGCCGGCATCGTCGTCGCGATCGCGTGCTCCCTGGCCTCCGGGCCCGTGGGGCAGGGCCGGATGAGCCAGGTGGGCCCCCACGCCCTGCTCACCGGTGCGGTCGTGGCCGGTGAGGTGGCCGCGGGGGCGTTGCTGGCCGTGTTGGTCGGACGGGCGTGGCGGACCTGGCGGGGGACCAAGGTCGTCGTCGCGCTGCCGGAGAGCGGGGACCGCACGCCGGGCAAGCTCCTCGGCGACTGACCGCGGGGCCGCCGGGGTGGGGACCGTTGACGCATCGGGCCGGACCTACCGGCCCGATGCGTCAAC
>NZ_JBJLSI010000052.1:0-27198 GCF_050871945.1 Kineococcus deserti | reverse complement strand
CACGGGATCACCCGCCCCCCCCGGGGCCCGGACAGGCCCCGGACCCCCCAGCCCACCCGGAGGCCGGGGGCGCCGCCGCCGGGGCCCCCCCGTCCCCTCCGTCGTGCCGGTCTGATCAGCTGAACTCGCGGGCTTCCTTCCGGAAGATCTCCCCGGTCGTGACGCCCTCCTCGAGCTCCTCCAGCGTCCGGCCGCGGGTTTCCGGGACCTGGGTGCGGACGAAGACCAGTGCGAGGAAGTTGACGACCGCGAACCCGAAGAAGCAGCCGGTGATGCCGACCGCCTCCACCAGCGTCGGGAAGTACAGACCCAGGAAGGCGTTGGTGAGCCACAGCACGAACACCGAGGTGCCCATGCCGAAGGCACGCATCTTCAGCGGGAAGATCTCCGAGAGCGTGACCCAGACCGCGACGTTGAGGAACGTCTGCATCGACCCGACGAACCCGACCACCAGCAGCAGGATGACCCAGGGGCGCAGCGGGTTGCCGACCGGCAGGACGAGCGAGCCGATGCCGATGAGCAGGTGGAACACCGTCGTCAGCGTGAACCCGATGATGAACGTCTTGCGGCGGCTGAAGCTGTCCATCATGCGCAGCGCGATGAGCGCGCCGACGACGGCGATCACACCGGGGGCGATGTTGACGATGAGGGCCATGCCCTCCTCGAAACCGGCCTCGCGCAGGATGACCTGCCCGTAGTACATGATCGAGTTGATGCCCGTGAGCTGCTGGGCGACACCGAGACCCGTGCCGACGAGCAGGATCCGCCGCAGCCACCGGTTCGACAGGATGTGGCGCCAGGTCATGTCGACGCGCTTGGAGTCCTCGTAGGTGATCTGGGCGATCTGCCGGGCCTCCGGTTCGGCGCGACCGTCCGGGCGGACCTGCCGCAGGACCTCGACGGCCTCGTCGTACTGGCCGTGGTCGATGAGCCAGCGCGGGGACTCGGGGACGCGCAGCATGCCGACGAACAGGGCCACGGCCGGGATCGTCACGACGGCGAGCATGATGCGCCAGACGCCGCCGTACTCGCCCCAGATGTTGCCGATGATCGCGTTGACGACGAACGCGGTCAGCTGACCGATGACGATCATCATCTCGTTGCGGCCCGACAGCGACCCGCGGATCTCGTACGGCGCCAGCTCGGCCAGGAACACCGGCACGACCGTGCTGGCCGCACCGACGGCCAGGCCGAGCAGGACGCGGCCGACGACCATGACCTCGAAGTTCGGGGCGAACACGCAGACGAGCGCGCCGGCGAAGAAGAAGAACGACATCAGCAGGATCGTCTTGCGGCGGCCCCACGCGTCGGACAGCCGGCCGCCCGAGATGGCGCCGACGGCCGCCCCGAAGAGCAGCGAGCTGGTGACGACGCCTTCGGTGAGGGTCGTGAGGCCCAGCTCGGCGACCATCGGTTCGAGGGCGCCGTTGATGACGCTCGTGTCGTACCCGAAGAGCAGGCCGCCGAAGGTGGCGACCAGGGCGACGACGCCGAGGCGCTTGCGGTACGGCCCCGCGGTCAGCGGGGGGAGTGCACTGCGCAGGTCCTGTCCGGTCGGATGTGACTGTCCCTGAGTCGACAAGAGAACTCCTTCGTCCTGGGGGCTCGAACTCGCCGGCGAGTCCTGCGGTCACCAGGGCTCGGGGCGGTCACCCGCGCGCATCGCCGGTGACACTCCGGGGACGGTAGGTGGGAGCTCGTGAGGATGTCAAGACAAAGATCCCTCACGCGTCCCTCGTCACGCTGCGAGATCGAGCCGTCGCACGTCCTCCGCGGACAGCTCCAGCCGCACGCCGGCGAGCGCCGCGTCGAGCTGTTCGGGCCTGCTGCCGCCCAGGATCGGCCGGATCCCGTGCGCCAGCAGCCAGGCCAGCACGACCTGCCCCCGGGCCACGCCGAGGTCCTTCGCCACGCGGGTCAGCGCCTCGAGCCGACGGGTCGAACCGGGGTGGTCGTAGACCTCGGGCACCTCCTTGGCCGGGTTGTCGTAGGCCCCGGACAGCAACGGCGTGTAAGCCCACAGCTCCAGGGCGTGCACGTCGGCGTAGTCGCGCAGCTCGTCGTCCAGCACGCCGAAGGGGTGCACGTTGCCGGGCGGCAGCTCGCCCGGGCGCGGTCGCAGGTAGGTCGCCGACAACTGCAGCGCGTCGACCGGCACGGTCCCCGTGGCGTGGGCGTGCGCACGAGCCCGCTCGACGCGCCACGCCGGGTGGTTGGACGCGCCGACGCGGAGCACCTGCCCGGCGGCGACCAGCGGGGCGACGGCGTCGACGGTCTCCTCCACGCCGGTCGCCCGGTCCTCGGTGTGCCACCAGAGCAGGTCGACGTGGTCGGTGCCCAGTCGTCGCAGGCTGCCCTCGAAGGCGGTCCGCACGGCCCTGGTGGACAGGCCGTCGAAGTGCTCGGGCCAGCCGCCGGGCCAGCGGGGTTCGGCGCCGACCTTGGTGGAGATCTTCACCCGGTCGCGGGCGCCGGGCCGGGCGGCCAACCAGCGTCCCAGGACGGTCTCGCTCTGGCCGCCGTGGCCGGTGCCGCTCTCCCAGAAGGCGTAGCAGTCGGCGGTGTCCACCCACACGCCGCCGCCGTCGACGAAGCGGTCGAGCAGGTCGAAGGAGGACTGCTCGTCGAGGCGGGTTCCGAAGAGCATGGCGCCCAGGACGAGCGGGGAGGTCTGCGTCATGACGGGCAGGCTGCAACCCGGAGCGCGCTCCGGGTCAAGGGTCTACCGTGCGCAGGATGAGCGGTACGACGACGTACTCCCCCGCGCAGGCCGCCGCGCGGTCCGGTTTCAGCACCGAGACGCTGCGCTACTACGAACGGGCCGGGATCCTGGCTCCCGTCGGCCGCACGGCCGGTGGCCGACGGGCCTACACCGACGACGACCTGTGGACACTGGGGTTCCTGCGGTGCCTGCGCGACACCGGGATGCCCATCGCCGCGCTGCGCCGGTACGCCGAGCTGTCGGCCGACCCCGCGACCATGCCCGCGCGGGCCGACCTGCTGGCCGAGCACGACGAGGCCATCACCCGCCGGATCGCCGAACTGCGGGCGCAGCAGGACCGGCTGCGGGAGAAGATCGCCTGGTACCGGGCGCAGGACTGATCGTCGTGGGCTTCTACGCGCGGCGGCTGCGGCCGCGGCTGGTCGACGCCACGATGCGCACCCCCGAGCTGCGGGAACTGCGTGAGCGCGCGTGCGAGGGGCTGGCCGGCGACGTGCTGGAGATCGGGTACGGATCGGGACTGAACCTGCCGCACCTGCCACCGCAGGTGCGGGGGGTGTGGGCGGTGGAACCCTCGACCACCGCGCTGGAGCTGGCCGGGCGCCGGGTCGGCACCTGCCCGGTCACGATCGCCGGCGCGGACGCCCAACGCACGGACCTGCCCGACGACCGGTTCGACGCGGCCCTGTCGACCTGGAACCTGTGCGGGATCGACGATCCGGTGGCGGCGGTGCGTGAGGTGGCGCGGGTCCTGCGCCCGGGCGGGATGCTGCACTTCGTCGAGCACGGCCGGGCCCCGGACGAGGACGTGCTGCGCCGGCAACGCCGGCTGAACCCGCTGAACCGGCGCGTCACGGGCTGCTTCCTCGACCGCGACGTCGCCGCGGTCGTGCGGGCCGGGGGGATGGACCTCGTGCGGTTGCGGACGTACTACCACCCGACGTTCCCCCGGGTGACGGCGTTCACCTACGAGGGGCGCGCGGTCGCGCCCGCCTGAGTCGACGGGGGCGAGGCCGGCGCCCCTCGCCCCCACGACCCGGACGCGACGCGCGCGGCCTCAGAACGAGAAGTCGGACTTCCTGATGGTGGCGTGGACGCCGACGGTCCGGTCCACCACCTGGGAGAGGTGGAAGTCGGTCGCGGCGCTGAGGTAGGCGTACGCCACGGGTTCGGGCATGCCCAGGTCGGAGGTCAGGAAGTCCAGCGCGTGACGCACGGCGTCGCGCATCGCCACGTCGAGGTCGGTGCCCTGCTCCTCGCCCTCCGGGCCGTCCGGGTCGCTCAGGCCCATCGGGATCCAGTGGTCGGGGGTCTCGGCGAACGGGAACTCGCGGGTCTGCTGCGGGGCACCACCTTCACCGGGGCGCACGACCGAGAGCCGGACGGTCGCGCGCAGCGAACCCTCCATGGCCGTCAGCGACACCTCGCCGTCGCCCTGGGCCATGTGCGGGTCGCCGACGAAGAACATCGCCCCCGGCACCCGCACCGGCAGGTAGAGCGTCGAGCCCACGACGAGGTCCTTGACGTCCATGTTGCCGCCGGCGTCGGTGGGCGGCACCGAGTCGACCATCGCGGAGGTGTCGCGCGCGACACCCATCGTGCCCAGGAACGGCGCCAGCGGGAACCGCGCGGGAACCGGGCCCGGCAGGGCGCCCACGAGGTCACCGCCGCTGGTCGCGACGGAGGTGAACACGCTGATGTTCCCGCCGACGTTGAAGTAGTCGGCCATCAGCGGGTTCCCCACCCACCTCTCGGGCAGTTCCCCCGGCAGGGCGCCCTTGCCGTGCCGGTTGGAGATGACGCCGTAGGGCACCCGCAGCGCCAGGTCGAGCACCTCGACCTTCAGGACGTCGCCGGGTTCGGCGCCGTGCACCGCGACGGGGCGGTTCACGACGTGCGGGCCGGGACCGTCGTGCGGAACTCGCGCGGCGATGGCCACCGCGTCGTCCAGGACGTCCTCGGCCGCGACGCCGAAACCGGAGAAGTAGGCGCGCGGGTCCTTGCCCTGGTCCTCCAGGATGCCCTCGTGCGAAACGGTGTCCAGCGTCACGACGTCGCCGGAGGAGACGACGACCGACGGCGCGGTGTCGCGGTTGGGAAGCCGACCCCACAGGACGTTCTCGGGCGTCGACGCCACGTAGGCGCCGCGGCGGCGGCCGCGACCCGGTTGCAGGACACGGGAACGGCCCGCCCGGACGCGGTCGACGCCTCGGCCGTGGCGGTGATCAGGCCGGCGCCGGCGGTGACGCCCGCGGCCACTCGCAGCAGCGACCGGCGGGCGGGGAGGAGGGGGTGCGTTGCCATGGTCGCATGTCAGCAGGTTGCTGTGACGCAACTGTGTCCGGCCCGTTTCCGCGATGTTTCGGACGGTGCACGCCGGCGCCGGCCGTGCGAGAGGATGATCGCGACCGGCACGAGACGAGACGAGGGGTTCCATGGACGCCGACACGAACGACCTGCTGACCCGCCTGGCCGCCGACGAGGAACGCCTCGTCTTCGAGGGTTTCGACGAGGACGACGCGTGGCGGCTCGGCTCGCTGCTCGTCGAACGCGCCCGGGCGGCGGGTCTGCCGGTGGCGATCGCCATCCGCCGCAACGGCCAGCGGTTGTTCCACGCCGCCCTGCCGGGTTCGGTGGCCGACCACGACCACTGGCTGCAGAGCAAGATGAACGTCGTCGACCGCTTCGGCCACTCCTCCTACCTCGTCGGCACGCAGTGGTCGGCCGGCGGCGGGAACTTCGACGTCGACGCGCGGGTGGACCCGAGGACCCACGCCGCCCACGGCGGCGCGTTCCCGGTCCGGGTGCGCGGGGTCGGCGTCGTCGGCGCGGTCGCGGTGTCCGGCCTGCCGCAGGCCGACGACCACGCCCTGGTCGTCGACACCCTCACCGAGTTCCTGGCCGGCCGATGAGTTCCGGCCCCGGCGCCGGTCCCCCCTCCCGACCGTGAACACGGAGGAGGAGGAGACGATCGTGGAGTTCGAGCACGTCCTGGCCGTCGCACCCGTCACCGACCTGGAGACCGCGGTGCAGTGGTACACCCGGTTGTTCGGCCGGGGCCCGGACAACAACCCGATGGAGACGCTCGTGGAGTGGCGCGTCACCGACAGCGGCTGGCTGCAGGTGTTCCGCACCGAGGACTCCCCCGGCGCCGGCGCGGTCAACCTGGCCGTCGCCGACCTGGACGGGGCCGTGTCCCAGGTGCGGGAACGGGGCCTGGAACCCGGGGAGGTCCTCGAGGCGAGCAAGGGGGTGCGGTTGTCCGCGCTCACCGATCCGGCCGGCAACACCATCACCCTGATCGGTGGGTTCCGCACCGTCTACTGACCACCCACCTCGCCGGGGCACGGCACGGACGGGTGGGCGGGAACGGTCGTGGGTGTCTCGTCCCGGCCGGGTGCGGCGCGCACCGCACGGGCGACCAGGACCGGGTCGGTGCGGTGGCGGGCGCCGAAGCCGGTGTCGGGTTGCGCCAGCGTGCGGGCGGACAGGTGGACGTCGGCGATGCCCGTCGCGGCGGCGAGTTCCCCGGTGCGGTCGGGCCGGACGCCACCACCGGCCATGACGGTGATCCGGCCGGCGGCCGCGGCGACGGTGCGGGCGATGCGCGCGACACCGTCGTGGGCCGAGGCGGCCGCGCCGGAGGTGAGGATCCGGTCCACCCCCGCGCCGACCAGCGCCTCGACGTTCGCCTCGACGTCGGGATGCACGTCGAAACCGCGGTGAGCGGTGAGTTCGGCTCCCGCGGCCACCTCCCGCAGCCGGTGCAGGGCCTCGGTGTCGAACCGGCCGTCGGGGCGCAACGGGCCGGCGACGAGCCCGGCCGCGCCCGCCTCCAGCACGTGCCGCGCATCGCGCAGCACGACGTCGAGGTCGTCGGCGTCGTGGACGAAGTCACCCGGCCGTGGGCGCAGCAGCACGTGCACCCCCACCGGCCCACCCGCCTCGACGGCACGGTCGACCAGCCCCAGCGACGGGGTCAGCCCGCCGACCTCCAGCGCGACGCACAGCTCCACCCGCACCGCCCCTGCGGCGCGCGCCACCCGCACGCCGTCCACGTCCGTGACCGCGACCTCGATGTTCAGCACGCGCCCCACCCTGCCTCCACGCCCGTGACCGCCTCCACCCCTGGAGGCCCCCACCGCGCGGGTTCCACCGCTGCCGCGGCAGGCCGCGGTGACGCCGGGTCAGGCGAAGTAGCCGCCGGCCGCGAGGTCCTCGGCCAGCGTCGGGCCGGTGGGGTTCCAGCCCAGCAGCTCACGGGTCCTGACGCTGGAGGCGGCCAGGTCCATCGCGAAGAAGGCACCGATCCAGCCCATCGCCGCGGCGAGCTCGTCGGGCGAGGTCGAGGCCGTCGGCAGGCCGGTCCCGGCTCCGACGGCGGTCGCGATCTCGCGGGTGGGGACGCCCTCCTCGGCGACGGCGTGCAGGACCGTTCCGCCGGGCGCCCCCTCGACGGCCAGCCGGACCAGCCGGGCGGCGTCGCTGACGTGGACGGCGGCCCAGCGGTTGGTCCCGTCCCCGGCGTAGCGGGCGACACCGGCCGCGCGGGCCGCGGCGACGAGGGTGGAGACGAACCCGTGGTCGCCGGTGCCGTGGACGGTGGGCGCGAACCGGGCGACGAGGACGCGGACCCCGCGGTCGGCGTACTCCAGCGCGAGGTTCTCCGCTCCGCCGCGCGGGGAGTCCGGGCCGGTGAACGGGTTCCGGTCCGCCTCGGTGACCGGACGGCCGGAGACGAGTCCGGCCACCCCGCCGGCCAGCAGGAACGGCCGGTCGGTGCCGGCGAGGGCGTCGGCGATGGTCTGCACCGCAGCGCGTTCGGCGGCGTTGGAGGCGGCCTGGTCGGTGAAGTCGTGCTTGTTGGCCAGGTGGATGGTGCCCTCGGTGGACTCGGCGCCCTCGCGCAGGGAGTCGAGGTCGTCGAGGTCACCGCGCAGGACCTCGGCCCCCTTGGCCTCCAGCGCCGCGGCCGAGGCGTCGGAGCGGGCGAGTCCGAGGACCTGGTGCCCGGCGGCGAGGAGCTCGTCGACGGTGTGCGAGCCGATCCAGCCCGAGGCACCGGTGGTGAAGACGCGCATGGCAGGGACCTCCCGGAAGTGATGTCAGGTTGCGACATCACCGTACTACCCGATGTCAGGACCTGTCATCACCTAGGATGGATCTCATGGCGAGGTGGGCACCGGGTTCGCGCGATCGGCTGCAGCAGGCCGCGGTGGAGCTGTTCGCCGAGCAGGGCTACGAGCAGACGACGGTCGCCCAGATCGCCGAGCGCGCCGGGGTCACCGAGCGGACCTTCTTCCGCACCTTCGCCGACAAGCGCGAGGTGCTCTTCGCCGGCAGCGAGCAGCTCGAGGCGCTGATCGTCGACGCGGTCGCCGGCTCCCCCGCCACCGATCCGGTCGACGTCGCCGCCGACGGCCTGGACGCCGCGGCGCAGTTCTTCCCCGAGGACCGCCGGCCGTACGTGCAGGCCCGCCAGGAACTCGTCGTCGCCAACCCCGCCCTGGCCGAACGCGAGCAGCTGAAGATGGTGACGCTGGCGTCCTCCGTCGCGCGGGCGCTGCGGGAGCGCGGCGTCGGTGAACCCGCGGCGCGGCTGCTGGCCCACTCGGCGATCACGGTGTTCCAGGTGGCGTTCGAGACGTGGGTGCGCGCCGGGGAGGACCGCCCGTTGCAGCAGCTGCAGCGCGAGACGTTCACCGCGCTGCGGGAAACCCTCGGAGCGAGGACCGCCGCGCGCTGAGGTCCGGACGCGCGTCCTGCCCGGTCTGCGCTGGCACGTCCGCGTTCCACCGAGCACAGTGGAGCCCGGAAGGGGTCGAGCCACCGGCCCGTCGCGCGACGGCGGCCACGGCCGCGACGGGAGGCGGCACGTGCGCGCCATGGTGTACCGCGGGCCCTACCGGGTCCGGGTCGAGGAGAAGGAACTCCCGAGGATCGAGCATCCCAACGACGCGATCGTGCGGGTGACGCTCGCGGCGATCTGCGGATCGGACCTGCACCTGTACCACGGGCTGATGCCGGACACCCGGGTCGGGATGACGTTCGGTCACGAGTTCATCGGCGTGGTCGAGAGCGTCGGCAGCTCGGTGCAGTCGCTGCGACCCGGAGACCGGGTCATGGTCCCCTTCAACATCTCGTGCGGTTCCTGCTTCTACTGCGCGCGGGGCATGCTGGCGAACTGCCACAACGTCAACCCCAACGCGACCGCGGTGGGCGGCATCTACGGGTACTCGCACACCACCGGCGGGTACGACGGCGGTCAGGCCGAGTACGTCCGCGTGCCGTTCGCCGACGTCGGGCCCACCGTGATCCCCGACTGGATGCACGACGAGGACGCGGTCCTGCTCACCGACGCCACGGCGACCGGCTACTTCGGCGCCCAGCTCGGCGACATCCGCGAGGGCGACGTCGTGGTGGTGTTCGGCGCCGGGCCGGTCGGGCTGGTGGCCGCCCAGTCGGCGTGGCTGATGGGCGCCGGCCGGGTGATCGTCGTCGACCACCTCGACTACCGGCTGGAGAAGGCGAAGACGTTCGCGCACGCCGAGACGGTGAATTTCACCGAGCACGACGACGTCGTCGTCCACCTCAAGCGGATCACCGACCACCTCGGCGCCGACGTCGCGATCGACGCGGTGGGGGCCGAGGCCGACGGGAACCTGCGCCAGCACGTCGCGGCCGCGAAGCTGAAGCTGCAGGGCGGTTCCGCGGTGGCGCTGAACTGGGCCATCGACTCCGTCCGCAAGGGCGCCACGATCTCGGTGATGGGGGCCTACGGCCCGATCCCGAACTCGGTGAAGTTCGGCGACGCCATGAACAAGGGCCTGACCCTGCGCATGAACCAGTGTCCGGTGAAGCGTCAGTGGCCGCGCCTGTTCGAGCACGTCCGCAACGGGTACCTGACGCCGCGCGACCTCGTGACGCACCGGATCCCGCTGGAGCACATCGCCGAGGGGTACCACATCTTCTCGTCGAAGCTGGACGAGTGCATCAAACCCCTGGTCGTCCCGACCACCGCCTGAGGAGGGCCCATGGCCTACCGGCCGCAGAAACCGCCGCTGCCCGAGACCAGCGAACAGCTGCGGGCGCGCATCCCCGGGTGGGGCGTGGACCTGGACCCGGCGGACCGTCCCGCCGTGCCGCAGGAGGTGTTCGACCCGGCCGCCTACGGCGCGCGGTGGGAGTTCCCCGAGCGCCAGGAGGAGCGGTGGCCGCGGGAACGGTCGATCGAGCACGCGTTCCTCACACCGGTGTTCGGGACCTCCTGCCCGCCGAAGGGGTTGTCGGGGATCGTGCGCCGCTACGCCTACGAGCGCTTCAGCGAGGGCCGCGCCGCGCACTGGCTGCTGCTGGTGGCCGCCGACCGCATCGACACCCTGGAGAGCACCGTCGCCTCCTACGCCTCCGGTCACCCCGACAACCCGGTGACGGAGACCGGTGTGCGTGCGGAGTTCACCCACCACGGGGTGCGGTCCCGGCTGGGACGGGGCCGCACGGACGTCAAGCACGTCTGGATGGACCCGGTCGTGGTCGCCGGACCCTGGGTGGCCGCAGGGGCCGGGATCGCCGTGGGCGCCGCGGTCGTGGCCCGGCGCCTCACCCGGTCCCGGTAGCAGCACCGACCGGGAACGACGAAGGGCCGGCCCGTCGCCCGGGCCGGCCCTTCGTCGTGCACCTCAGCCGAAGTGCTCCGGCAGCGTCGCGGTGTGCGTCGCGCGCAGTTCCTCCAGCGGCACCGAGAACCGGCCCTGCACGTCGAGCAGGCCGGGTTCGTCGTCGGTCACGCCGATGCGCAGGTGCGCCAGGCCGCGGGCGGTGCACATGTCGGTGAACCGCACCTCCTCCTCGCGGGGAACCGCCACGATCGCCCGGCCGGCGGACTCGGAGAACAACGCGGTGAACGCGTCGATCCCGTCCCGTTCGAGGAGCTCGTCCAGCCACACCCGCGCGCCGACGCCGTAGCGCAGCACCGATTCGACGAGCGCCTGGGCGAGGCCACCGTCGGACAGGTCGTGCGCGGCGTCGACCAGGCCGTCGCGCGAGCACTGCACGAGGACGTCGGCCAGCAGCTTCTCGTGGGCCAGGTCCAGGACCGGCGGCAGACCCCCGAGGTGACCGTGCTCGGCCCACGCCCACTCCGAACCACCGAGTTCGTCGCGGGTGGTGCCGAGCAGGTAGATGTTCTGCCCGGCGTCCTTCCAGCCCGACGGCGTCCGGCGACGGACGTCGTCGAGGACACCGAGGACACCGATGACCGGCGTCGGCAGGATCGCCGAGTCCAGCCCGTTGTCACCGGTCTGGTTGTACAGCGACACGTTGCCGCCCGTGACGGGAACCCCGAGCTCCTCGCAGGCCAGAGCCAGACCCTGGACGGCCTCGGCGAACTGCCACATGACCCCGGAGTCCTCGGGGGACCCGAAGTTCAGGCAGTCGGTGACCGCCAGCGGCTTCGCCCCGGCCGCGGCGACGTTGCGGTAGGCCTCGGCCAGCGCCAGCGCCGCCCCGGTGCGCGGGTCGAGCCGGGCGAACCGGCCGTTGCCGTCCAGGCTGAGCGCGACACCGAGGTTGGTCTCCTCGTCGACGCGGACCACGCCGGCGTCGTCGGGGGTCGCCAGCGCCGTGCCGCCCAGGACGTACCGGTCGTACTGGTCGGTGACCCAGGCGCGCGAGGACAGGTTCGGCGAGCCGACCATCCGCAGCAGCGTCGCGCGCAGTTCCTCGTCGGAGGACGGGCGCGGCAGCGAGTCCGGAGTGTTCGCCTGCAGGGCGTCCTGCGAGGCGGGACGCTCGTAGGGGCGCTGGTAGACCGGGCCGTCGTGGGCGACGGTGCGCGGCGGGACGTCGACGACGGTCTCGCCGTGCCACTGCACGACGAGATGCTCGCCGTCGGTGACCTCACCGAGGACCGCGGCCTCGACGTCCCACTTGGCGGTGACCGCCAGGAACGCCTCGACGTTGGCCGGGGTGACGACGGCCATCATCCGTTCCTGCGACTCGCTCATGAGGATCTCCTCGGGCGAGAGCGAGGGGTCGCGCAGCGGGACGCGGTCGAGGTGGATCAGCATGCCGCCGTCACCGGCGGAGGCCAGTTCGCTCGTGGCGCAGGACAACCCGGCGCCGCCGAGGTCCTGGATGCCCTCGACCAGACCGGCGTGGAACAGCTCCAGGCAGCACTCGATGAGCACCTTCTCCTGGAAGGGGTCGCCGACCTGGACGGCCGGCCGCTTGGAGGGGCCGGTCGCGTCGAACGTCTCGCTGGCCAGCACCGAGACACCGCCGATGCCGTCGCCGCCGGTGCGGGCGCCGAACAGCACGACGAGGTTGCCGACGCCGCGGGCGTTGGCCAGGTGCAGGTCCTCGTGCTTCAACGCCCCCACGCACAGCGCGTTGACGAGCGGGTTGCCCTGGTAGGTCGGGTCGAAGACGACCTCGCCGCCGATGTTCGGCAGGCCGATGCAGTTGCCGTACCCGCCGACGCCGGACACGACGCCCGGCACGACGCGGGCGGTGTCGGGGTGGTCGATCGCCCCGAACCGCAGCGAGTCCATGACCGCGATCGGCCGCGCGCCCATGGCCATGATGTCGCGGATGATCCCGCCGACACCGGTGGCCGCACCCTGGTAGGGCTCGATGTAGCTGGGGTGGTTGTGGGACTCGACCTTGAAGGTCACGGCCCAGCCCTGGCCGATGTCGACGACGCCGGCGTTCTCGCCGATGCCCACCATCAAGGACTTCTTCATGTCCTCGGTGATGTGGTCGCCGAAGGTGCGCAGGTGCACCTTGGAGCTCTTGTAGGAGCAGTGCTCGCTCCACATGACCGAGTACATGGCCAGTTCCGCGCCCGTGGGGCGACGGTCCAGGATCTCGCGGATCCGGTCGTACTCGTCGGCCTTCAGCCCCAGTTCGGACCACGGCTGCGGGTGGTCCGGCGTCGCGGCGGCGCGGGTGACGGTGTCCAGGATGGAAGTGGTCGTGCTCACGCGAGCGCCTCCAGTCCGGCGGTCAGCACCGAGGTGAACAGGCCCAGCCCGTCCAGCCCCGGGCCGAAGAGCTCCTCGACGGCGTGCTCGGGGTGGGGCATGAGCCCCACGACGTTGCCGCGCTCGTTGCTGATGCCGGCGATGTCGCGCAGCGACCCGTTCGGGTTCCCGTCCAGGTATCGGAACACGACGCGGCCTTCGCCCTCGAGGCGGTCCAGCGTCGCGGTGTCGGCGACGAACCCGCCCTCGCCGTTCTTCAGCGGGATGGTGATCTCCTGCCCCGGCGTGAACGAGGAGGTCCACGCGGTGCTCGTGGACTCCACGCGCAGCCGCTGGTCGAGGCAGACGAACTTCTGGTGGTCGTTGCGGACCAGCGCCCCGGGCAGCAGGTGCGACTCGCACAGCACCTGGAAGCCGTTGCAGATGCCCAGCACCGGCAGGCCGCCCTCGGCGGCCCGGACGACCTCGGCCATCACGGGGGCGAACCGGGCGATGGCCCCGCAGCGCAGGTAGTCGCCGTAGGAGAAGCCGCCCGGCAGGACCACCGCGTCGACCCCCTTGAGGTCGGCGTCGGCGTGCCACAGGGTCACGGCCTCGCCACCGGCGAGGGTGACCGCGCGGCGGGCGTCGCCGTCGTCGAGGGAGCCGGGGAAGGTGACGACCCCGACCTTCACGCCGACGCCTCCGCCGGGTCGGCCTCGCGGACGCTGACGACGTCCTCGATCACGGGGTTGGACAGCAGGGTCTCGGCGGCCCGGCGGGCCTGCTCCAGGACCTCGGGCGTGACCTCGCCCTGGACCTCCAGCTCGAACCGCTTGCCCTGGCGGACTCCGGTGAACTGGTCGAACCCCAGGCGCGGAAGGGCGCCGACGACGGCCTTCCCCTGCGGGTCGAGGATCTCGGGTTTCGGCATGACGTCGATGACGACGCGGCCCATGCGCGGCGCTCCTTCGGGAGGGGGATCGGCGGTCTCCAGGCTACCGCCGCTCAAGACGCCTCCCGTCCGTGCCGAGGTGGAGGCGTGGGGACCGACCGCGCGCGCCGACTCCCGAGCGCCTCCGCGCTGCTCGACGCGAGCGTCTTCGTGCTCGGGCTGCTCGTGCTGGCCGGCTCGCTGCTGTGGTGGCGCGCGGACGGCGCGGAGCCCGGACTGCTGACGGCGCTGGCGATCAGCCTGCCGACCGGCTGGGTGCTGACGCGCTTCCCGCTCATGGTCACGGGTGAGACCACCGGCATCTACGTGCCGTTCGCGCCCGTGCTGCTGTTCTTCCTGCTCACCGCCCACGGACGCTCCCCCGCGACGGCGCTGCTGGCCTGGACGCTGACGGCGCTGTTCGCCTACCTGGTGGACCGCAGGTCCTGGACGAGCCGGGTGTTCAACGCGGGCTCCTCGATGCTGTCGGCCCTGCTGGCCACGGTCGTGGTGGTGGGCCTGCGACCGGCCGACCCGGTGACGCCCCAGCAGCTGCTGGCCGTCCTGGCCGGCGCCGCCGGCTACTTCCTGCTCGACAACGTGCTGTCGGCGGTCTCGGTCGCCGTCGAGCACCGCCGCGGGCTGGCCGGCGAGCTGCTGCAACCGGGCACCGCACTGGGTGGGGCGCTGTTCCTGCTGGTGGCGAGCCTGGGCTACCTGGCCGCGGCGGTCGACCTGGCGATGCCCGGCTGGGTCACCAACCTCACGGTGGTGCCGGGCGCGGCCGTGGTCGTCGCCGCCTGGGGCTGGCGCACCGCGCACCAGCGGCGCCGTCAGCAGCACGCGCTGTTCGAGGCCTCGGTGCGGGTGCACTCGGCCACGAACGAGCAGGAGCTGCTGGCGGCACTGGTCGAGCACGGGTCGGCGCTGGTCTCCGGCGGCCGGCTCACCGTGTCCGACCGGGCGCCGGGTGAGCGGGAGGTCGGCCGGGAACTGCCGGGCGGTCCCGGGGCGGGGGCACCGCGCTGGATCGTCGCGGTCACGGCCGGCAACCGGCACGCGCAGCGCTTCGACGACGCCGCCCTCGACGCCCTCGGGCTGCTGGGTGGGGCGGCCCTGGTCCGGGTGCGGCTGGCCGAGGAGGCCGGTCGGCAGGCGCTGGTGGACCCGCTGACCGGGCTGCCCAACCGACGAGCCTTCACCGCCCACCTGGACCGGGCCGTCGACCGCGACGCCGCCATCGCCGTGCTGTTCGTCGACCTCGACGGGTTCAAGGCCGTCAACGACACCCTCGGTCACGGCGCCGGTGACGAACTGCTCGCCGAGACCGCCCGCCGCCTCGTCCGCGCCGCCGGCGCCGAGGGCTTCGCCGCCCGCCTGGGCGGGGACGAGTTCGCCGTCGTCCTGCCCGACCTGTTCCCCGGCGCCGCCGACGACACGGCCGAGGCCGTCGTCGCCGCGCTGCACGAGCCGTTCCTGCTGGCCGCGGGTCCCGCCACGATCAGCGCGAGCGTCGGGATCACCGCCTCGGAGCCGGGCGACGACGCCGACACCCTGCTGTCGCGGGCCGACGCGGCGATGTACGTCGCCAAGCGCGCCGGCGGGGACGCGCACGTCCTGGCCTCCCCCGAGCTCTGAGGGGCGTACCCGGAGGGAACTCGTGCAGCTCCCGTGGAGCCGGGCCCACCGGCGGCCGGCTCCGGGCATGCTCGGAGGCGTGCGGACGGCGACACGACGCGGGGTGGTCCTGGGCGGGGCGGGGGCGGTCGTCCTCGGGGCCGCCGGTGCCCTCACGGTGGACACCCCCGTGCGCAGCGCGTTGCGCCGCGAGCTGGGCATCGGCCAGGTCGAGGCGACGGTGCCCGTGGCCGGCGGCGCCGACCCGACCTACGCGACGTTCGCCTCGGCCGCCCGGGGCCGCGACGTCACCTGGGGGTGGGCGGCCACCGGCGACCCGGCGGACCTGCCGGTGCTGCTCGTCCTGCACGGCCGGGGCACCGACGCCCACGCCGCCTTCGACCAGCTCGGGATGCACCGGTTCCTCGCCCAGCACGTGGCCGACGGGGGTTCCCCGCTCGCGGTCGTCTCGGTCGACGGTGGCGAGACCTACTGGCACCCGCGCCGCGGCGGCGACGACCCGCTGGCCATGCTGCGCACCGAACTGTTCCCCCGGCTGGCGGACACGGGCTTCGCCACCGACCGGTGGGCGGTGGCGGGCTGGTCGATGGGTGGGTTCGGGGCCCTGCTGCTGGCGCGGGAGGTCGCCGCGGGCCGGTTCGAGGTCGACGGGCGGCTGCGGGCGGCCGCGGCCGCCAGCCCGGCGCTGTTCGCTTCGGCGGGTGCCACGTCGGCAGGTGCGTTCGACGACGCGCAGGACTGGCGGAACTGGGGCGACCTCGTGAGCGGACCGGGCACCGGTGACGTCGCGTTGTCGGTCTCCTGCGGCCTGGACGACCCGTTCCGCCGGCAGACCGAGCGCTACCGCGCGGCGTGCGAGCCCGAACCCGCCGGCGGCATCGGCGACGGAGCGCACACGACGGGGTACTGGCGCAGCCTGGTCCCCGGCTGGCTGGCGTTCACCGCCGACCACGTCGGCTGAGGGGCCCCTCGCCTACCCTGCGACCGTGGCCGCGCTCCCCTTCTCCCAGGTCGACGTGTTCGCCGGCTCGCCGCTGGGCGGCAATCCCGTCGCGGTGGTGCACGACGCCGACGACCTCGACGACGCCACGCTGCGCAGCTTCGCCACCTGGACGAACCTGTCCGAGACGACGTTCCTGCTGCGCCCCACGACCCCCGAGGCCGACTACCGGGTGCGCATCCTCACCACGAGCGAGGAGTTCCCGTTCGCCGGGCACCCCACGCTCGGTTCGGCGCGCGCCTGGCTGGCCGCCGGCGGAGTTCCGCGGCGAGAGGGTGTCGTGGTGCAGGAGTGCGGGATCGGTCTCGTCGACGTCCGGATCGAGGCAGACCGGCTCGGCTTCGCCGCTCCCCCGCTGCTGCGGTCCGGGCCGCTGGAACCCGGACTGCTCGAGCGGTTGCGCCGGGGCCTCGGGCTCTGCGAGGACCAGGTCGTGGCGAGTTCCCACCTGGACAACGGCCCGGGGTGGGTGGTCGTCCGGGTTCCCGACGCGGCGACCGTGCTGGGCCTGCGCCCGGACCCGGCGGAACTGGCCGGCCTGGCCGTCGGCGTCGTCGGGAACCACCCGGCGGGTTCCGCGTGTGCCGTCGAGGTCCGCGCGCTCATCGCCTCCCCCGACGGGCGGATGCTGGAGGAGGACCCGGTCACGGGCAGCCTCAACGCGGGGATCGGGCAGTGGCTGACCGACCTGCCCGAGCAGTACACGGCGTCGCAGGGCACGGCGCTCGGCCGCACCGGGCGGGTGCGTGTCGTGCGGGAGGGCGGGCAGGTGTGGGTGGGCGGTACCGCGCAGGTCGTGCTGGCGGGAACCGCTCAGTTCTGACCGGACACGGGTTCCGCCGTCCCGCTCCCGCGCAGGATCGAGGTCATCCTCTTCCCGCGCGCCACCTCGTCGACGAGCTTGTCCATCCACCGGATCCGCTGCATCAGTGGATCCTCGATCTCCTCCACCCGGATCCCGCAGACGACGCCGGTGATCTGCGCGGCGTCCGGGTTCATCGCGGGAGCCTGCGCGAAGAACGTCTCGAGGTCGACCTCGGCCTCGATGGCCGCCTGCAGTCCCGCGGCGTCGTAGCCGGTGAGCCAGCAGACGACCTCGTCCACCTCGGCCCGGCTGCGACCCTTGCGCTCCACCTTGGCCACGTACAGCGGGTGGATGCTGGCGAAGCTCACGCCGAAGATGCGGTGCCTGGCCACGATGCCCCCTCACGACGCCTGCTCGGTCGATCCGAGGTTACCCATCCCGGCTCCGGTGCTGGACCGGTCAGGGCCGGGCCGTCAGACTGCCCGGGTGTCCGAGCCCACCCCGAGAGGCACCGCCGTGGTCGTCGGCGCCTCCAGCGAGATCGGCGGCGCCATCGCCCACCGCCTCGAGGACCTCGGCTGGTCGCTGGACGTGTGGGGTCGCGACCGGGCCGCGTTGGCTCCGCGCTTCCCCGCGGCAGCGGTCCACGAGGTCGACCTGCGCGACCGCGCGGCGGTCGAGGAGGCGCTCGCGACCTGCGCCCCGCCCCTGACCACCGTGGTCCACGCGGCCGGCGTCTTCGACTGGTGCGACGCCGAGGAGGCCGACCTCGACACCTGGGACGAGGTGTTCGACGTCAACCTCTCCTCGGCCGCCCGGTTGTCGCGTCTGGCGCTGCCGTGGCTGCTGCGGTCCGCGCCGAGTTCCCTGGTCCTCATCGGGTCGACCGCCGCCCACCAGGCGTTCCCGCACAACGCGGCCTACGTGGCCAGCAAGCACGGACTGACCGGGCTGGCCGGTGCCGTGCGCGCCGAGGTGGGCGCCCGGGGGGTGGCCGTCACGATCGTCAACCCGGGGATGGTGGCCTCGGGAGCTGCCCTGGGCAGCGACCGGGGCCGCACCCGCCCGGAGTCCCTGCTGCGACCCGGCGACGTCGCCGCAGCCGTGGCCTACGCGGTGTGCGCGCCCCCGCACGCGTGCATCAGCCGCATCGACCTCACCGCGCGCGAACCCTGACGCCCCGGGGGACGCACCGCCGCGTCCCCCGGGTACCCACGTCAGAGCAGCGTCATCGCCTCCGTCAGCGTGGCCCGCAGGATCTGCTCCATCTCCTCGAACTCCGCCGGCCCGCACGTCAGCGGCGGCGCCACCTGGATCACCGGCTCCCCCCGGTCGTCCGGACGGCAGTACAGGCCGTTGCCGAACAACGCGCGCGGCAGGAACTGCCTGATCAGCGTCTCCCGCTCGGCGGGTCCGAACGTCTCCTTCGTCGCCTTGTCCTTGACCAGTTCGACGGCCCAGAAGTACCCGTCGCCGCGGACGTCACCGACGATGTCCAGGTCCAGGAGCTTCTTCAGCGTGTTCCCGAGGGCCTGCTCGTGGTCGAGGACGTTCTGGTTCAGGCCCTCGCGTTCGAAGATGTCGAGGTTCGCCAGCGAGACCGCGGCCGAGACGGGGTGGCCGGCGAAGGTGTAGCCGTGCGGGAAGAAGTTCTTGCCCTGCAGGAACGGCTCCATGACGCGGTCGGTCGTGATCATCGCGCCGATCGGCCCGTACCCCGAGCTCATCCCCTTGGCGCAGGTGATGATGTCGGGCTGGTAGCCGAACTTCTCGCACGCGAACATCGTCCCGTGCCGGCCGAAACCGCAGATCACCTCGTCCGACACCAGCAGCACGTCGTGCCGGTCGCAGATCTCCCGCACGCGCTGGAAGTACCCCGGCGGCGGGGTGAAGCAGCCACCGGAGTTCTGCACCGGCTCCAGCACCACGGCCGCCACGGTGTCCGGGCCCTCGAAGAGGATGGCCTCCTCGATGCGGTCGGCGGCCCACTTCCCGAACGCCACCGGCCCGGTCGGCGCGCCCATCGCCTCGGCGCGGTAGATGTTCGTGTTCGGCACCCGGAAACCGCCCGGGGTCAGCGGTTCGAACGCCTGCTTCATCGCCGGCAACCCGGTGATGGCCAGCGCCCCCTGGGGAGTGCCGTGGTAGGCGATCGCCCGGGAGATCACCTTGTGCTTCATCGGCTTGCCGGTCAGCTTGAAGAACTGCTTGGCCACCTTCCACGCGCTCTCCACCGCCTCCCCGCCGCCGGTGGTGAAGAACACCCGGTTCAGGTCGCCGGGGGCGTACCCGGCCAGGCGGTCGGCCAGCGCGATCGCCGGTTCGGTCGCGTACCCCCACACGGGGAAGAACGCCAGGTCCCGCGCCTGCTCCGCCATCACGTCGGCCAGTTCGGCGCGGCCGTGCCCGACCTGCACGACGAACAGGCCGGACAGCCCGTCGAGGACCTTGTGACCCTTGTCGTCCCAGACGTACGCACCCTCGCCCTTGACGATGACCGGCGCCGGGGTGTCCTGGTAGGCGCCCATCCGGGCGAAGTGCATCCACAGGTGGTCGCGGGCCGCGGCCGTCAGGTCCGACGCCCCCGATCCCGGAACGGTCTGCTCGGTCACGGTCATGGCGAACCTCCTCGTGGTGTCCTTCCCGCCGATCCTGCCACCGGGCCGCCCCCGACGGCAGGGAGCGGCGGGAGTCAGGGCCGGGTGAGCAGTTCGCCGGCGGGTGCGGCGTCCAGGTCCAGGACCCTCCCGCGCCGCCACGTCGAGCGCACCGCGCCCCTGAGCGCCCGCCCCGCGTAGGGCGTCACCTCGTTCTTGTGCTGCAGCGCCTCGGCCTGCACGACCCACTCCTGCTCGGGGGCGAAGACGGCGAAGTCGGCCACGTTCCCGGCCGCGATCCGGCCCCGGTCGGCCAACCCGACCAGGTCCGCCGTCGCCGACGACATCCAGCCCACCACCGTGGCCAGCGGCACCCCCCGCTCACGCGCCGCGGTCCACACCACCGGCAGCCCGATCTGCAGCGAGGCGATCCCGCCCCACGCCGTGCCGAAGTCGCCCTCCTGCAGCCGCTTCAGCTCCGCGGTGCACGGGGAGTGGTCGGAGACGACGCAGTCGATCGTGCCGTCCAGCAGCCCGGCCCACAGCGCGTCCTGCTCGGCCCGGTCGCGGATCGGCGGGCAGCACTTGAACGCCGTGTCCCCGTCGGGTACCGAGTCGGCGTCCAGGGTCAGGTAGTGCGGGCACGTCTCCACCGTGATCCGCGTCCCGGCCGCCTTGGCCGCCGCGATCTCGGCCAGCCCGGCCGCCGACGACAGGTGCACCACGTGCGCGCGGGCTCCGGCGCGGGCGGCGGCCTGGGCGACCGTGCGCACGGCGATCGACTCCGCGCTGGCCGGGCGGGAGTCGACGAAGTCGGCGAACCGCGCACCACCGGAGTTCGCGTGCGCCGCGATCTCCTCGGCGTCCTCGGCGTGCGCCAGCAGCAACCCGTCGAAGCGGGCCAGCTCGGTCAGCGCAGCGTCCAGCCCGGCCGCGTCCAGCGGCGGGAACTCGGCGACGCCGGAGTCCAGCAGGAAGCACTTCACCCCGAACACCCCCGCGGAGTGCAGGGGCCGCAGCTGGTCGGCGTTGCCCGGGACCGCCCCGCCCCAGAACCCGACGTCGATCACGCACTGGCCGGCCGCGGCGGCCTTCTTGGTCGCCAGGGCGCCGGGGTCCAGCGTCGCGGGGATGCTGTTCAGCGGCATGTCCAGGATCGTGGTGATGCCGCCGGCGGCCGCGGCGCGGGTCGCGGAGGCGAAACCCTCCCACTCGGTGCGGCCCGGTTCGTTGACGTGCACGTGGGTGTCCACCAGGCCCGGCAGCAGGACCTCGTCGTCGGCCAGCACGACCTCACGTCCTGCCCGCGGCGACAGGGACCAGACGTGGTCGGACGCCTCCACGTCGACGATGCGCCCCTCGCGCACGCCCACCGAGACGGCGCGCTCCTCGCCGTCCACCACCGCACGCCCCGCGCGCAGCACCAGGTCCACCGTCACGTCCAGCCCTCCGCTCCACCGGTCCGTTGCGCCCCCAGTGTGCGGTGCCGGCTGCGACGCACCGGCGGCGCGGGTACCCGGGCCGCGGTGGCGGAGGGGCGGGCCCGCACCCTGGCCGAGAGGTTCTCGTGGTGGGTGGTCGCGACGGCCAGCAGCCGGTCGGCGTCCCCGGTCGTGAAGGCCTCGAGCATCGCGACGTGGTCGCGGTGCAGGCGCTCGGCTTCGCGGGGTTCCAGGTCGTCCATCGGCCGGTACGGCTCGGTCAGGTCCCAGATCCGCTCGAAGACGCCGAGCAGTCGCGGCATGGCCGACGGTCGGGTCAGCGCGGCGTGGAAGGCGCGGCTGTGGTGGTGGTACTCGCGTTCGTCCCCGGCCGCGGCGGCCCGCTGCAGCGCCTCGTGCGCCGCGCGCGCCGCCGCGACGTCGTCGGGGCCGCCGAGGCGCACCGCCACCCGCAGGGCCGCCAGTTCCAGGGTTCCGCGCACGTCGAACAGTTCGGCCAGTTCTCCGTCGGCGAGCAACGCGACCGTGTACCCGCGGCGGGGCTGGTGGTCGACGAGTCCCTCCCCGACGAGCGTCATGAGCGCCTCGCGCACCGGGATCCGGCTGACGTCGTGGGCAGCGGCGAGCGCGTCGACCTCGAGGGCCGAACCGGGCGGGACGACACCTTCGACGATGTCGTTGCGGATGGCGTCCAGCACCGGCCGTGCTCCTGCGCCCATCCGGTCAGCCTGCCTCTCCCCCACGCAGGGGCCACCCCCGTACGTCCTTGGCTCGTGGCGGAGCGTAGCTGCGGGCCTTCGACGTCGACAGGCCGAGGCCCACGAGCGACTCGGCGAGCCGGGCCGCGGCGGCGACGCCGTCGACGACGGGGACGTCCAGGGCGGCCGCGACCGCCTCGTGGACCCCGGCCATCCCGGCGCAGCCGAGGCAGACGACCTCGGCGCCGTCCTCCTCGACCAGCCGGCGAGCCTGCTCGACGAAGGCCTTGACGGTGACCTCGGGGTTCGCCTCGAGGTCGAGGACGGGCAGGTCGACGCTGCGGATCCCGGCGCACCGACCGGCCAGACCGGCCAGGAGCAACCGGTCGCCGATGGCCGGGGTGGTGCGGTCCAGCGACGTCACGACGCCGAAGCTGCGCCCGAGCAGGCAGGCCGTGTGCGCGGCGGCCTCGGTGATGTCGACGACGGGGACGGTCAGGACGTCCTGCAACGCCTCCCGGCCGACCTCGCCGAAACCGGCGTGCACGACGGCGTCGAACTCCCCGTCGAACCCCTGGACGGCGTCGAGCACCCCGACGGCGGACAGGTGGCTCTCGTAGTTCGACTCCACCGAGGCGGGACCGAACCGCGGGGTGAGGGCCACGATCCTGGTCGTCGCGGACACCCCGGACCTGGCGGCGGCCGCGATGACGTCGGTCACCGCCTGCGTCGTGTTGACGTTGACGACCAGGACCGTGGTCACCGGACCGCGGCCTTCGTGGGGATCGAGTTCTTCAGGGCCAGGTACAGGCCGAAGGCGAGGACCGCGCCGATGAACCAGGTGAAGCTCGCGGCGGTGGCGCCGGCGAAGACGACGACGGCGATGCCGACGAGGGCGGCGAACGCGGTGACCCCGACGGCGACGGGGTTCCAGCCGTTCGTGTAGTGGTACGCCCCCTCGGGGTCCATCGTGAACAGGTCGTCGACGTGGATCAGCTGCTTCTTGACGAGGTAGTAGTCGGCGATGAGGACGCCGTACAGCGGGCCGATGAACGCACCGAGCGTGTCCAGGGTGTAGTGGATCGTCTCGGGGCTGCTGTAGAGGTTCCACGGCGTGATGAGCACGGACCCGACGGCGGCGATCATCCCGCCGGCCCGCCAGCTGATCTTCTGCGGCGCCACGTGCGAGAAGTCGAACGCGGGCGAGACGAAGTTCGCGACGATGTTGATGCCGATCGTGGCGATGATGAAGGTGAGGCAGCCCAGGACGGCGACGGTGATGCCGTCGAGGCGGTACACCGTCTCGACCGGGTCGGTGATGAGTTCGCCGTAGACCGGGACGGTGGCCGAGGCGGTCACGACGCACAGGACGGCGAACACCAGGAAGTTCACCGGCAGGCCGAGGAAGTTCCCCTTCTTCACCGCCCCCATGGTCCGCCCGTACCGGGCGAAGTCGCCGTAGTTCAGCATGGGCCCGGAGAAGTAGGAAACGACGAGGGCGATCGCCGAGAGCATCACGCCGATCGCGCCGATCCCCGTGTGCTCCACCGACCCCAGGTTCAGCGACACGTTCGAGAACCCACCGGCCTCGGTGACCAGGTACGCGGCCAGGGCGAACATCACGACGTAGACGGCCGGGCCGCAGAAGTCGATGAACCTGCGGATGGCCTCCATGCCCCGCCAGAACACCAGGGCCTGCAGGACCCACATGACGCCGAACGCCGCCCAGCCCAGGGTGCTCAGGCCGAGGAAGCCGTGCTGGTCGACGTCGGCGTACGGCGCCAGGCCGAGGTCGACCTTCAGAGCGAGCAGGACCAGCGCGTTGGAGGCGAGGTAGGTCTGGATGCCGTACCAGGCGACGGCGATGAGCCCGCGGATGACGGCCGGGACGTTGGCCCCGAGCACCCCGAACGACACCCGCGACACCACCGGGTAGGGAACCCCGGTCACCTGGCTGGGTCTGGCCACCAGGTTGCACAGCAGGTACACCACGACGATGCCCACCACCAGGGCGATGAGCACCTGCCAGGCCGCCAGTCCCAGGGCGAACAGGCTGCCCGCCGTCACGTAGCCGCCGACGCTGTGCACGTCGGACATCCAGAAGGCGAAGAAGTTGTACGACTTCCAGTGCTGCTGCTTCAGCGGGGCGAGGTCGGAGTTCGTCAGACGGGGGTCGTACCCGTCCTTGACCAGTCCGTCACCTGCTGCGTGCGGACGGCCGGCGAGTTCCACCTCGGCCCGGGTCACCTCGGTCATGGCAGCTCCTGCGCTCTGGGGTGCCCACCACGGGGCGCACCGGGTCGGACCGGCGTGGGAGGAACGCTAGGGGCCACAGGTTTCGCGCTTGTAACCTCGCGGATATATTCCTGGGCCATGCGCGTCACGCACTACGGCCACTCGTGCCTGCTGGTGGAGACCGGTGCCGCCCGGTTCCTGCTGGACCCGGGCGTGTACAGCCACGGCTTCGAGGAGCTGGAGGACCTCGACGCGATCGTGGTGACGCACGCCCACCCCGACCACGTCGACGTCGAACGACTGGCGACGCTGCTCGAGGCCAACGACGGGGTCGCCCTGCGCGCCGAGCCCGAGACGGCGGCGTCGCTGACCGAATCGGGTCTGGGCACCGCCCCCCTGCACCCCGGCGAGTCGGTCGTCCTGGGTGGCGCCCGGATCGGGGCGGTCGGCGGCCTGCACGCCGTCATCCACGCCGACGTCCCGCGCATCGGGAACATCGGCCTGCTGGTCTCCGCCGAGGGTGAGCCGACGTTGTTCCACCCCGGTGACTCCTACGAGGCCGTCCCCGAGGGCGTGGACGTGCTCGCGGTCCCGCTGAACGCGCCGTGGGCGGCGTCGAAGGAGACGGTCGACTTCGTGCGCGCCGTCGGGGCGCCGACCGGGCTGCTCATCCACGACGGTCTGCTCGCCCCACCGGGGCGGGCCACCTACGCCGGGCACGTCCGCAACCTCGGTGGCCTCGACGTCCGGGACACCGGCGCGCCCCTGACCTTCTGAGTCCGGTCCTCACCCCAGCAGGGGACGGGGGTCGAAGACCACCCGGATCCGGTCGATGCCCCCGGGACCGACGTGCATCCGGTTCACGACGGGGAACGGTTCGACGCCCTCGAGCCGGGTCCGCATCTCGAACCAGGTGAGGACCTCCTCGCCGTCGGCCAGCATCCGGTCGACGACGACCTCCTGCAGGAACCCCTCGCGCATGCCCAGCAGCCCCGCGACGCACTCGTCGGGTCCGTGCGCGGCGCCCATCGGCCCGCGGAACGTCACGTCGGGCGCGAAGAGCGGGCGCAGCACCCCGGCGTCCTGCGCGTTCCAGCCGGCGAAGTACCTCTCGGCGTGCTCGCGCGGGGTGGTCGGTGCGGTGGTCACGGTCTTCTCCTCTCGTCGGGGACACCTCCAGCCTCACCGGGGTGCGCCCAGAAGTCCAAGACCAGTTCCTGACCTCAGCCATACGATGACGTGATGGAGCTGCGGGCGCTGGAGCACTTCGTCGCCGTCGTCGACGAGGGAGGTTTCACCCGGGCCGCCGAACGCCTGCTGGTGGCCCAGCCCGGCGTCAGCGCGCAGATCCGCAACCTCGAACGCGAACTGGGGCAGGCGCTGTTCGTGCGTCACGCACGCGGTGCGACGTTGACGGCCGCCGGGCAGGCGGCCCTCCCGCACGCCCGCGCCGCGCTGGCGGCGGCCGCCGCGGTGGCCGACGGCGTCGCCGAGCTCGCCGGCCTGCTGCGCGGCACGTTGCGCGTCGGCATGCTGTCGTCCAGCAACGGCATGGACATGCCGGAACTCCTCAGCGAGTTCCGCCGGCGAGCGCCGCACGTCGAGGTGTCCGTCACCGAGGACGACGCCGCGACCCTGCTGGCGGCCGTGCGGGCGGGCACGCTCGACGTGGCCTGGACGGCCACCGCGGACGCCCCGGTCGCCGACCTCGCCTGCCACACCGTCGCGACCGAACCGCTGTCGGCGCTCGTGGCACCCGGCCACCGCTGGGCGCGGCGGCGCACCGTGGCCCTGGCCGACCTGTGTTCCGAGCCCCTGCTCGCCGTCCCGCGCGGGGGCGGCATGCGCACCGTGCTCGACGAGGCGTGCGCCGCCCACGGTCTGCGCCCGCGCATCGATCTGGAGGCGAACTCCCCGGTGCTGCTGGCGGCGCTGGCCCGGCAGCGGCTCGGCGTCGCGGTGGTACCGGCGTCGTACGCGCCGCTGGCCGAGGGGCTGCGCGCCCTGCGGATCGTGCGGCCCGGGCTCGTCGGCCGGGTGCAGGTGGTGTGGCGGCGGGAGTTCCCCTCGCCGGCGACCCGGGCGTTCACCGCGCTGGTGCGGGCGGGCACCCCCGGCTGACGGGTGGGCCGGTGAGCGGCAGGATGGTCGCGTGCCCAGCAGCCCCGTCCTGTTCCTGATGTCGGTCGCCCCCGACGGCACGGCGTCGTTCGCGCCCGCCGACCCCACGGCCCCGCACCTGCGCGTCGACGACCTCGGCGCCACCCGTGGCGACGGCGTCTTCGAGTCGATCAACGTCGTGGACGGGGTGCCGCAGGCTCTGCGCCACCACCTGACCCGGTTCGCCCGGTCCGCCGCGATGGTCGACCTGCCCACCCCCGACGCGGCCGTCTGGGCCGACGCGGTGCGCCGGGCCGCCGCGGCCCACGAACCCCGTGCGGAACTGCTGGCGAAACTCGTCCTGACCCGCGGTGTGGAGGGCTCGGGCGTGCCCACGGGCTGGGTGCACGTGTTCCCCGCCACCGACTACTCGCGAGAGCGCGGCCAGGGCATCGACGTCCTCGTCCTCGAGCGCGCCTACCCCAGCGACGTCGTGACGCGGGCGCCGTGGTTGCTGCAGGGCGCCAAGACGTTGTCGTACGCGCTGAACATGGCCTCGTTGCGGTACGCCCGCGCGCACGGCGCCCACGACGTGGTGTTCGTGTCCAGCGACGGTGACGTGCTGGAGGGCCCGAACTCCACGGTGCTGGCCAGGTTCGCCGACCGCTGGGTCACCACCCCCCCCGAACTCGGGATCCTGGAAGGGACGACGCAGGGCCGCGCGTTCGGCTGGGCCACGGCGCGCGGTGACCGCGCCGAGGTCGACCGCCTCACCCGCGACGACCTCCTGACGGCCGACGCGTTGTGGCTGCTGTCCAGCGGCCGCCTGGCCGCCCCGATCCGCAGCCTCGACGGAACCCCGCGCCCGTGGGACGCGGGGTTGCAGGCCGAGTTGCTGCACCACCTGCTGACCGTCCACGAGTGACGGGGCGTGGCCAGGGTGGGGGGGGGGGGGGGGGGGGGGGGGGGGGGGGGGGGGGGGGGGGGGGGGGGGGGGGGGGGGGGGGGGGGGGGGGGGGGGGGGGGGGGGGGGGGGGGGGGGGGGGGGGGGGGGGGGGGGGGGGG
>NZ_JBJLSI010000051.1:0-27241 GCF_050871945.1 Kineococcus deserti | reverse complement strand
CGCGGTTGCGGCAGACCGCGCAGCTCTACCTGTCCCTGCTCCGGGTAGACGTCCGGACGGTTCCGGGAGCCGGGGCCGCCGGTGGCCTCGGAGGCGGGATCGTCGCCCTCGGCGGGCGCGTCGAGGCGGGTTTCGGCGTCGTCGCCCGCACCAACGGCTTCGACGCCGCCGCCGAGACGGCCGACCTCGTCCTAACCGGCGAAGGGCGACTGGACGCGACCTCGCTGGCCGGCAAGGTCGTGGGCCAGGTCCTCGACCGCGTCGACCCCACGACCTTGGTGCACGTGATCGTCGGCAGTGCCGACCCGGCGGCCCGGCGCGAACTCCTACAGCGCGACCGCTCTGTGAAGCTGACTGTGCTGGAGGACCTGTTCGGGCTAGAGGTCGCCATGACGAGAACGCTTGACCTGGTGGAGCAAGTCCTCACCGAGCGACTCGCATCGGAGCTGACGACCTCCTCTTCGCGGTGAAGCAGACGACCTGTCCCTTCCATCCGAGCCACCCTGGCCAGCTGGCGATGGGACGGCACTGCTGGACTTTTCGGTTGGGGAGCTTGAGGTGACCTTTCACGCCGTTGATGTAGTCGTGACGCTGGAGCCCACCGACCTGCCTCAGCCCTAAGAGACGCCCGGGCCGCGGGATGACCGAGCACTGCGTGCCTAGCGCCAGCGGGGTTGGTGGCCTCGTCAGTCGCGGTCAGCGTTCCAGCCGACAGCGCGGATCACGGCCCGGGCCACCGCGGACGGAGCTTGCTCGGCAGCCACCGCCACCTCGGCGTCACCGACACCGGCTGCGTCCAGGATGGCGTCCAGCTCCCCGCTGCGGTGCAGGTGCCAGTCCAAGGCGTCCTGGTCATCGTGGTGCCGCTGGCGCAGGCGGGTGCGGACGTCGCGCAGGTCCATGCGTAGACGGCACACCGTCAGCGGCGCGCTGGCGGCCTGTTCGTACAGCGGCCGTTGCGCGGGGTCCTCGAGCACACCTGCCAGGACGAGCCGGAGCGCGCCGGCGGCGAGGTGGTTGCGGGTCACCGCGTGCAGGTTGGCCAGCATCAGGTGCTCGTGGAACGGGTCGTCTCGTGGGCTGGGCCAGGCGTCCCGCAGCGCGTCGAGGTCGATGACCGCGTGGGCGATGGCGTCCTGACGCAGCAGCGCGGCGACGGCTGCGGCGGTGGTGGTCTTGCCCGATCCAACGGTGCCGGTGATCAGCAGAGCTGCCGGGGACGGCGTGGGGGTTCGCACGGGCGTGACGGTAGCGGCCGTCCCGGGGAATTCCTGATGGCTCAGGTGTCGTCGATCGCAGCCGACCGTGAACCACCCGCGGGATGACCGTGAGATCGGTAGTTCGCTGCGGGCGCCCGCTCACGGTCTGACCATGCGCACCACCGGGGCGCCCCAGAGAACATCGAGAGCGATCCGTAGGGTCGCGGCGTGGCGCACCTGATCAACCCTCGAGCCAGTATCGCGGCTTCCCTGCGAGCAGCGGCTGCGGAGCCGGGCTGGGACGAGCACTCCGTTTACGCCCGCGACGCCGACCGCGACGACGAAGCCTTCGCCGCATGGGTGGATGAGCTCATCGACGACGCCCGAGCCGGCTCACCCCGCCCGGACGGATTTGTCCCCTCCACCAACCTGTGGTGGGTGGAGGGTGAGCAGTACCTGGGACGGGTGCAGATCCGCCACCACCTGACCTCGTTCTTGCGCGAGTTCGGTGGCCACGTCGGCTACTACGTCGTCCCGCGGGTGCGCCGGCGGGGGCACGCCACCGCCATGTTGGCCGCCGCGCTGCCGGTGGCGGCAGCGCTGGGCATCGAGTGCGCGCTGGTGACCTGCGACGTGGACAACACCGCGTCGCGCAGGACGATCGAAGCCAACGGAGGGCTCTTGCAGGGTCAGCGGGGACCGAAGCTGCGTTACTGGGTGCCCACCGGCCCCGCCCTCGCGTGACCGCACCTGGAGCATCGCCGCGTGAACCACCCAGGAGCCTCGGCGGGAACCTCCCAGCTCATTGGATGAGCGCGGCCAGCGGGGGGAGCCGGTGCGCGCTCCCAGGCGGCGGCGGGTGGACAGCGAGTCGGCCTTCACGACGGCTGTGTGGTGTGTCGGTCGATGGGGAAGCCGAGGGTGGGGCGCAGCTGCTCGACGGCGTCGATGGCGGCCAGGACCTGCTCGGTGCCCTCACGCGGGGCGCGCAGAGCGTCGGGAAGCAGCTGGCGGCCGGTGGCGAAGCCGAGGGCCTCGGCGACCGCCAGGCGCTCGCTGTACGTCGCGCTCTCCTGCCCCGAGGTGGTGTCGCTGGGGATGCCGTCGCCGCTGATGTCGTAGGTGGCGAAGGACAGGGGCACCTCACAGGTGCGGTTGAGGTTGCGCAGGGTTCCGCTGACGGCGTTGCGGGGGTTGGCGAAGGCGGGGCGCCCGGCGGCCACCCGCATCTGGTTGGCGGCCTCGAAGTCGGCGTCGGTCATGAACAGCTCCCCGCGGACTTCCCCGGACCAGCCGGCACCTGAGGGGGTGGTCAGCCGGGCGGGCAGACCGGCGACGCCCTGTCCGCGCAGCAGCTGCTCGGTGACGGGGTCGCCGCTGGTGCCGTCGCCGCGCTGGGCGGCCTGCACGAGCGCACCGTCCTGGTAGATCGCGGCGATGGCGCAGCCGTCCTGCTTGGCCTCGACCACCAGGGGGCCGGGTTCCTGGCCGTCCACGGTGAGGCCGGCGAGGAAGGCGCGGACTTCTGCGGCGGTGGTGGCCTTGGCCAGGCTGAGCATGGGACTGCTGTGGCGGATCTCTTCGCCGACCCGGCGGCCCGCGGGAGACGGCCGCTGGAGGCCCTGTAGGGGCCGGTCGGGTCGAGATGGGTATCGTGCCCGGTAGGGGTTTTGAGGCTTCTACGGCCCCGTTAGGCCCCGCAGGGTGACGGTTCCGATGGCGCCCGCTCGCGGCCATCGAGGGCATTTATCGGGTTCCGCATCGGTGTGGTCGCGCTCGCACCTGGGCCGCCAGGCCGTAGGCACTTGCGCCGTGATGAGCGCGAAGCGCGACGATAATTGCTGCCGGAACTGGAAACCCTCGAACCCAGCGGTTTCAATACGTGCCAGCGGAGCGAGGCACTCTGCACCGCAACCATATATGAACTTCAGGCCGCGCCAGCGCTGCCTTGCCCTACTTGACGCTCGTGGGTCCGGTGAGCGCATCCAGCAGCGTGTGCACCGCTGCGAGCACCCGCGTCGCGGTCGGCTTCAGCAGCTTCTTGGCGGTGCGCGCACCGGTGCGTACCCATGCACGGACTTGTGCCTATAGCGGAAGCTACTGGGCTGCTTCGTAGCGGTACGCGACGCCGTCGGGCGCCAGCCGCAGCAGGCTGTCCAGGACCTGGGGGGGTCTCGATGCCCCACATCTTGGAGAGCACCCAGGTGCGCCCGGTGTGGTGCAGAGGTGCGTCAAAGAACCAGCGGTGCACTGCCCGGCGGGCGCCGGGGTGAGCTGCCAGGAAGGTGTCGATCAGTTCCTGATCGACCAGCTCGCCTTCAACGGATAGGAACTTTGTGTTGCCGGGCAGCGCTTGCGCCAGGTCGGTGGGAGCCACGCCGGCGCGATGCAAGGCGGTGAGCAGCTCCAGGATGGCGCGGCGCTTACGCAGCGGGGCGCTGGAACCGTCGGGGGTGTGGATGACGTACTGGGTCCAGTCCCGACCGCTTTGAGCGGTGACGGCACGCGCGGCGCTTTCGCGCTGGCGCAGGCGGACGGTGAGCTCTTCGGCCTCAGGGAGCGGAATGACCTGCTGCACGTCGAGCAGGAGCTTGCCGGCCACGGCGTAGGGCACGATGCGCACGCAGGAGATGTCCAGGCCGTACACGTCGTTGAGCCAGAGCACGGTGGTAGTGATCTGCGCATCGAAGCCAGCGGCGGCCAGGACGATGCGCACCTGCCGGTGCAAGACGGCGTCCTCACCGCCGACCTCGTCGAGCCAGTCGGCCAGCTGCTCGCGGGCGCTCTCGGCGCCCTCGGGGTCGGTGCTGCTCAGATGGCGGGTGTAGGTGGCCACGAGCTGCTCGAAGGTCATCGCCGAGACCATGGCGGCATAGCGCAGGGCTTGCAGCTGCATGTGGCCGCCGTCCTCGGTGCGCTTGAGCTCGATGACGACCAGGCGGGCGGTGCGGTCCACGGCGAGCAGGTCGATGCGCCGACGCACATCGAAGTCGCCGAACTCTTCGGCTACCACCAGCAGGTCCTCGCCCAGGACGGTGATGTTCTCGCGCAGCGCTCGCTGCAGGTCGTCGCGCTCACGGATGCCTTCGGCAGCGAAGGTGGAGGCGGGGATATCCACGAGGTCCCTCTGGGCGGTCATCTCGTACAGGGCCACGCAAGCCAGCATGCCCGGCCGTGACGGTGGTGTCTCGGTGGACCGCGTCCACCAGCCTCAAGCCTTCGTAAGGCGGCGCTTGAAACCGGTGGCGCCCGGCTTGATCATGCACTCGGCCGCCGGATCGCAGTACACGAGTTTGCGGCTGACCGAGCACCTGGCCATTGAAGGTTCCGCGGCGTCGATCGGTTCGGTCGGTGATGCCGACCACACCGCCCTGATGGAGACCGCGATCGGCTTCAGCAAGACTAGGCCGAGGTGGCGGGCCGCTGGGCGCGTATCCATCAGCTGCACTCCGGGCGAGACGACGGTAGCGAGGTCGGCGAGGCGGCGCCGGGCCGAGCTGGAAACGGAAAGGTCGAAAGCTCCGCCGGGCGAACGCGATCTTGAGGTCGGCTTCGGCTTTCTTCGCGGCCCAGCTCGACCGCCCCACGCGTCGACCCGCCGCTACATCGAGGAGCGCCAGAACCAGCTCGGGGTCGAGCTCGGGAGCTGCCGCTGGCAGACGACTGCATCCCATCGGCGCTTGCAGTTGGGGACAGGTCATCTGCCGAGCAGTCGACGGTGATCCGAGATGGAGGCGACGGGGACGCTGCATGTGCGCCCCGAGCCGCGATCACCAGCTTCATCGCTTGTGAAGAGACGCTTCCGTCCCGCAGGCGCCGCCTGACTACGTGCCAAGCATTCGAACCTACGCCATGTCCCTCGTTAGGGGGGCACTGCTGTTAGCTCGTTTAGCTCTAAGCTGTGCGCCGCCGGACACGGGGGGTGACCGGTGAACCAATGGGGGGAACCATGCGCACACGCAAGCAGGCTGCCATCGTCGCGGCCGCAGCAACCACACTCGGCATGCTCACCGCCGGCGCCGCCGAAGCCGCACCAGCACGACCCGACCTCGTCGTCACCAACATCACCTGGGCGCCCGCCGCCGTCGCCACCGGCCAGCAAGTCCAGTTCACCGCCACCATCAAAAACCAAGGCAAAGCCGCCACGCCCGCCGACGTCATCCACGGCGTCGGCTTCCAGGTCGACGGCAAGCTCGTCACCTGGGCCGACCTGCACACCGACACGCTGCGCCCCGGCCAAGCCGCCACCGTCATCGCCAACAGCGGACCCACCAACTCCGCGACGTGGAAAGCGACGACCGGCACACACGAGATCCTCGCGTTCGTCGACGACGCCAAACGTATCGCCGAGTCCAACGAGGGCAACAACCGGACGAAGAAGACGTTCACCGTCACCTCCACGCCGTCGATGACGACGAGCCTGAGCGGGCAGTCCGCACGCACCACCTTCCCGGCGATGAAGCAGGCCACCGGCATCGCCAGCTCCGTCACCGGCTCCGGCTACGGGGCCTGCTTCGACGAGGCCACCTGGACGCCGGTGCTGGGTACCGACACCTACCTCGGTGAGTACAGCGCAGGCCCCGGCAACTACTACACGAACGGGCCGTTCGGCTCCTCCGGTCTCGCGCAGGCCCCTGCTGGGTCTACCTCCGCGGTCAGCTCACCGATCTCCCTCATCGACATCGCGAAATGGAATCACGGCGACCCAGGCGAGAAGATCACCTGCGCGGCCGGGCAGTGGCCAGGGTTCTCCCGCTTCGAGGCCAAGCAGCTCACCTCGACCCGATGGACCCTGCACGAGGGCGGCTGGGAGGGCGTGACCATGCTGGCCACGACGACCGCGAAGGTCAGCGGTCAGCTCCACTTCTGACCAGCCCCGGCTCCCTCGCCGATCCATCACTATCAGCCAGGGGCCACCATCCCGGGTTTCCAACGGCTGGGGTCAGCCCCCCGCAAGTCTGCTGGCAGTTGACCGTCCTCGTCCCAGTCGCGGGCAACCACACGGAGGTAACCAAAACCGCCACGGCGTCATCGGAAACGTCACCGGCGCCTGGCAGCACCAGCCCAGCCACCCACCCGGAACAAGACCTGGCGCCAGCTGCCACCCGTCCGGGTATCACCGGCCCGGGCAGCATCTGGACGCCCCGCGACGGGCCGCACGTCGGGGCAACCGACGGCGCGCCCCCTCCCCGGTCGTCCCGTCAACGCGGTCAAGCCCTGGCCACAGCCGAGTCGCCGCTGCCGGATCACCCCGCGACCACGCCGATCGCCACCGGCTGGCTCCTGCAGCGACCAGCCGCTCGCTGCAGCGTGAGCTGGCTGGTCAGCGGCCGCCAAGCCTCATGCTGGGCAGTGCCCTGGCAGGCTCACCAAGACGCTGATGCTTGGCGCGCAGCACCGCAGGGCCCTGCTGCCGCGGCCAAGGTGGACACCGCAGCCCACCCGCTGCCTGCGAGGGGAGATGGCGACCTGCGCGTCGTTGCCGACGCAGACGGTTGCTGGGGTGCGATCCAATGCGCAGTGGCTGTCGGCTGCAAGACCGCCTCCCAGCTTCCCCAGCGCAGCGCCTCGACAGCACTCCCATCCGCCGGCGCCCTCGCGCCGACCTGAGCCTCCAACAGCCCCGGCCACCTGCGCGGCGGAGCCGCTGGCCACCGCGCAGCCCGCGCACGGCATGATGCGTGCTTGCTCCCAATCAAGTGCCAGGGCACGAACCGTGCGCGTGCTGCGTTGGCGCGACCGACAGGTAGCAACACAGATGGCAAGACAGGTAACAGGGGGACTGAGGAATGGCGACGGACTACGACGCGCCGCGCAAGAACACCGACGAGGAGGACACCGACTCCCTGGAGGAGCTGAAGACCCGCCGATCGGACTCCTCCAGCTCAGCCAGCGTCGATGAGGACGAGGCCATCGCCGCAGAGTCTTTCGAGCTGCCCGGCGCGGACCTGTCGGGTGAGGAACTGACCGTGCAGGTCCTGCCCCGCCAGCAGGATGAGTTCACCTGCACCAGTTGCTTCCTGGTCAAGCACCGCAGCCAGCTGCACGATGCCTCGGGCGGCCAGTTTGTCTGCGACGACTGCGCGGCCTAAGACACCAGGACGGATCGACGCCTGGCCCAGCCTTCACGACGCCACAAGCAGGGCAGTCGTTCCCTGAACGCCTGAACCGGGAAGACCTCGCCTTCGGCCACTGGCGTACCCCACGAGGCAAGGACTTCATCGGCGCTCGCGAGCGCCGATGAAGTCGCGGAACGTCAGTGGTGGCGGGACTGTGAGTTGAGTCTCGCGCGTACCTGCCTTGTCCAGCTTCCGCCCCAGCTTCTGGAGGATTCCTTTCATTCTGTGGCGCGTACTGCAGGGGCGCGGCTGGTGTGCCGCGGGGCTGATCTGGTGGTGCGGCGAACCAACTGCTGTTGAACCGATCAAGATCGAGCTGGCCACGACCGAGCGGCCACGACCGGCTTGGTCTACCGGCCTGGTTACTCCTGGACGCTCACGACCGACCTGGTCACAACGCTTCCGGGTCCGCCGAAACGCGTATCACGGTCTTGGACGACTTCGACGAGTCCGCTGCCCGGGCGAAGGCCTCCTGCGCGTCGTTGATGTCGAAGACGTCGGTCACGACGGCCGCCAGCGTCTCGTCGGCGGCTAGGAGCTGCACGGCCACGTCGAGTTCGATGTCAAAGCGCTGCGTCCCAAACAGCGCGATCTCGCGGGCGACGATGTCGGCCAGCGGCACCGGCAGGTCCCCGGCCGGCAGGATCCCCAGCTGCAGGATCGCCCCACCCGGGCGGACGGCGCGGATCGCGGTCCGCAGCGAGGCCAGCACCCCGGCCGCCTCGACGACGACGTCGAACGCCTCCTCGGGCACGCTCTCGCCGGCGCTCAGGTGGATCAGCGTGTCGGCGCCGACCTTCCCGGCGACCTGCAGCGGCAGGGTCTGCAGGTCGGCGGCCGTGACGTGCGCGGCCCCGGCGTGCTTGAGCGCGGCGACGGCCAGCGCCCCGATCGGCCCGGCGCCGCTGACCAGTGCCCGCGCCCCCTGGACCCGCGACCCGAGCCGGGCGATGCCGTGCAGGGCCACGGCCAGCGGTTCGGCCAGCACGGCCCTGCGCAGCGGCAGGCCGTCCGGCAGCGGCCGCAGCTGACCGGCGGTGACCGGCAGCAGCCCGGTCAGCCCACCCTGGGTGTGCGGCTGGGTGGAGGCGCTGCCCAGGTAGGTGCCGCCCTTGCGCAGGTGCAGTCCGGTGGGTTCGGACTGGCCGGCCGGCGCCGTCGGGGTGGCGGGGTGGACCGCGACGCGGGTTCCGACCGGCGGCGCCTGGACCCCCTCGGCGACGCGTTCGACGACACCGACCACCTCGTGGCCCAGCGTCAGCGGTTCGGTGACGGTGTAGGGCCCGTTGCGGGCGTCCTTGGCGTAGTGCAGGTCCGACCCGCAGATCCCGCCGTAGATGATCCGGACCAGGACGCCGTCGGCGGGGACGGCGGGTTCGGGGACTTCCTCGACGCGCAGGTCTCCAGGGGCGTGGACGACGACGGCTTTCACGACGGTTCTCCTTGGATGGGGCTGCGCTTGGGGTGTTGAGGCCAGTCGGTGGTGCCGTGCCGATGACGCGACGGCGGCGGTACTGCAGCAGCCGGTTAGGCCGCGATCAACAACCCCGGCGGTGCCGGCCTGTTGGCGGTGGCCTCAGCGCCGGCCGGATGCCTCGCCTCAGCGGGAGATTTCGGCGATGACCGCGTCGGCGAATTGGGTGGTGCTGCAGTTACCACCCAGGTCAGGCGTTGCCATTCCTGTGCCCAGGACCGCCGTGAAGGCGTTGATCACGGTGTCGGCTGCTGCGGCGTGCCCGAGGTGATCCAGCATCATGGCTCCCGCCCAGATGGCACCCACCGGATTGGCCAGCCCGGTGCCGGCGATGTCGGGTGCCGAGCCGTGCACCGGTTCGAACAGGGAGGGGAAGCGGTGCTCGGGGTTGAGGTTGGCGCTGGGGGCGATGCCGATGGACCCGACGGTGGCGGCGGCCAGGTCGGACAAGATGTCACCGAACAGGTTCGAGGCCACTACGACGTCGAGGGACTGCGGACGCATCACCAGTCGGGCCGCCAGAGCGTCGATGAGGACACTCTCCAGCGCCAGGCCCGGCGTCTGAGCGACGGTCTCGCGCACAACCTCGTCCCAGAAGGGCATCGTGTGGATGATGCCGTTGGACTTGGTGGCCGAGACCAGCCGCCCAGCGCGCCGGACGGCCAAGTCGGCGGCGTACTGGGCGACGCGGCGCACACCGCGGCGGGTGAAGACGGCCTGCTGATAGGCCGCCTCGTGCTCCGTTCCCCGGTAGCTGCGGCCGCCGACGTCGGAGTACTCACCTTCGGTGTTCTCTCGCACCACGACTACATCGATGCCTTCACTGCGGCGCAGCGGTGCCTCCACGCCGGGCAGGGAGCGGATGGGTCGCAGGTTGACGTACTGGTCGAACTCGCGGCGGATGGGGATGAGCATGCCCCACAGCGTCTGGACGTCGTCGATGTCGGGGCTGCCGACGGCGCCGAGGTAGATGGCATCGCTGTCGCGCAGCGTGTCCAGTGCGTCGGTGGGCATCATGCGGCCGTACCTGCGGTAGTGCGCGCTGCCCCAGGAGTGCTCCTGCCAGGTCAGGGAGAACTCATGTCGCTGGGCCGCGGCGTCCAGAACGCGCTGGCCGGCGGGGATCACTTCGGTGCCGATGCCGTCACCGGGCAGGACGGCAATTCGATGGACAGGGAAGCTGCTCACGGCGGGAATCCTCTCAGCGACGGCGGCAGTGACGGTGACAGTGAAGACCGATGGCGTAACACGCGCATCCCTGGGTCAGCGGCGTGTGCCGCGGCGCTTCTAGACCGGCTGCAGCCCGCTCGCCATCACGAGGGCCGCCTGGACGAGGCGAAGGGCACCTTGGAGAACCCATAGACCGCGCCAGTGGTGACGCCCTCGTCCAGCTTTTCCAAGGAGATGCCGCGCGTCTCGGGCACCTGGGTGACGACGAAGGCCAGGGCCAGGGCACCGACGCCGGCGAAGACGAAGAACACGCCGGTGATACCGATGGCGGCCACCAGGGACGGGAAGAACAAGGCGAGCACGGCGTTGGTCATCCAGCCGAAGAACACCGAGATGCCGATGGCCAGTCCGCGGACGCGCAGCGGGAAGATCTCGGCCAGCCAGACCCACACCGCGACGTTGAGGAAGGACTGCATGGAGAACACGAACGCCACGATGAGGAGGAGCAGGACGTAGGGCCGTGCAGCGTTGCCCACCGGCAGCGCGATCGAGGCGATCCCGATGAGCAGGTGGCAGGTGGTGGTGAGTGTGAGTCCGATCGCGAAGGTGGTACGGCGGTCGAGCCGGTCCATGTTGCGCAGCGCGATGAAGCCACCCAGGACGGAGAAGACGCCGGAGGCGATGTTGGCCACCAGAGCTGCATTGGCGGTGAAGCCGGCCTCGATGAGCACCCGCTGCCCGTAGTACATGATCGAGTTGATTCCGGTCAGCTGCTGCGCCATCGCCACGCCGATGCCCACCAGCACGATGCGCAGGAACCACTTGTTGCGCCAGATCGCGTTCTCGGTGACCACCGCCTCGTCCTCGACGGCCAGTTCCTGAACCTCGTCGATCTCGGCCTGCGCCCGCTTGTGCGACCGCACCGTCTTCAGCACGTCGAGGGCGCGGCTGTGGTGGCCGTGCTCGACTAGCCAGCGGGGAGATTCGGGCATCCGCAGCATGCCGAAGAACAACGCGATGGCCGGTAGTGCGCAGACGGAGAACATGATGCGCCACACGCCATCGAGGTGGCCCAGCGTGGTGCCGAGGATTGCGTTGACGACGAAGGCGGCGAGCTGGCCGATGACGATGGCCAGTTCGTTGCGGCCGGTGATCGACCCCCGGATCTCATACGGGGCAAGCTCGGCCAGGTACACCGGAACGACGGTCGAGGCGGCGCCAACGGCCAGCCCCAGCATGACGCGCCCGGTGACCAGCACCCCGAAGCCGGGGGAGAGGACGACCAGGGTGGTGCCCAGGAAGAACAGGACCGCCATGGCGGTGATGGTGGGGCGCCGTCCCCAGGCGTCTGAGAGTCGCCCACCGAGCAGTGCCCCGAAGGCGGCGGCGAAGACCAGAGCGCTGATCACGATGCCCAGGCGAAGGTCGGACAGGCCCAGTTCTGCCTGCATGGCGGTTTCCGCGCCGTTGCTGACGCCGGTGTCGTACCCGAACAGCAACCCACCGAAGCAGGCCACCACGGAGATGAGCCCGATGCGTTTGCGGTGCGGTCCAGGAGTCAAGGGCGGCAGCGTCGTATTCCTGCTGTCCTTGCTGATGGATGACGTCAAGAGGAACTCCTTCGTTCTCGGCCTGTCAACCCTCACTCCGCGTGGGCTGCGGTGTCAGGGCGGGCCCGCATGGTCGATGCGGTGATGTCAGCGTGTGGAGGCCGTTTGAAAGCTGGCGAGCGTGGTGGATTTGGCGCGCTCAAGGCCGCGCACCAGGCCGTTGCGACGGTGTTCGTCGGAGAGGATCTCCACGCCCCACGGTCCGTTGAATCCTAGGTCGGACAGGGTCCGGATGAAACCTGGAACGTCTTGGACTCCCTCGCCGCAGTACCGGCGACGGTCGCGGGTGTCCTCGAACAGGTCACCGATCGGTTCGGCGTCGGCATCGTTCAACTCAACCTGGAAGATCTGCTCGACGGTGATGCTCTTGGCCAGTTCCTCCAGCGATGTGCCGGCCCGGAAGACGTGCCAGAAGTCGACGGCGAGCCCGGCGGCGGCGTGGTCGATCTGGCGCACCAGGTCGGCCGCGGCCGGGACCGAGCCCACCATGGAAAAGGGCAGGGGTTCAAGGGCTACCCGGGTTCCCCGGTCGGCGGCCTCAATCGCCAGCTGGCGCAGGGGCTGCACCAACCCGGACAGGTCCGACCAGGGGCTGCTGAACGCGGTGCCGGCCTTGATGACCGGGGCACCGAAGGCCTCGGCGGCCTCCAGCAGCATCGACCACTTCGGCCGCCACGCGGCCTCCTCCAGCCACCAGTCGGTGGCCAGCTCGACCTCGACGTGCGTCAGGCCGTGCGAGCGGGCGTAGTCGGCGACCGCGGCAAAGCCGGTCGTGCGCTGGATGAGTTCGAGGTCTTCGTGGGCGAAGCCCAGCCCGACCCAGCCGCCGCGCGCGACGGCGTCGATCCGCTCGAACGCGGAGTGGGGCGAGACCTCGGAGGCATCCAGCGGGCGGGTGGTTCCCGAGGTCGTCCAGCAGGTGGCGACCAATTGTGGTGTGTTCATCGTTCCTGCCGTCCGGTTCGGGACGGAGACGCCGTCGGCGGAATGGACATCGACGAGGCCGGCGAGGCCGGCGAGGCGATCGGGATTGCCGGGGGAGCGCTGCTCAGGGTGCGGGGGGCGGCCTCGCGCAAGGCCTGGACCAGCTCCTGGCGGCGGGCGGTGATGTCGGTGGCCAGGCCGGCCAGCGACAGGCATCCGAGCAGCTGGCCGTGATCGTCGGTCAGCGGAACTGCGACGGCGCCGATGCCGACGGTGACGTCCTGGTCGGAGTGGACGAATCCTTGCCGGCGGTTGGTGGTCACGTCGGCCAGCAGTTCGGCTTCGGTGGTCATGGTCCACGGCGTCAGCCGGCGGCGTTCGGTGCGGGCCAGGGCGGCGGCGACGTCGTCGATGCCGAAGGACAGCACCGTGCGGCCGGCGCCGCCGGCGTGCAGCGGCAGGGAGCCGCCGGGTCGCAGGATGAGGACACCGATGCCGCGGCCGGGGCTCCAGTCGACGCAGATGGCCTCATCGCCGCGCGGCAGGCTCAAGAAGGCCGTCTGCCCGGTGGCCTCCGACAGCTCGATCAGCACGTCGCGGGCGTTGGACCACTCACTCATCGCATCGCGGGCCGCATCGGCCAGGTGCAGCCACTTCAGGTGCAGATGGGCCTGGCCGTCCTCGTCGATCTGAACCAGGTTGATGGCCGCCAGGCCGTCGATGAGCCGGTAGACGCTGGAGCGCGGCATGCCCAGCTGCTCAGCGATCTCCGCCGGTGAGGCCGAACCGTGGGCGGCCAGCAAGGAGATGACCTGTTGGGCGTTGCCCAGCAGCTTCATCGGCGCGGGACGGCGGGCCGGTTCAGGCATCCTGGCTCCCCTGGCGGCCCCCGTACCAGCCAAGGGCGGTGCTGATGCGGTGGGCGGCGTGCAGCAGGGCCTCCCGCGGCTGGTCGTCGGCCAGCAGGACCTCGCGCAGGCCGCTGATCGAGACCGCCGCCTCGATCTCGCCGCGGTGGTTGAAGATTGGGGCGCCCAGGGCGGCCACCCCCACGGTGACGTCCTGGTCGGAGACGGCGTAACCGCGGCGGCGGGTCTCGCTGATCCGGGCGCGCAGCCGGCCGACGGTGATCTGGGGGTCCTGCTCGGCGAAGCGGGTGACCAGCACGTCGCGTTCGGCGGTGGGCATGTGGGCCAGCAGCGCCAGCGGGGCACCGCCCAGGTACAGCGGCAGGGAGTCGCCCAGGCGCATGGCCAGCCACCGCACGTCGGGTCCTTCGATGCGTTCGATGCAGACGGCCTGCTCGGCTCGGCGCAGGCACAAGAAAGCCGTCGCGCCGGTCGTGTCGCACAGCCAGCGCAGCTCGGGCAGGGCGGCGGCGCGCACGTCCAGGTGGGACTCCACGGCTGCGCCGATGCGCAGGCAGTCCAGCCCCAGGCGGAACAGTCCCCGTTGGGAGGCCGGTTCGACCAGGCCGATGCCCTGCAGGTTGGTCAGCAAACGGTAGGTGGAACTGACCGGCTGCCCGGTGGAGGCGGCGATGTCGGTGGCCGAGACCTCGCCGCCGGCGATCAGCACGTCCAGGACCGTGCCCACCTTGGTCAGCAGGTCCAGGCCTGCCTGTTCGCGCCCGGGCTGTTCGCGGGCGGGCTCATCGGCCGATGTTCTCACGTAGCGGACACTACGCGGTGAGGCGGCTGGATCAAGGGGGACTGAGGGCGATTCGAGCACGATGTTCTCCCTCACTGCGGACTGTAGGACTGCGGTTCGGGTGCCTGGACCTGGCCCAGCGACAGGGGCTGCCCGGTGGCTTCCAGGACCGACCACCACAGGTCCCCGTGCGGGTCGACCTGGTTGCGGGCCGAGACGGCCAGCGCGATCGGGATGTGCACGAACCGGCGGCGCCAGCGGCCCACGACCATGTTCGTCCGGCCGGCCATCGCCGCGTGGACGGCGGCGTGCGCCAACCGTGCGCACAGGACGCTGTCGTAGGGGTTGGCCGGAACACTACGGATGACGTAGCTGGGGTCGATGTAGCGCAGGTTGAGCTCAAGACCGTGCGCGGCGAAGTCCTCGGTGACCGCCTGCCGCAGCAATCGCCCGACGTCGTGCAGCTTCTTGTTGCCCGAGGCGTCGGTGGCGCCGCCGTCCCGATCATCGAACAGTTCCTGCCCGGCGCCTTCGGCCACCACCACCAGCGCGTGGCCCTGGTCGGCGACCTTGGCGCGCAGGTGGTGCAGCAGGCCACCTGGTCCCTCAAGGGTGAAGGGGACCTCGGGGACCAGCACGAAGTCGGCATCGTTTTGCGCCAGCGCCGCGTAGCAGGCGATGAAACCGGAGTGCCGGCCCATGAGCTTGACGATGCTGACCCCGTTGGGGGCCGAGCGGGCCTCGACCTTGGCCGAGCGGATCGAGCGGGTCGCCTCGCTGAACGCCGACTGGAAGCCGAAGCTCTGGTCGATAAACGGGATGTCGTTGTCGATGGTCTTGGGGATCCCGACGACCGCGGTCTTCAGGTCGCGGACCTTGATCTCGGCGGAGATCTTCTGCGCCCCGCGCATCGACCCGTCACCACCGATGACGAACAGGATGCCGATGCCCATCCGCTCCAGGCAGTCCACGATCTCGCAGGCGTCCTGCTGACCGCGCGAGGACCCCAGGATGGTGCCGCCCTCGCCGTCGATGTCCTCCACGGCCTGCGGGGTGAGGTCAATGACGTCGTGGCCGTAGCGCGGGACGAAACCCTGGTAGCCGTTCTTGAAGCCATAGATCCGCCGCACGCCGTAGTGGTTGGTCAACTCCGAGACCAGGCCGCGGATGACGTTGTTGATGCCCGGGCACAGGCCACCGCAGGTGACGATCCCGACGCGGGTCTTGGCGGGGTCGAAGAAGATCTTCCTGCGCGGTCCGGTGGCCTCCAGGCTGGGCAGGTCGGCGGGCTCGCCGTCCTGGCCGGTCACCGGCGTGCGCTGGAGGATCTTGGACACGGTGTCGTCGAACAGGACCCGGTCGGTCTCGGAGACGGTGTGCTGGGTGGTGCCTCGCAGTTCCAGCCGCGGGGCCAGCGGAGAGTCGACGGTGCACGGGCCCAGGGTTTCGACGGCGAAGTCCATCGTGTTCACCGTGGCCCCCTTGATGGTCATGGCCTTTGTTGTCCCTCCCACTGTGGGGCGCCGTGATCGGCGCCCCACAGCCGGTGTCGTTCCAGCCCGGTGCGACTTAATGCGGCTCGGTGCGTGAGTTCGGCTCAGTCAGTGGGCGATGCCCACATACTTGGTCTCCAGGTACTCCTCGATGCCCTCAAAGCCGCCTTCGCGGCCGAAGCCGCTGGCCTTGATGCCACCGAAGGGCGCCGCGGCGTTGGAGATGACGCCGGCGTTTAGGCCGACCATCCCGGTCTCCAGGGCCTCGGCCACCCGCAGACCGCGGTCCAGGCCCTGGGTGAAGGCGTAGGCGATCAGGCCGTACTCGGTGCGGTTGGCCAAGGCGATGCCTTCGGCTTCGTCGTCGAAGACGACGACCGGGGCGACCGGGCCGAAGGTCTCCTCGGTCAGCAGCCGGGCCGAGGGGTCGACGTCGGTGACCACGGTCGGGGCGTAGAAGTAGCCCCGCTCGCCCACGCTCTGGCCCCCGGTGACGACGGTGGCACCGGCTTCGACGGCCTCGGAGACCCGCGCGGCGACATCGGTGCGGGCGCCGGCGTCGATGAGCGGACCGACCTGCACACCGTCCTGGGTGCCGCGTCCGACGACCAGGGAGCCCATGCGCTCGGCGAAGGCGCGGGTGAAGTCCTCAGCCACACCGCGCTGGACGTAGAACCGGTTGGCGGCCGTGCAGGCCTCGCCGGTGTTGCGCATCTTGGCTGCGACCGCCCCCTCGACGGCCTTGTCCAGGTCGGCGTCGTCGAAGACCAGGAACGGGGCGTTGCCGCCCAGTTCCATGGAGACCCGCAGCAGTTGCTGGGCGGACTGCTCGACCAGACGCTGCCCGACCGGAGTGGAGCCGGTGAAGGTCAGCTTGCGCAGCCGGGGGTCGGCGATGAGCGGAGCCATCACCTTGCCCGTGGTGGAGGAGGTCACGACGTTGAGTACCCCGTCGGGCAGGCCGGCCTCGGCCATCGTCTGGGCGAACAACAGCATGGTCAGCGGGGTGGCCGTAGCCGGTTTGACGACCATGGTGCATCCGGCCGCGACGGCCGGGGCGACCTTGCGGGTGCCCATGGCCAGCGGGAAGTTCCACGGGGTGATCATCAGGCACGGGCCAACCGGCTGCTTCATGGTCAGCAACCGGCTGCCGCCGACGGGGTTTTCGGAGTAGCGCCCGGAGATGCGCGGGGCCTCTTCGGAGAACCAGCGCAAGAACTCCGCGCCGTAGGCGACCTCACCGCGGGCCTCGGCCAGCGGCTTGCCCATCTCCAGCGTCATCAGCAGGGCGAAGTCGTCGGCGCGGGCGGTGACCAGCTCGAAGGCGCGCCGCAGAATCTCGGCCCGTTGCCGGGCCGGGGTGCGTCGCCAGTCGTCCTGGGCGGCGACCGCGGCGTCCAGGGCCGCCCCGGCATCGTCCACGGTGGCATCGGCGACGTGGGCCAGGACCGCACCGGTGGAGGGATCTTCGACCTCGATGGTGCGCCCGCCGGTGCCATCGAGCCACTGGCCGCCGATCAGCAGTCCGCGCGGGACCGAGCCCAGCAGCGCGGCCTCGCGCTCGGCCTGCGCCGGGGAGGAAGTGCTCACCGGCGCCTGGGCGGAGGTCGCGGCGCTCACAGGTACAGCCCCTGCGATGCGGCCTCACGCTCGTACTCGGCGTGGGCGGCGATGGTGGACTCCTCGGTGGCCACCTGCGGGACCGGCACGTCCCACCACGCTCCGGAGCCGCCGAAGCGGCCCTGCTCATCGACCTTGACGTAGATGACCACGGTGTTCTCCACTTCGGCGGACTTGGCCAGCGCCTGCCGCAGCTCCTCGGCCGTGCTGGCCTCGAAGACGGTGGCGCCGTAGCTGGCGGCGTTGGCGGCCAGGTCGACCGGCAGCCGGTCCCCGGACAGCTGCCCGTCGGCGCCGCGGTACTCGAAGCGGCAGGCGAAGCCCTGCGACCCGCGCGACTCCGACAGCGCCGCGATGGAGCCGTAGCCCTGGTTGTCCACGACCAGGACGGTGAGCTTGAGGTGCTCCTGAACCGCGGTCAGCAGTTCCTGGTGGGCCATCAGGTAGGTGCCGTCCCCGATGAAGCAGTACACGTCCCGGCTCGGGTCGCCCATCTTGGCGCCCAGCGCCCCGGCGATCTCATATCCCATGCAGGAGTTGCCGTACTCCAGGTCGTAGCCCTTGGGCGTGCCCGGGCGCCACAGGCGGTGCAGGTCACCGGGCATGCTGCCGGCGGCGTTGACCACCACCGAGCGCTGGTCGGCCTGGGCGTTGACGATGCCCATGACCTCGGCCTGGGACAGGGTCGGCCCGCCGGTGACCTCGACGATGCGGTCGACCTCGCCGCGCCAGTCGGCGGCGGCCTGCTCGGCCTCGGCGCGGTAGCCGGCCGGGACCGAGTACTCCGAGAGCAGTTCGGTGAGCTCTTCCAGGGTCACCTTTGCGTCGCCGACCAGGGCGAGCCCGGCTTCCTTGTACGCGTCGATCTCGGCGACGTTGAGGTTGACGAACTGCACGTCGGGGTTGCGGAACAGAGTGTTCGAGGCGGTGGTGAAGTCGGTGTACCGGGTGCCGATGCCGATGACCACGTCGGCCTCGTTGGCCAGCTTGTTGGCGTACTGCGAGCCGCTGGCGCCCAAAGCATTGACCATCTGCGGGTGATCGAACGGCAGGCTGGCCTTGCCGGCCTGGGTCACCCCGACCGGGATGCCGGTGGACCGGGCGAAGGCGTCCAGCGCTGCGCTGGCCTCGGAGTAGATGACCCCGCCACCGGCGATGATCACCGGGCGCTGGGCGGCGGCGATGACCTGGGCGGCGCGACGCAGGGCGGCCACGTCGGCCCGGGCGCGCGGAACGTACCAGGTGCGCGGGCGGAACAACCTGGTCGGGAAATCGAAGGCCTCGGCCTGCACGTCCTGCGGCAGGGCCAGAGTGACCGCCCCGACCTGCGCCGGGCTGGTCAGCACGCGCATGGCCTCCAGCAGCGCCGAGGGCAGCTGCTCGGGACGGGAGACCCGGTCGAAGAAGGCCGAGACGGCGCGGAAGGAGTCGTTGGAAGTGAGGTCGCCGGAGTAGGCGTACTCCTGCTGCTGCAGAACCGCGCCGGAACGGCGGGTGGCGAAGGTGTCGCTGGGCAGGCACAGCACCGGCAGGTGGTTCACCGTGGCGGTGGCCGCGCCGGTGACCATGTTGCTTGCGCCCGGGCCGATGGAGGTCGAGACGGCCAGCGCGCCCAGGCGGTTGCGCATCTTGGCGTAGCCGGTGGCCATGTGGACCCCGCCCTGTTCGTGGCGGGCCTGGTAGAGCCGGAAGTCCTTGCGGTACTGCAGCAGGGCCTGACCCAGGCCCGCGACGTTGCCGTGGCCGAAGATGCCGACGGCGCCGCCGAAGAACGGCTGCTCGATACCGTCGCGCTCGACGTGCTGGACGGCGAGGAACTGCACGAGAGCCTGGCCCACGGTCAGTCGTTCAGTGGTGGTCGCCTTGCGTTCCACGATGGGTCCTTCCTCGATGAAGGTTCTTGCGAAGTGAGTTTAGGAGGGTGGACCGGTTGGGAGGTCGCCGGTTGGTCCGTGGTGCGGGTCAGCTCATCGCGCAGTCGCCCGGGCTGTGTGTCAGTCGACTGCGGGGTAGCGCGGGATGAACGGCAGCCGGGAGTCGATGCCGGCTTCCTGCCAGGCCTCACGGGCCGAGGACAGGTGAGCGTCCTCGCGTGCCTGCAGGGTGCGCTGGGGGGCGGGGCCGGCCAGGATGTTCAGGTAGTACAGGTCGTGCCCGTGCGCGGCGACGGTGGTGTGGAAACCCCAGGGGATGAGGGTGATGTCCCCGTCGCGGACCGGCTCGCTCAGCTCGAATCCACGCTCAGGGCTGTAGACGCGCTGCAGCGCCCAGCCGTTCTCGGGGTCGCGCAGCCGGTAGTAGTAGGTCTCCTCCAGCGAGGCCTCGCCGTCTTCGTCGTGCTCGTGCTTGTGCGGCGGGTAGCTGGACCAGTTCCCCCCGGGCGTCCACACCTCGATGACGTGCAGGCGGTCGGCGGGGAAGCCGGGCAGCATCAGGCTGCCGACCTGGCGCGAGGCGTTGCCGCCGCCGCGCAGCTCGATGTCGATGTCGTCGGGAGTGACCAGGACCGGCTCGAACCGCTGGGTCGCTGGGGCCGCGGCCACCGCGATCTCCAAGTCCGTCTCGGCGGTGATGGTCACGGCGGTCTCGCGCGGCAGGTACAGGCAGTGCCCCAGCCCGTCGAAGACCGAGGCGCGGCCACCGAAGGTCCACTCCGAGCCCTCGGCCTTGGCCCGGGCCCGGCCCGACAGCGGCACGAACGCCCGCTCGGAGCCATCGGCAGCCAGTTCCCGGCTCGATCCGGCCGGCAGGGTGAGGACCTCGAAGGTGACGTAGGTCCAGCCGGCCTGGGCCGGGGTGATCTGCGACCACTCGCCGCTGCGGAGGATCTGCGGAGTGCTCATCGTGGCGTCGTCGCCCTTCCATCAGACGGTGGAGCCGGTCCGGCTCCGGTGGCGGTACACGGCGAGGTTATCGAGAGACGGACACGTTGTCCACAAAGCGGGATAGAAGATCGCTCCGCGCCGGCGCGTGGCGGTGCCTGGCGATCGCATCGCTGATCACAGGACCGACGACGAGTTTCGAGTCTGAGGATGGCGGGGTGGCGGGCAGGCCGCACACCGTCGCGGCAACTTCTCTCGCACCGTGGACGCGTTGGCCGATTGCTGATAGCTTCGCCGCATCGAGAGGCTCTGTGTCGAGCCGCTCCCTTCGACCCAGGTGAGTGAACCGTGACACTCGACAACGCCGTCAGGACCACTGAAACCGTGAGCGCGAGCACCAGTGATGAGCAGTTGGCCGCCTTGGCGCGCCAGGCCCGCTGGCACGTGATCAAGACCGTGACCGGCAGCAAGGCCGGTCACATCGGCGGGCCGCTGTCCATGATGGACGTGCTCGTCACCCTCTACTTCGAGGAACTGCGCATCCGCACCGAGGAGCCCGACTGGGCCGACCGGGACCGGTTCGTGCTGTCCAAGGGCCACGCCGCCATCGGCCTGTACGCCGTGCTGGCGATGCGAGGCTTCTTCCCGGTCGAGGAGCTGCCCACCTTCGACAAGGGCGGTTCGCGCCTGCAGGGGCACCCCGACGTCACCAAGCTGCCGGGCCTGGACGCCAGCACCGGCTCGCTGGGGCAGGGGCTGTCCTTCGGGGTGGGCGCGGCGTTGGGTGCCCGCCGCACCGGCCAGGACTTCCACACCTTCGTCATGCTCGGCGACGGGGAGATCCAGGAGGGGCAGGTGTGGGAGGCCGCGCAGGTGGCCACCCGCTACCGACTGACCAACCTCACCGCCATCCTGGACCGCAACGGCCTGCAGCAGTACGGCCTGCCCTCCGATGACCGGACCGCCGGGACCGACCGCGGCGACCGCCGCGACCCGTGGGCCGGCCTGGACGTCGCCGCGGTCTTCCACGCCTTCGGCTGGCGGGTCCTGGAGATCGACGGCCACGACTACGGCCAGATCCGCAACGCCCTGAAGCTGGGGCGCGCCGGTGACCGCGAAGGCCGGCCCACGGTGATCATCGCCCAGACCGTGAAGGGCAAGGGCCTTTCTCTGGCCGAGGGCACCCACACCTGGCACAGCATCGTGCCCACCGCCGAAGACCTCGAGCAGGCCCGGCGCGAACTCGACAGCGACATCCACGCTGACATCGACGCTGACATCGATGCTGACATCGACGGAGACATTGACGGAGAACACGAGAACGAACTCGTGGCGCACGAGACGGGAGCGACCTCATGAAGGCCATGCGTGACGTGTGGGGACAGGCCCTGGTCGACCAGGGTGCCAAGGACCCGCGCATCGTCGTCCTGGACGGGGACCTGGCCAACTCGACCAAGGTCGACAAGTTCGCCAAGGCCCACCCCGAGCGCTTCTTCCAGATGGGCATCGCCGAGCAGAACATGGTCGGTGTCGCCGCTGGGCTGGCCTCGATCGGTCAGGTGCCGTGGACCTCCACGTTCGCGGTCTTCTTGACCCACCGCGCCGCCGATCAGATCCGCATGCTGGTGGCCCAGACCGGCGCCAACGTCAAGCTCGCCGGTTCCTACTCCGGACTGCTCATCGGGGCGGTCGGCAAGACCCACCTGGACGTGCAGGACATCGCGATCATGCGAGCCATGCCGGACATGACCGTCCTGGCCCCCGGTGACAACACCGAGCTGCTGGCGATGATGGAGTGGGCCAACGCCTACGACGGACCGGTGTACCTGCGCCTGGCCCGTGACCCGGTGCCCGACATCTTCGGCGCCGACTACACCTTCGAGGTCGGCAAGGTCCGGGTGCTGCGCGAGGGGGCCGGGGTGGCCCTGGTGACCACCGGTACCCAGCTGTCCCGCGTCGTGGAGGCGGCCGACCTGCTGGCCACCGCCGGGCTGAACCCCACGCTCGTGCACGTGCCCAGCATCAAGCCACTGGATGCTGATGGGTTGCGCGCCGCGGTGGGCGGCCATGACCTGGTCGTGACTGTGGAGGAGCACTCGGTGCTGGGTGGGCTCGGCGGGCTGGTCGCCGAGACGCTGACCGCCACCGGGCCCGCGGCCCGCATCGAGCGGATCGGCCTGGCCGACACCTGGGGGGAGTCGGCGGACAACGCCTACATGCTCAACAAGCACGGCCTGTCCCCCGAGCGCATCCGCGACCGGGTCCTGACCGTGGCCAACCAGGTGCTGGCCTCTCATGTCGGGTGAAGCCGGCGGGCCGGGTGACCGGTTCGCCACGCGCTGGCCCGGGGAGCGCCTCGCGGCGCCGATGCTGGCGGGCAAGGTCGTCCTGGTCAGCGGCGGTTCCTCAGGTGTGGGCGCCGCGATCTCGCTGGCGGCCGGCGCGGCAGGGGCCGAGGCCGTTGTCCTGACCGGGCGCAACGAGCGGGCCGCGCGCGAGGTCACCGCCGCACTCGACGAGCACGGCGTGAAGAACCTGTTCCTGCGCACCGACCTCACCGACGTAGCGCAAGCCCGCGCCAGCGTCGCCGACACCATCACCGCCTTTGGGCGGGTCGACTGCGTCGTCAACGCCGCCGGCCTGACCAGCCGCGGCACCATGCTGGACACCGACCCGGAGCTGTTCGACCAGCACGTTGCGGTGAACTTGAAGTCGCCCTGGTTCATCATGGCCGACACCATCCGGCACCTGAAGGGTCGCGGTGCACCCGGTTCCATCGTCAACGTCATCTCCATCTCCGAACTGGGCGGCTACGATTTCCTGGCTCCCTACGTGGCGGCCAAGTCCGGCTTGGCCGGTGCAACGCGTAACGCCGCGCACGCCCACCGGTGGGATCGCATCCGCATCAACGGCCTGGACATCGGCTGGACCGCCACCGCCGCCGAGGACGCCATCCAGCGCAGCGGCCATGGCGCCGGCGATGACTGGCTGGAGCAGGCCGACGCCTCGGTGCCGATGGGTAAGATCAACCGGCCCGATGACCTGGCCGAAATGGTCGTCTTTCTGCTGTCCGACCGCAGCGGTGTGGTCACCGGCTCGGTCATCGACTGGGACCAAACCGTCCAGGGTGGACAGGGCTGACCCGCCCGATCACTCAGCCTTGCGGTTCCAACACAGTCGTTGAAGCAGTTTCCCCTTGACCAAGAAGTGAGAGTCCCGTGACCCCCGAACCCCTGCGCATCGCCCTCATCGGCGCCGGCCGCATCGGCCAGGTGCACGCCGCGAGCATCGCCCGCTCCCCGCGCGCCACGCTGCAGGTCGTCTGCGACGTCTTCGAGCAGAGCGCGCAGGACCTGGCCGCTCGCCACGGGGCCCGGGCCAGCTCTGAGCCTGAGGCGAGCATCGAGGCAGCCGACGTCGACGCCGTCATCGTGGCCTCCTCCACCCCCACGCACGTCGACCTCATGCGCGCCGCCCTGCGCGCCGGCAAGCCCGTCCTGTGCGAGAAGCCGATCGATCTGGATATCACCCGTGTCGAGGGCCTGCGCGGCGAAGCCGAGGGCGCTGCGCGTCCGGTCATGCTGGGCTTCAATCGGCGTTTCGACCCTCACTTCGCCGCTGTCCATGCCCGCGTGGCGGCCGGTGAGATCGGCCGGCTGGAGCAGTTGACGATCACCAGCCGGGACCCCGCGCCGGCACCTCGGGGGTACCTGGCCGCCTCCGGCGGCATCTTCCGCGACATGACCATCCACGACCTGGACATGGCGCGGTTCTTCGTTCCCGACATCGTCGAGGTGTCGGCCACCGGATACCGCCACTTCAGTTCCGAGATCGCCGAACTGGACGACTTCGACGCGGCGGTGGTGACGTTGACCGGAGCAGGAGGGGAGTCAATCGTCATCACCAACAGCCGGCACAGCGCCTACGGCTACGACCAGCGCCTGGAGGCGTTCGGACCCGACGGCCGCCTGGCCGTGGACAACCTCAGCGACACCGTCGTCCGCGCCTGGACGGCCACCTCGACCGCAGCGGGGGAGCCGCACCAGCAGTTCTTCCTCGAGCGGTACGCCGAGGCGTACTACCGCGAACTGGAGGCCTTCGTCTCCGCGGCCGTGGCCGATGGTGCCGGTGTCGCCGGGGCGACCGGTGTCCCCGGTTTCGCTGACGGCCGCAGTGCGCTGATCCTGGCCGACGCGTGCGAGGAATCGGCCCGCAAGCGTCACGCCGTTCCTGTCGACCTCCGCTGACACCGACGTCTTGATCAACCCGCTACAGGAGTCCTCACTATGAGCGAGAAGAACGCTCCCCGGCGCATCGGCGTCGGCCTGGTCAGCATCGGCTGGATGGGCAAGCTGCACACGCGCGCCTACCGGAACCTGCCGATCCTGTACCCCGAGCTGGGCATCGTGCCCGAGCTCGTTCAGGCCGCCGACGTGAACACCGCCCTGCACGAGTACGCCGTGGATACCCTGGGGTACCGATCGGTCACCACCGACTACCACGAGGTCCTAAACAACCCCGACGTCGACGTCGTGTCCATCTGTGCGCCGAACTTCCTACACGAGGAGATCGGCGTCGCCGCCGCGAAGGCCGGCAAGGCGTTCTGGATCGAAAAGCCGGTAGGTCGCAGCGGCTCCGAAACCGAGCGTGTCGCCCAAGCCGCTGACGCGGCCGGTGTGGTCACCTCCATCGGGTTCAACTACCGGCACGCTCCGGCGGTCCAGCACGCCAAGGAACTCATCGCCGACGGCACCCTGGGCCGTATCACCAACGTCCGCGGCGTCTTCTTCGCCGGCTACTCCGCCGACCCGCAGATCCCCTCCTCCTGGCGCTTCGTCCGCGAGACCTCCGGCAGCGGGGTCCTGGGTGACCTGCTCGGGCACCTGGCCGACCTCATGCACTACGTCGTCGGCCCGGTCGCCGAGGTCAGCGCCGTCACCAGCGTCGTGCACACCGAACGCCGCGACCCGCGAAACCCCGACGTCATGGTCCCGGTCGAGAACGAGGACTACGCCGGGCTGCTGGTGCGCTTTGCCGACAACGCGCAAGGCGCGGGCGCGGTCGGCACGCTGGAGTCGTCCCGTGTCGCGGTCGGGCCCCGCGCCGAGTACGCCTTCGAGGTCTACGGGACCAAGGGATCGCTGCGCTGGAACTTCGAGCGAATGAACGAACTGCAGCTCGCCCTCGGAAACGCTGGACAGCACCTGGGTTACACCACCATCATGGCGGCGCCGGGATTCGGCGACTTTGCCACCTTCCAGCCCGCGGCCGGTACCTCGATGGGCTACGACGACCTCAAGGTGATCGAGGCGGCCAAGTTCCTCGCCGCCTACACCGGCGCCGAGACCGACCACTCCAACATCCACGACGCCGTCGCGTCGGCCCGCGTGCTCGACGCGGCCGAACTGTCCCACGCGCAGCGGCGCTGGGTCGAGGTCCAGCCCGAACCCGGCACGACCGCCGCCCTGCGCGGCGAGTGAGGAGACGACCGACGTGGTCGACGTAAAGTCCCGTTCGCGAGCCAGGATCTCGGCCGCACCGATCTCCTGGGGGATTCTCGACGTCCCGGGCTGGGGTCACCAGCTCGACCCGACCCGGGTGCTGTCCGAAATGCAGCACATCGGGTACACCGCCACCGAGTTTGGCTCGCCTGGGTTCCTGCCCGACGAGCCTGCCGCGAAGGCCGAAACTCTGGCCAAGTACGGCATGCAGGCCGTCGGCTCCTTCCTCGACGTCGTGCTGCACGACGCCGACCGTGACCCGCTGCCGCGCGTACGGCAGATTCTCGACGGGTACGCCGCCGCCGGCGCCGGCACCATCGTCCTGGCCGCCGCGACCGGGGCGGAGGGGTTCGACGCCCCCAAGCCGGTGCTGAACGACAGCCAGTGGAAAACTCTGTACACCAACCTGACGCGAGCTCGCGAGCTGGCCGAGGACCTCGGAGTGACGGCGGCTTTGCACCCGCACGTCGGCACGATGGTCGAGACCGCCGCCGAGGTCGACCGGGTGGTGCAGGAGACCGACACGCCGTTCTGCCTGGACACCGGCCACCTGATCATCGGAGGTACCGACCCGGTCGAGTTCGCCCGCACCTACGCAGCCCGGGTCTCGCACGTGCACCTGAAGGACGTCGACCTGGCCGTGGCCCGGCAGGTCGTCGACGGCGACATCTCTTTCCACCAGGGCTGCCGCGACGGGCTCTTCGTCCCCCTCGGCACCGGAGACGTCGACCTGCGCACCATCGTCGACTCCCTTCTGAAGGTCGGCTACGACGGCTGGTTCGTCCTGGAACAGGACGCCGTCCTGGCCGGGGAGCCGGCGCCGGGAGCAGGCCCGGTGCAGGACGCCACCGCAAGCTTTACCTACCTCAACACGCTGGTCGACGAGTTGTCGTTCCCCACCCGGGTCGGCTGACCCGGTCGGGCCCAGGTGGGCCCACCGGGCACCGCCCGGTATCGAGCACTCGAAGGAGAGGCTTGGATCGATGGAGATTCGCACCAAGAGCGGAGGGAACCCGGCGGCGACGACCGGGACCGCCCCCACCACGCACGCGGGAGGGGCGGCCACCTCGGCCGACGACCGCGTCCACACGCGGCCGTTGTTGTCGGTCGTCCTGTCGCGGCCCGAGATCGGGTCGCTGATCGGGGCGATCGTGCTCTTCGCGTTCTTCCTGGCGGTGGCCCCGACCCTGCGGTCGGGGGCCAGCCTGCTGACCGTGCTGTACTCCTCCTCGACCATCGGCATCATGGCCATCTCGGTGGCGCTGCTGATGATCGGTGGGGAGTTCGACCTCTCGGCCGGTGTGGCGGTCACCACCGCTTCGCTGGTGGCGGCGACGACGGCCTACCAGCTGCACCTGAACGTGTGGGTCGGGGTGCTGCTGGCGCTGGTGTTCGCGCTGGCGGTCGGGTTGTTCAACGGCTGGTTGTTCGTGCGGACCGGGTTGCCGAGCTTCATCATCACGCTCGGGACGTTCTTCATGCTCACCGGCCTGAACCTGGGGGTCACGAAGGTGATCACCGGCGGGGTGTCGTCCCCGACGATCAGCGACATGGCCGGGTACGAGTCGGCGCGGGCGTTCTTCAACTACACGCTGCCGATCGGCAACGGGGTCCGCATCCCGATCGTCTTCTGGATCGCCCTGGTGGCCGTGGCGACCT
>NZ_JBJLSI010000050.1:0-27766 GCF_050871945.1 Kineococcus deserti | reverse complement strand
CCCCCCCCCCCCCCCCCCCCCCCCCCCCCCCCCCCCCCCCCCCCCCCCCCCCCCCCCCCCCCCCCCCCCCCCCCCCCCCCCCCCCCCCCCCCCCCCCCACCGCAGGGGTTTCAGGAGAGCGGGCCCTCCTCGACGGTCAGGGGCAGGGCGCCGTTGCGCGGCAGTTCCGGTGTGGTCGCCGGGGCGCGGCGGTGACCGGTGGCCTGCTCGTAGGCGTAGGCCATCCCGAGCATCGTCGCGTCGGTGCCGCGCGGTGCGGCCAGTTCCAACCCGACCGGCAGACCCTGCGACGTGAAACCGGCCGGCACCGAGATCGACGGGATGCCCGTGTTCGCGCCGACGTCGCAGAACGTCGTTCCCGCCCAGTCCTGCGACGCCGGCGCCTCCGACGTCGGCATCGCCAGCGCGTCCAGGTCGTACTGGGCGAAGAACCCGTCCATCGCCCGCTCGCCCGCCTCCTGCGCGGCGACGGCCGCGTCGTAGTCGGCGTTGGGGACCTCCTCCAGCGCCAGCCAGGACTCGATCGTCTCCGGTTCCAGCGACGAGCGGCCGTCGGCCACGACGTCGGAGAACGTCAGCCGGTCGTACGGCGCGGTGAGCTCGGCCAGGCCCGCGGGCCACTGGGCCGGGGTCGCGGCGAAGAACGCGTCGATGCTGGGGCGCATGTCGATCCAGCCGCCGCTGGCCAGCTGCTGCTGGACGAACTCGCGGGTGAACGGCACGTCGACGATCTGCGCGCCCTGCGCCGCGAGGTCGGCGACGGCCTGGTCCACCAGGCCCGTGACCTCCTCGGTACCCGGCCGGGGCCCGTCGGCGGTGGACGTCGAGTAGTCCCAGTGGAAGTACCCGACCCGCTTGCCCCGCAGCGCCTCCGTCGACAGCTCGTCGTCGAGGGAGTCGTCGCCGGCCAGGACGGCGCCCAGCAGGGCCGCGTCGGTGACGCTCGTCGTCATCGGCCCGGCCACGTCCTGCCGGACCGACAGCGGGACGATGCCGTCGACCGGCACGACGCCCATCGTCGGCCGGAAACCCACCAGGCTCTGGTGCGCGCTCGGGCCGATGATCGAACCGCAGGAGTCGGTGCCCAGGCCCGCGGCCGCGAAGCTCGCGGCGATGCCCGCGCCCGTCCCGCCGCTGGACCCGGACGAACTCAGGTCCTGGTCGTAGGGGTTGTGCGTGTCCCCCGCGATCGAGCTGCGGGTGAACGTCCCGTGCCAGGCGAACTCGGACATGTTCGTCTTGCCGAGGACGATCGCGCCCGCGTCGCGCAGCCGTTCCACCGCCGCGGAGTCGTCGTCGGTCTGGTACGTCGCCAGCGCGACGCTGCCGGCCGAGGTGGGCATGTCGTAGGTGGCGTAGTTGTCCTTCACCAGCACCGGGACGCCGTGCAGCGGACCGCGGCTGATGCCGGCCTTCCGCTCGGCGTCGAGCAGGGCGGCGTTCTCCAGCGCCGTCGGGCTGACGGTGATGACCGCGTGCAGCCCCGGCTGGTCGGCGTAGGCGTCGTCGTAGGCGGCGATGCGGTCGAGGTAGGCCTGCACGAGGTCGACCGAGGTGGTCTCCCCCGCGGCGAGCATCCGCGCCTCGTCGGTGACGGTGAGCCCGACGACGGCGGGGAGTTCGTCCGACGGGGTGGGGGCGGCCGTCGCCGCGGGGGCGAGGCAGAGGGTCGTGGCGGCCAGCAGGGCAGCGGCCGTCCGACGGCGGTGCTTGGGCACGGGGGTCCTTCCGGTCAGGGGGTGTCGCGCACTGTAGGGACACCCGTTCCTGAGCACCAGCCCTGAAACACCCTCGCAACGACCACTGCCCCGCACAGCGGTCGCTGTGCGGGGCAGTGGGGCAACGGGAGTCAGGCCTTGACGGCTCCCCCGCCGAGGCCGGCCACGAGGTACCTGCGCGCGGCGACGGCGATGAACGCGATCGGCAGCACCAGTGCGATGCTCGCCGCGGCGAGCAACTGGTAGGTCGACGTCTCGTCGGCCCCGCGCTGGGCGGCGATGAACACCGGGATCGTGACGGCGTCGTTCTGCGTCAGCGTCAGGGCGATGAGGTACTCCTGGAACGCGACGAGGAAGGTGAACACCCCGGCCGTCACCAGCCCCGGACCCATGACGGGCACGATGACGCGGCGGAAGGCGCCCAGCCGGCTGCAGCCGTCGACCATCGCCGCCTCGTCCAGCTCCTCGGGGATGTCCCGGAAGAACCCGACGAGCAGCAGCAGCGTGAACGGCATGTTGACCGCCACGAACGCCGCGACGAGCGCGATGTTCGTGTCGTACAACCCCACCGCCCGGGCCGCCTCGTACAGCGGCAGGACGACCGCGAAACGCGGCACCGTCCGCAGCACCACGGCCAGCACCAGCAGGACCGGGCCGATGATCCCGGCGTACCGGGCGAACGCGTACGCCGCGGGCGCCCCGACCACCAGCATCACCAGCACCGCGGCCACCGCCACCAGCAGCGTGTTGAGCAGGATCTCCGCGAAGCGGGTTCCCCGCCACAGGTCGCCGAAGGCGTCGAACTGCGGGGTGAACGACCAGGTGGGCGGGTTGGTGAACGCCGCCCAGAACGGTTTGACCGCCGTCAGCCCGGCCCACGCGAACGGCATGAGCATGCCGAGCACGACGGCCGCCACGACGACCGTCACCGCCAGCGTGGTCAGGCGTTCCCGGCGGACCTTCGCGGCCCGGGCCCGCTGGTTCTCCGCGAACCCGGGGCCAGTCGGCACCGACAACCGGTCCGCACGCGCACTGGTGCTCACAGGGCCCGCGCCCCCTTCCAGGTCGAGCGGAGGAACGGGATCAGCAGCACCAGCGTCACGACCATCGTCAGGACGTTGACGGCGCTGCCCATGCCCAGCCGGAAGCTGTCACCGAGCGCCACCTGGTAGACGTACGACATGAGCGATTCGGTGCCCAGCTGCTCGGCGGCGGGGGTGATGATGCGGATCGCGTCGAACACCTTCAGCCCGTCCATCACCGAGATCAGCAGCACGAAGGAGAACACCGGCGCGAGCGCGGGCACGACCAGGTAGCGCTGCTTCTGCCACCAGTTCGCGCCGTCCAGGCTCGCGGCCTCCATCGGTTCGGCCGGCAGGGTCTGCAACCCGGCCAGCAGCACCAGGACGACGAACGGGACCTCGTGCCACAACGCGTGCAGCACGACGAGCGTGCGCGCCGGCCACGTCTCCACGAGCCAGTTCACCTGCAGCCCGAACACGTCCAGGAGCCGGTTGACCGGGCCACCGAACACGTCGTTGAACAACCAGGAGAAGTCCAGCGCACCGACCACCGAGGGCACGATGTAGGACGCGAGCAGCAACCCCAGCAGGACGGTGCGGCCCCGCCGCACCCGCGCCAGCAGCAACGCCAGCGCGTAGCCGAGGGCCACCTTCAGCACCGTGGCCACGAGCGCGAACCCGACGGTGAACACGGCGGCGTTCCCGAACCGCGGACTGGTCAGCAGTTCGGTGTAGTTCGCCAGCCCGTTGAACGTCCCCGGCTGCCCCACCGGGACGTTCTGGAAGCTCCAGACCACGGTCGTGACCAGCGGCACCAGCAGCAGCGCCGCCATGAGCACCACCGCCGGCCCGGCCAGGGTGAGGAAGTCCTTGCGGCGCACCCTCAGCGCACCCTCAGTACCCGGCGGCCGCGATGGCCGCCACGGCCGCGGCCTGGGCGGCCGCCGCACCCTCCTGCGGGGTGGTCCCACCGGTCACCGCGGCACCGATGGGCGCGCCGAGGGCGGTGTAGACGTCGGCCATGTACGGGACCTGCGGCAGCGGTTCGGCGTCCGGCAACGCCGCCAGCGCGGCGTCCTTGACCGGCAGGTCGGCGGCGTCGGCGATGTCGGTGCGGGCCGGGATCGTCGCCTCGGACGCGGCCTTGGCCGCGCCCTCGCCGGTGCCGATGCAGGTCAGCTGGAACAGCAGCTCGGGGTCCACGGCGGAGTTCTTCGCGATGGAGAAGCCGTCGACCGACAGGTACGTCATCGGCAGGCCACCGGGGTCGACCGACGGCGGGACGGCGAAGGCGATCTGGTCGGCGAACTTGCTCTTGTCGAGGTCGGTGAGGTCGGCGACGCGACCGGACATCAGCATCCCGAGCGCGGCCTGACCGGTCTGCAGCTGGGTGATGACCTCCGGGGAGGAGAAGCCCATCACCTGGTCGCTCATCACGGGCAGCAACGAGGCCAGGGCTTCGATGGCCCGCACCGACAGGTCGGTGTCCAGCGTCGGCGTCGCCTGACCGTCGGCGAACAGGTTGCCGCCCAGGGAGTGCAGGGCCTGGTTGAACTGGCTGGCGATGTCGCCCGAGGGGTTGTACGGGATGGCCAGCGGCGCGGAGATGTCGGTCTGCTCCTGGATCGCCCGGGCGACGTCGAGCAGTTCGGCGAACGTCGTCGGGACCTCCTTGCCGACCTGCTCCAGGACGTCCTTGCGGTAGACCAGGACGGCCACGCCCCAGAAGGTGGGCAGCGTGTACTGCTTGCCGTCGTAGGCGACGGCCTCCAGGAGCGTGGGGTCGATGCCGTCGAGGGCGTAACGCTCGGAGTTGGCGGCGATCATGTCGTCGAGCTGCACGACCCACCCGCGGTCGGCGTACAGGGGCCGGATGCTGCCGTAGGTCTCGACGATGTCGTAGCTGGCCTGCGAGCCCGAGAAGCTCTGGACCGCACGCTGGTGCTGGCCGGCGAGGTCGGTCGGCGGAAGGTTCACCACGAGTTCGCCGGTGGTGCACCCGTCGGACATGGCCTTGGAGAAGGGATCCGTCGCGGTGCTGGAGTAGGCCAGCACGTTCACGGTCGTCGCGCTCTCCGGCGCGTCGATGTCGCAACCTCCCGCGGCCCCGTCCCCGGTGACCTCGGAGCCGGCGCCGCAGGCCGACAGCAGTCCCAGGGAACCGGCGGCGGCGAGGCCGAACAGCACGGAACGACGAGCGGGCAAGGGGGAACGGCCGACGGACACGGGACCTCCGGGAGTCAGGGGACGCCACGACGTCCCGCTCGCAACCGCTGGTGCCCCGGTGGTGGCGCACCCGACTCCCGGTTGCGGCACGGCGGACAGCGTTCAACACCGGCCGTGTCTTGACCGGTGACGCAGCGGCTGCGTCGATCTTGGTGACGGTCACGGTACCGCCCGCCGCCCCCCACCGCAGAACCACCGCGCAGCCGCCGCGCGCGAGGTGCGGCGTGGCGCGCCGGTACCTACCGTCGAGACATGACCGAGCAATCCGGAGAGCCGAACCTCGACGACGTGATCGAACCGGAGATCGCCGCTCCCAGGGACCGGCAGGAGCACGGCAAGATGCCGCCGCGACCCAACGACGACGAACTGGAGCAGCGCGTCGAGCACGAACGCGAGGAACTGGGCCTGACCGAACCGCACGAGGACGTTCCGCCGGCCACGGACTGACACGTCCGCCCAGGCCGCACGGGCCCGTGACCAGCCCGGCCGGTGGGAGGGGCGCGGCTGACGGGATCAGGAGAACGCCTGCGCCACCACCGGCAGGGCGATCGTCATCGCGAGCGCGTTGAGCACCATCGCCGCGCTCGACCACCCGCCGGCGACGTCCGACTCCGCGAGCGCCCGCGAGGTGCCGATCCCGTGGGAGACCATGCCGATCGCGAAGCCGCGGGCGCGGGGGTCGCGCACGCGCACCCGGTCCAGCAGCCACGGCCCGACCGTGGCGCCCAGGACACCCGAGACCAGGGTGAGCACGACCGCCAGCGTCGTGTTGGCGCCGATCGTCTCCCCCACCGTCAGCGCGACCGGGGTGGTCACCGAGCGCGGCAGCGTCGTCAGGACCAGGCCGTCGTCGGCGCCCAGCGCGACGAGGGCACCGACCGTGACGGCCACGCTGACCACTGCGGTGACGAGCAGGGTGGCCAGCACGGCGAGCCGGTCGGCGAGCAGGGCACGCCCCGAACGCAGCAGGGGCAGCGCCAGCGCCACCGTGGCCGGCCCGAGCAGCAGCGTCAGGACCGACACCGAGGACAGGTACTCCTCGTAGCCGATGCCGAGCAGTTCCAGGGCGACCGAGACCACGACCATCGCCACGAGCACGGGGGCCAGCAGCGCCGGGCGCCCCAGGCGGCGGTGCAACTCGCCCGCCCCCAGGTAGGCGGCGAGCGTCAGGGCCAGCCCGAAACCCGGCGCGTGGACCAGTGCGGTCACGACAGCACCTCGCGGTGCAACAGCTTCTGCAGCACCACGCCCGCGACGACCAGCGCGGCGGCGAAGGAGCCGACGACGGCCAGCGCCAGCGGACCGGCGGAGTCGACGATGGTCGACAGTTGCGTCAGCGCCCCCACCCCGGGTGGGACGAACAGCAGCTGCAGGTGCTTCAGCAACGGTTCGCCGGCCGGTTCGGCCCGGCGCACGAACCCCGGGAAGCGGACGCCGACGACCAGCAGCACGACCAGCCCGACGACGGCACCCGGGACGGGCAGGCCGACGAGGTCGACGAGCAGGGTGCCCAGCAGCTGCAGGCCGAGCAGCAGGGCCAGCGCGGCGAGCACCGCCGGGACGTGCGGGGACCAGCCACGTGCGGGTGGCGGAGGGGCGGCGGACACGTCGTCGGACACGTGGTCAGGGTGCACGATGACGCCGTGACGACCAGCCGCTGGTCCTCCCCCCGCCGTCACGGTCTCGCGCACCTCCCCTCCAGGCTCTCGACCGCCTCCAGCGGCTCCCTGCTGTCGACCGGTTCGGCGCTTGCGTGAGGGCACGTCTCGCGGCGGACCGGTGTCAGACGGGCCGGTCAGTCCCACCGGAACCGCCACGCCCACGCCCCGACGAGGTCCTCCGCGTAGGCGCGGACGTCCCCCGGGCCGTCCTGCACGACCGCGTCGCAGCAGAAACCCAGGTGCTCGACGGCCACCGCGAGCGCCTGCGCCGGCGTCGAGGGCGGCGCGGCGACGCTGACCTGCACCGTGTCGAACCCCATGCCCACCAGGCGGACACCGAACCGGTCCTCCCAGCTGCGCAGGACCCCGGACAGGTCCGCCGGGTCGGTGTCGTGGTTCACGGCCCCGAACCAGCCCAGGGCGCCGGGCACGTCCGCGCCGCGTTCGACGTGGACCAGGCCGAGGTGGCGCGGACCGTGCACGAGCAGTTCGCCGGCGAACTGCGCCGCGGCGAGGGCCGGGTCGGCGACGGGCGTCAGCGCCGGGGACGAACCCGGCCACGCAGGATCCGGGTCCTCGTCCCCGAACGCCTCGGCGTAGGCCTCGGCGAGGAACGCCTCGGTGTCCCCGGGGGCCCAGTTCCGCACCGGCGCGAACTCCCCCACCCGCCACGGGCGCTCGACGTCGTCCCCGTCCAGCCCCTCCAGCAGGACGGGCCAGCACCCGGTCGAGGAGTGCGCCGCGGCCAGCCGGGCCCACTGGCCGGCGACCGCCGGGGCGTCGGAGACCCAGAGCACCGGGCCGGACGAGGGGTCGTGGACGGGCGCCACGAGCCGGCCCGCGGGCAGGTCCGGAACGGCGGCGACGAGGTCGGCGAGGTCGGCGGGGTCGGTGCGCGTCACCTCCCCACCGTCGCAGGTGGCAGCGCACAGGAGCAGCTCAACGATGGGTTAGGGTAGCCAAACCTACCGACCTCACCCCTGGAGATCCCCCGTGCGCAGACGCGAGCTCCTGGTCCTCACCGCCTCGACCGCGGCCCTCGCCGCCTGCTCCGCGCAGGAGAGCACCGCCGACCCCGGGCAGACCACCCCGACGTGGTCGTACACCAGCGGTTTCGACCGCACGGTGACCCTCGACGCCCTCCCCGAACGCATCGTCACCGACGCCTACAGCGCCGCCTCGCTGTGGGACTACGGCATCCGCCCGGTCGGCGTGTTCGGCTACGGACTGGAGCAGGACGCCTCGCCGCTGGCGCTCGGCGACGTCGACCTGTCCGGCGTCGAGGTCGTCGGCCGCGGCGGTGAACTGAACATCGAGGCGCTCGCGGCCCTCGATCCCGACCTGGTCATCGGCTACGGCAGCGCCCGCAGCGAGGGCTGGACGTGGTGGGAGGACGGCACCACGCAGGCCGTGACCAACATCGCCCCCTTCCTGGCGGTGAGGTTCTCCGGGATGCCCGTCGAGGACGTCGTCGAGGAGTACGCCGCGCTGGCCGAGGCCCTCGGCGGGGACCGCGCCGCGACGGACGCCGACAGGGCGCGCTACGCCGAGAACCTCTCGGCCCTCGACGCCGCGGTGGGACGGGGACTGACCACCATCGCCCTCAACGGCGACACCAGCGCGCTGTACGTCGGCGGGCCGGACATCGCCCAGCTGCGACTGCTCGCCGACCACGGCGTCACCCTCGTCGGCCCCACCCCGCCCGAGGACAGCCCGTGGGCGGAACTGTCCTGGGAGAACGTTCCGGACCACCCCGCCGACGTCGTCCTGGCCTACGTCGGGTCGAAGGAACTGTTCGCCGGCTCCCCGGTGTACACCGCGATGCCCGCCGTCCAGGCCGGTCAGGTCGTGGAGTGGGACGACAAGCAGCCGTTCACCTACGCCGCCTACGCGGACTGGCTGGAGCAGGTCGTGGCGACGTACTCGGCCGCGCGCGACGTCACCGCCTGACCGGACTGTGCTCGATCAGGGAAGTGCTCGATCACCGGTAGGGGTTGGCGGGCGAAACCCCACCCCGTGATCAAGCACTTCCCTGATCGAGCACTTGTGGAGCGGGCGTGCGGGCCAGGCGCGCGGGCGTGCTCAGCGGATCCGGCGCAGCCGCGCGAGGTCGGCGTTGACGATCCCGAGGAGCGCGAGGTCCACGACCAGCCCCGCCGTCGCGGCGAACTGCGAGGCCGCGAACAGGAACACCTGCGTCAGCAGCAGCGACGTGAGGACCGACCGCTGGAACGACTCGACGGCGGCCCGCCGCCCGCGGCGACGTCCCTGCCACAACCCCACCGTCGTGAACACCAGCGACACGCCGGCCCCCAGCAGCACCCCGACGATCGAGACGCCGTGCGGGTTCTCGGCGTGCCACAACCCCAGGACGACGAACGTCGCCCCCGCCGTCTGGGCGAGCAGCAGCGCACCCATCGCGGGCAGCGCGAACCTCGAGGAGGACACCGCCGCGAAGGCGTCGGCGACGTGCTGGTACACCCCCTCGAGCCGTTGCGGCACACCGGGAGTGCGGGTTGGCACGCGTTCCAGCAACGAGCGCAGCTCCGCCGCCCCGGGCTGGTCGCCGACCTTGGCGAGGGAGTGCAGCACCTCGGCCCGGCGGTGTTCGGACAGCCGGCCCGCCAGACCGTCGACGAGGACGTGCGCCGCCCCGGCGACCCGTTCGGCGTCCGAGGGAGGCCGCCGGCGCCGCCCGTAGTGCGCCCCGACGACGAAACCCGCGAACACCACGTACATGATCGCTGCCGACGGCTCGAAGAAGTAGTCGTTGTCGGAGGTCACGAACTTCCCGACCTCGTCGATGAACAACCCGAAACCCACCCCACCGAGCAGGGCGGCCGACGGCCGGGGCCCCGGGCCCACGTACGACAGCAGCAACCACATCGCCGCCAGCATCAGCAGGCCACCGGGCAGCACGTGCGCGACGTGCAGCCCGGTGTCGCCGCCGATCTGCGGGTACCCGGACAACGCCAGGAACAACCGCGTGACGAGGATCGTGGAGACCGCCGCCACGACGAACGTCGTCAGGTGCTGCACGGCCTTGGCGCTGCGGACCAGGTCGAGGTGGAACAGGTGGCTCAGGCGGGACACGCCGGAACCGTAACCACGTCAGGCGGGAAACGCCTGCCCGGTCAGCCGCTCGTACGCCTCGACGTACCGCGCGCGGGTCTTCTCCACGACCTCGGTGGGCAGGGCGGGCGGCTCGGCAGAGCCCTTCCGGTCCCACCCCGACTCCGGCGAGGTCAGCCAGTCCCGCACGAACTGCTTGTCGAAGCTGGGCTGGGGCCGGCCCGGTTCCCAGGTCTCGGCCGGCCAGAACCGCGAGGAGTCCGGCGTCAGCACCTCGTCGCCCAGGATGGTCGCGCCGTCGGCGGTCCCGAACTCCAGCTTGGTGTCGGCCAGCACGATCCCGCGCTCGCGGGCGATCGCCTCGGCCCGCCGGTAGACGGCCAGGGTCAGGTCCCGCAGTTCCGCCGCCGCCGCCGCACCGACGGTGGCGGCGACGTGCTCGAACGTCACGTTCTCGTCGTGCTCGCCGAGTTCGGCCTTCGTCGCGGGCGTGAAGATCGGCGCGTCCAGCCGGGACCCGTCCACCAGCCCGGCGGGCAGCTCGACGCCGCAGACCGAGGAACTCCCGCGGTACTCGACCAGCCCGGACCCGGTCAGGTAACCGCGGGCCACGCACTCGACGGGGAACATGTCCAGCTTGCGGCACACCATGGCCCGGCCGGCGACGGCGGCGGGCACGTCGGTGGACACCACGTGGTTCGGGACGATGTCGCGCAACTGCTCGAACCACCACAGCGACAGCGCCGTGAGCACCTTGCCCTTGTCGGGGATGGTGCTGGACAGCACGTGGTCGTAGGCGGAGATCCGGTCGCTGGCCACGACGAGGACGGTTCCGTCGTCGCCCGCCGACGGCACGTACAGGTCGCGCACCTTGCCGGAGTAGGTGTGCCTCCAGCCGTCGAGTTCCAGGACGCTCACTGCGCGGCCTTCAACGCGATGTCGCGGCGGAACCGCCCACCCTCGAGGTCGATCAGCTCCACGGCCTCGTAGGCCACGGACCGTGCCTGCGCCAGGTCCTCCCCCACGCCGACGACCGACAGCACCCGGCCACCGGAACTGACGATGCCCGTCCCGTCCGGTGCGGGCGCGGTCCCGGCGTGCAGGACCGCCGCCCCGCCGACGGCACCGGCCGCGTCCAGACCGCGCAGCAGACCACCCGTCGTCGGCGACTCGGGGTACCCCGGGGCGGCGAGGACGACGGTGACGGCCGCCTCCGGACGCCAGCGCAGCGGCGGCTGGCTCTCCAGGGTGCCGGTGGCGCAGGCGTTCAGGACACTCCCGAGCGGAGTGGCCAGCCGGGCGAGCACGACCTGCGTCTCGGGGTCGCCGAAGCGCGCGTTGAACTCGATGACCCGCACACCGCGCGAGGTCAGCGCCAGCCCGCAGTACAGGACGCCGTTGAACGGGGTGCCGCGCTTGGCCATCTCGTCGACGACCGGCTGCGCGATGCGCTCCACGACCTCCCGGGAGAGGTCCTGCGGGGCCCACGGCAGCGGCGAGTAGGCGCCCATGCCCCCGGTGTTCGGCCCCTCGTCGCCGTCCAGGGCGCGCTTGAAGTCCTGCGCGGGAGCCAGGGCCACGACCGACGTGCCGTCGGTCAGGCAGAACACGCTCACCTCGGGACCGTCGAGGAACTCCTCGACGACGACCGGGCCGTGGCCCAGGCAGGCGCGGGCGTGCGCGAGCGCCGCCTCGCGGTCGTCGGTGACGACGACGCCCTTGCCGGCGGCCAGGCCGTCGTCCTTGACGACGTACGGGGCGCCGAACGCGTCGAGCGCGGCCGCGACCTCGTCCTCGGTGGTGCACAGGTGGGCCATCGCGGTCGGGACGGCCGCGGCGGCCATCACCTCCTTGGCGAAGGCCTTGGACCCCTCGAGCCGGGCGGCCTGCGCGGACGGGCCGAACACCGGGATGCCCGCGGCGCGCACGGCGTCGGCGACGCCGGCGACGAGCGGGGCCTCGGGCCCCACGACGACCAGGTCGGCCCCGAGCCGGACCGCGAGCGCCGCGACGGCAGCGGGGTCGGTGGCGTCGAGGGGCTCGACGGGGGCGACGAGCGCGATGCCGGCGTTGCCGGGGGCGGCGATCACCCGGTCGACACCCGGGTCGTCGAGCAGGGCACGCACCAAGGCGTGCTCACGGGCACCGGAACCGATGACGAGGACGTCCACGGGCACCGAGGGTAGAGGCTCCCGGGTGTCCGGCCGGACACGGTGCGAGACACCGTGCGAGACACCGTGCGAGCGGGCGCCCGTGGGAGAGGATGGGGCCGTGCCCCGCACCATCCCCTTCGCCGTGACGGCCCGTCGCCGGGCCCGCACCGGCTGGCAGCGCTGGCAGGGGTCGTGGTGGCAGATCATGCAGTGCGGCCTGGGGGCCGGCATCGCGTGGACGCTGGCGCAGGCCCTGTGGAACCAGGCGTACCCGGTCTTCGCCTGCGTGGCCGTCGTCGTGTGCCTGGGGGTGCAGAACAACCAACGGCTGCGGCGGGTCGGTGAGCTCGGCGTGGGCGTCACCATCGGCGTCCTGCTCGGCACGCTCATCGTGCACCTCGTGGGCCGGGGGCCCCTGCAGATCACGGCGATCGTGGCGGCCGCGATGTTCATCGCCCGGTTCCTGGACTCGGGGATCCTGCTGGTGAACCAGGCCGCGTTGCAGGCGGCGTTCATCGTGGCCTACCCGCCGATGCCCGGCTCGGACGGCCAGTCGCGCTGGCTGGACGCCATGACGGGTGTGGTCGTCGCCCTGGCCGTGGCCGCGCTGCTGCCCCCGGACCCGCGCCGGGACGTGCGGGGGCGGGCGAAGGCGTACGCGGGGCAGCTGGCCGACCTGCTGGAGGACGGCGCCGACGCGATCCGCGAGCAGGACGCGACCAAGGCCGAGGACGTCTTGGCCCGCGCCCGCGTCACGCAGGGCGAGCTGGACGGCTGGTCGCAGTCGGTCAACGCCGGTCAGGAGGTGCACCGGCTGTCCCCGTTGCGCCGGCGCGGGCGTGGCGAGATCGCGCAGCAGAAGCGCCTGCAGGCCGGGATGGACCGGGCCACCCGCAACCTGCGCGTCGCGTTGCGGCGGATCAGCACGGCGCTGCGCTACGACGAGGCGATGCCCTCGACGCTGGCCGAGGCGCTGGACGGGCTGGCCGCGGCGGTCCGCGCGGTCGGGGAACCGCCCTACCCCGGTGAGACGGTGCCTCCGTCGGTGGCGGGCCTGCAGGAGCTCGCGGTCACCCTGGGGCCGAGGACGCTGGGGGCGCAGTCGCTGTCGGCGACGGTCGTGGTGGCTCAGTTGCGCTCGGCGGTGGTCGACCTGCTGCAGGCCCAGGGTGTGTCCCCGACGGAGGCGCACCGGCTGCTCCCGCGCTGATCCGGGTCGGGGATGATGAGCCCATGAACGTTGTTGCGCCTGCTCCCGCCGCGATCGAGGCGGCCGACACCGCTGCGGACCGCGGCCCCGTGACCCGCTTCGCGAAGGGGGTCGGCGTCCTCGTGCTCGGCCTCGGTGTCCTCGGGCTGGTCCCGGGCCTCGTGACCGACTACGCCTCGCTGGGCTTCTTCCACTCCGAAGCCCGGCTCTTCGGCATCTTCACGACGTCCGTGACCGCCTCGAGCCTGCAGATCCTCTTCGGCCTGACGGTCCTGGCCTTCTCCGGTTCGACGAAGCAGGCGCACAAGGCGGTCGTCTGGGTGGCGTTGGCCTACCTGGCGGCCGGGCTGGGCGGCGCCGGCCTGGACGTGAACGCGGCGCGCCCGGACGTGCCGGTGAACCCCGCCGTCAACTGGCTGCACCTGGTCCTGTTCGTGGTGATCCTCGTCGGCGCGTCCGCGAGCCGCAGGAAGCAGATCGCGCAGCACGGCGTCTTCTGATCCCGTCCCCGACGGGTTCCGGCCACCGCGGCGCCTCAGGCGCCGCGGTGGCGGACGGTTCCCCTACCCGAGCGGCAGGTCGTAGTAGTCCTCCGTGCTCACCCGGGTGAACCCGATGGAGGTGTACAGGCCGAGGGCGCGGTCGTTGTCGACGGCCACCTCGAGCCGGACGGTCGTGGCGCCGTCGTCGAAGAACTGCCGGCACACCCGGCGCAGGACGTCGCGGCCGATGCCGCGGCCCTGGGAGCGGGGGTCGACCGCGAAACCCCAGACTCCTCCCGACTCCCCGTCCCGCTCCGGACGCAGGGTTCCCACCACGGCACCGTCGTGCACGACCACCACCGTCCCGCCCTCGCGCAGGGCGGCGGCCAGGTGCGTGGGCGCCTGCCCGAACGCCGCCGTGAGCAGCCCGGTCAGGACCTCCAGGTCGTCGGCCGTGGCGGGCCGCAACGCGGTCCGCGGGTCCTCGGGGCCGTCGGCCGGCCGTGCGTCGAGGCGCAGGGCGAACTCGGAGTGGCTCGGCCTCGCCCCGTGGCGCTGCGCGAGGTGGTGACCGGCCGCGCCGGGGGACGATGAGCAGCGCCCGCTCGAAGCCCCGTCGTCGGCAGACGTCGACGGCGGCGCCGAGCATCGCGGTGCCGATCCCGCGGCGGCGGGCGACGGGGTCGACCGCGCCGACCAGTTCGACCGCGGATCCACCGTGGTGGTCGAACCCGACGTACCCCAGGACGCGGTCGTCGACCTTCCAGAGCAGGTCGTTGGTGCAGTCGCCGGAGCGCGCGCGCACGTCCGGCCACTCGATCTTGAGCCTGCCCCCGTCGTGGGCGACGACCCGCCGTTCGAGGCCGGCCACCGCCCGCAGTTCGGCGTCGGAGAGTTGGTTGCGCGGTTCCAGCACCGGGACAGCAGATCCTGCCGTCTCCGGTGCGTCAACCGTGAATCCGCTGGCCCGGTGTGCGGCGGGCGCGGCAGGCTGGCGGGGTGGACGAACTGGCGGAGGACTACTACGCACGGGGGCGCGAGCACACGCGCCTGACGAGCGGGACGGGACGGCTGGAGTTCTGGCGGACGACCGAACTGCTGGCGCGGTGGCTGCCGGCGGCACCGGCGGTGGTGCTCGACGTCGGCGGCGCCGCCGGCGCGTACGCGCTCCCGCTGGCCGCCCGGGGCCACACCGTCCACCTGGTCGATCCGGCTCCCGTGCACGTCGAGCAGGCTCGCGCGGCGAGCGCGGCGGCCCCTGAGCCGTTGGGTTCCGTCGCCCTCGGCGACGCCCGCGACCTGGAGTGGCCCGGCGCCTCGGTGGACGCCGTCCTGCTGCTGGGCCCGCTCTACCACCTCACCTCCGCGGCCGACCGGGCCCGCGCCCTGAGCGAGGCGTTCCGGGTGCTGCGGCCCGGCGGGGTGGTCGTGGCGGCCGCGATCACCCGGTGGGCCTCGGCGCTCGACGCCGTCGCCCGGGGCTGGCTGGCCGACGACGAGTTCGCCCGGATCGTCAGCGACGACGTGCGCACGGGACTGCACCGCAACGACTCCGCACGTCCGGGGTGGTTCACGACGGCGTACTTCCACCGGCCCGAGGAGTTCGCGGCCGAACTGGCCGCGGCGGGTTTCGCGGTCGAGGGACCGGTGGCCGTCGAGGGCCTGGGCGAGCTGGCCACCGACGACCTGCTCGACGACCCCGTGGCTCGAGAACGCCTGCTGGCCCTGGTCCGCGCGACCGAACGCGAACCGGGGTTGCTGGGCCTGGGCGGGCACCTGCTCGCCTGCGGCACCCGTCCCTCACCACCGTGACGCGGAGTGCACCCCACCGGCAGGTTCGCCGCCGGGCCGGAGGTCCGGCCCCGACGGCCCGGTCCGGGGCGGAGGTGGTCAGCCCACCCACTCGGCGTGGGTGAACAGCACCGCGCACAGCACCATCACCCCGCCGGAGGCGAACACCAGTGCGGTGAACCGGCTCTCCGGGCGCAGGAACCGCCAGCCCGTGACGGCCAGCAGCACGGGGAACAGCACGAGCACGTACCGGTTCACCGCCTGGAGGTTGCTGTTGAGGGCCACGAACAGCAGCGTCCCGAACGACAGCACGGTGAACCCGACCGGTTGCCGGCGCAGCGACAGGCACGTGACGACGAGGCAGAACAGCCACGCGAACAGTCCCAGGCCGTCGCGGAACAGGTGTTCGACGTCCGGACCGCCCGGCGCGGAGAAGAACGCGACCCAGTCGCGGGCGACGCCGAACACCGTCGCGGCAACGTTCGGGTCGAAGACCTGGTACGTCCAGGCGTTGTCGTAGGCGTGCAGGAAGGCCAGCGGGTCCCCCAGTTCCCGCGCGCTGTAGGCCAGGTAGGCCAGCAGCCCCAGCGGCGCCAGCGCGAACCACAGCGTGCTGCGGGACAGCCGGCGGTTCTGCGCGACGTGGTCGACGAACACCGCCGCCACCACGACGACCGCCGGCAACCGCGTCGCGGTCAGCAACCCCAGGTACAGGCAGGCCCGGGCCCACTGCCCGCGCCGGGCGTGGCTGAACGCACCGAACGCCAGCGCGCAGAACAGCGCCTCGGTGTAGACGGCGGCGAGGAACAGCGCGGCCGGCCCGGCGAGGAACAACGTCACGGCCCGCCGCGGGAGGACCCCCGGACCCAGGTGGTCCTCGGCCAGGCGGCGCAGGTGCACCACCGCGACCGTCGTGGCGAGCGCGCTGACCGCGATGCCGGCGTACGGAGGGGCGATCCCCACCGCGGCGACCAGGCGCACCAGCAGCGGGTACAACGGGAAGAACGCCGGCATCTCGGGCGAGGTGTACCCGTGCTGGGCGATGGACAGGTAGTAGTTCGAGTCCCACCGCACCAGCGACTGCACCCACACGGGGTAGTCCTCGAGGTAGTCGTAGGCGGCGTCGAGCTCGACGGGCACCGAGGCCCACGAGACCGTCGTGGCCGTGACGACCACGAGCCACCAGACGACGACCGAACCGAGGTCCGGCAGCGTCCGACGCCAGGCCGGGACGGCGTTTCCTGCGGTTCCGGCGTTCGTGGTGAGCACCCGGCGACCGTAGCCGAGGAGGTCGCCCGGTCGGTGGATGGTCGGGCACCGGCCGACTCCGTACCATCGGCGGCGATGGAGAGCGACGCGAACGTCCTGTCCCGCCGCGGCGAGACCGTCACCCTCGGCGGCGAGCACGTCGGTGACGTCCACCGGCACAGCGCCTTCAGCACGTGGGACGACGCCGACCACCTGCCCGACGGCGTCGATCCGGCCACCCAGGTGCACGTCAGCGGCGAACCGGTGCCGGTGCACCGCGACGACCTCGACGACCTGGCCCGCGCGGAGGGCGAGGCGCTCGTCTCCCTGGGCGGCGCGGTCGACCACGCCTGCCTGGAGCGGCTGACGGCGCAGGTCGCGGCCGAACCCGTGGCGCCGGGCCGGCTCGCCGAGTGGCTGGTCGAGGCCACGGTGACCGTCAACGACGCGGCCGCCCCGACGTGCACGGTCAACGCCTACCTCGACACCGAACTGCGCCGGTACGCCGGCGTCACGACCCAGAACGGCCTGAGCCGCCGGTGGCTCGTCGACGCGGGCTGGTGCGAGGCCGACGTCCAGCTCATGAGCCGCCGTCAGCGGCCCTGCCACGTGGTCGTGGCCGACGAGCACCTGGCCGGACTGCGGGGGTACCTGCAGGTGAGCATGACGTCCCTCGACTTCGGCCGCGAGGAGTTCCTGTCGGCCTCGGCCGTCTTCGGGTACTCCCCGCGGTTGGGCCTGCACCCCGGCGCGCTGCGGATCGCGCGGGTGGAGATCTGAGCGGGACCGGCTACGACGTGGGGACCCGCGGTCCCGGGTCGGCGTCCGGGCCCAGGTCCCCCAGCAGGTCCCCGTCGCGGGCGTACCGCGCCGCGACCTCCTCCAACGTCAACTGCCGCAACGCACCGGCGTCCTGGAGTTCCTCCCACGTCCGGGGCGCGGCCGCGCACGGACGGTGCCGCCCGCGCGGGGAGTAGGGCGCCACGGTCGTCTTGGCGGAGTTGTTCTGGCTCCAGTCCAGCAGGACCTTGCCACCACGCAGCACCTTGGTCATGCGGCTGACGACGAGTTCGGGACGGTCCTTCTCCAGCTCCTCGGCCAGCCGGCGCGCGTAGGCCCGCAGCACGTCGGCGTCCTGCTCGCCCGAGACCGCCGCGTACAACTGCATCCCCTTCGACCCCGACGTCACCGGGTGGCACTCCAGCCCGTCACCGGCCAGGCGTTCGCGGACCGCCAGCGCGACCTCGGCGCACTCGGGCAACCCGGCGCCCTGCCCCGGGTCGAGGTCGATGACGAGCCGGTCGGGGGCCCGCACCCCGCCCCGCGGCCCGACCCGCCACTGCGGCACGTGCAGTTCGAGGGCGGCGAGGTTCACCAGCCAGACCAGTCCGGCCAGGTCGTCGACGAGCGGGTAGCGGATGCGTTCGCGGTCCTTCGTGCTGCCCGGGACCTCCAGTTCCACCGTGCGCACCCAGTCCGGCATCCCCCGCGGAACGTTCTTCTCGAAGAACGAGGAACTGCCCACCCCGTCCGGCCAGCGCTTGCGGGTCAGCGGCCGCTGCCGCAACTGGGCCAGCAACGCCGGGGCGACGGCGGTGACGTAGGCCAGGACCTCGGCCTTGGTGGTTCCCGTCGAGGGGTACAGCACCTTCTCCAGCCGGCGCAGCCGCACGTGCCGGCCCTCGACGTCGACGACGGTCTCCTCGTGCTGCACCACGTCACTCCTCCCGCACGTCCGACGGTTCCAGGTCGGGGCGCAGCCCGCGCAGCGTCGGCTGGCGCAGCCGACCGCCGGTGGTCCGCCCCAGGTGCCGCACCTCCACCACCACGACGGGGTGGGTGAACCGCGCCCCGTTGGCGTCCACCCGGGGAACGTCCACGACGGGGCGGGCGACCTCGTGACCGGCGAGCGCCGCCTTCAGGTCGTCCTCCAGGGCGCCTCCGAGCCCGCTGCCGGCGCGGCCGACGTACCGCAGCTCACCGTCGGGCCCGGGAACCCCCAGCAGCAGCGCCCCCATGCCCGACCCGGACCGTTCCACCGGACGCCAGCCCACGACCAGGCAGGCCTGGTGGCGGCGGTGCGCGTGCTTGAACCAGTCCGGGCTGCGCCGGCCCGGCTGGTAGGTGGAGGTCCGCTTCTTGGCCACGACCCCCTCCAGCCCCTGCTCCCGGGTGGCGGTCAGCAGCGAGGTCGCATCGGGGTAGACCGGGGAGACCTGCCAGGCGCGCCCGGACGGCTGCAGCCGGTCGAGTGCTTCGCGGCGCTCCTGCCAGGGCCGGTCGAGCAGGTCGACGCCGTACAGGCGCAGGACGTCGAAGGCCATGAGCGTGACGGGGGTGCGCTCGGCGGCGAGCCGGGCGGACCGCACGTCGTGCACGTGCATCCGGTCGGCGAGCGCGGCGAAGGAGGGCAGCCCGTCCTCCAGCGCCACCACCTCGCCGTCCAGGAGGACGTCGGCGTGGGCCCGGGCCAGGTCGACCAGCTCGGGGAAGGTCGCCGAGACGTCGCGGCCGGTGCGCGAGCGCAGGACCACCGCGCCCTCGTGGACGTCGGCGAGGATCCGCATGCCGTCCCACTTCACCTCGTAGGCCCAGCGGTCCCCGTCGGTGGGCAGCCCGGCGGCCGGTGCGGCGGTCGCCAGCATGGGGAGCACGATCACACTCTGCTGCTGCGATCCGGCCCTGACCAGTGGGGGGATTGCGGAGCACACGGGTCCATTGGTTAGCCTGTCCTCACAACGTGCCGCGAGGCGGCGTTGCCGTCGGGAGAGGGCAGAGGATGACCACGGACACCAGCACCGAGGAACGCGCGGCCCGGACCGGGCTGGAGCGGGCCTCCTACGCGCTCTACCGGGTCCGGATCTCGGCCGTCCAGCGGATCGGCGCCAGCTTCGTGCGGCTGACGATGACCTCCGCCGACCTGGAGCACTTCGGGGCCGGCGGCTACGACCAGCGCTTCAAGGTGCTCCTGCTCAAGCAGCCCTTCGAGTCCTACGACCCGCCGCAGGACGACTGGTACACGTGGTGGCGCGAACTGCCCGAGGCCGTGCGGCCCACCATGCGCACCTACACCGTGCGCGCGTTCCGGCCGGCGACGATCGACACCCACGCCGAGATGGACGTCGACTTCGTCCTGCACGGTGTGCAGGACGGGCACGCCGGGCCGGCGTCGCGGTGGGCGGCGAACGCCGTCGTCGGCGACGAGGCCGTCCTGGTCGGGCCGAGCAACCCCGGGACGGGCCGGATGTGGGGCGTGGAGTGGGCGCCGCCGGCCACGGCCCGCACGCTGCTGCTGGCCGGTGACGAGACCGCGGTGCCCGCGGTGTCGGCGATCCTGGAGCGGCTCCCCGCCGGGGTGAAGGCGACCGCGCTGCTGGAGGTGCCGCACGCCGGCGACCTGATCGACCTGTCCTGCGCCGCGGACCTGACGGTGGAGTGGTTGCCGCGCAACGGCTCCCACGCGCCTGGCGAGCTGCTGCAGGCGCGCGTGCACGAGGTCGCCTCCGCGCTGGTGGACGAGGCGTCCTCTCCCGTGGACTTCGAGGACGTCGATCTGGACACCACGATCCTCTGGGAGGTTCCCGAGCACGCCGAGCCTGCCGGGCCGGAGTGCCTGTACGCGTGGTTGGCTGGGGAGTCCGGCGTCGTCAAGGCGTTGCGGCGGCACCTCGTCCGGGACGTCGGCGTCCCGCGCTCCTCGGTGGCGTTCATGGGCTACTGGCGCGAGGGTCGCGCCGAGGGCGAGTGATCTGGAGCACCATGCGCAATCCGTTCAAGCGTGAGAAGCCCGCTCCCGGTGGGCGTCGTCAGCGCCTCGGCGTCGTCCAGCGCGCCGAGCGCCTGACCCCGGAGATGGTCCGGGTGGTCTTCGGCGGCGAGGACCTCGCCGACTTCACCGTCGAGCACGCCGACTCGTACGTGAAGCTGATCTTCCCCCTCGAGGGTGTCGCCTACGACGAACCGTTCGACGTGGCCGCGATCCGCGACTCCCGGCCGCGGACGGAGTGGCCCGTGCAGCGCACGTACACGATCCGCTCGGTGGCCGACGGCGAGGTGACGATCGACTTCGTCGTGCACGGCGACGAGGGTTTCGCCGGTCCGTGGGCGGCGGGGGCCCAGCCGGGCGACACGCTGTGGATCATGGGTCCCGGCGGCGCGTACTCCCCCTCGCCCGAGGCGCCCTGGCACCTGCTCGTGGGTGACGCGAGCGCCCTGCCGGCGATCTCGGCGTCGCTGGAGCACGTCCCCGCCGGGAAGGTGGCCGTGGCCGTCGTGGAGGTGCACGGGCCGGCCGAGGAACTGCCGCTGGCCTCCCCCGGCGACCTGCGGCTGCACTGGGTGCACCGCGGCGAACCCGACCCCGAGGGACTCGTGGAGTTCCTGCGCGGCCTCGACCTGCCGGCCGGCGCTCCGCACGCGTTCCTGCACGGTGAGGCGGACACCGTGCGCGCCGTGCGCCGGTTCGCCCGCACCGATCTCGGCGTTCCCCGGGAACTGCTGTCGGCGTCGGGCTACTGGCGCCGCGGGCGGACCGAGGAGGGCTGGCGCGAGGAGAAGCGGGACTGGAACGCCGCGACCGAGAGCGACGACGCGACCGCCGGCGTCTGACCACCGGGGTCGGGCGCGCGGTGACCCCACGCCCGATCACCGCGCACGCGGTGACCTCGCGCCCAAACCCCCATCCCGCCCGGGTCCGGCGCGCGGTGACCCCACGCCCGATCACCGCGCACGCGGTGACCCCGCGCCCAAACCCCTACTCCGCGGTGTCGAGGTCGAGGAACTCCTCGACGTGCAGGCGCGCGAGCACGAACCGCACGAACGCCGGCATCCCCGCCCGCTGCGGGTCCCGGACCAGTCGCGGGTTCGTCAGTTCCAGCGTCCGGCCCCGGAAGCGCAGCGTGCACCCGCCCGCGGCCCGCACGTTCCTCACCCAGTCGGTGCCCGGTCCGTAGGTCAGCGCCAGCCGGATCCCGCCGCGGAACTCGAACACGTTCACCGGGATCGTGAACTCCCGGCCGGACCTGCGTCCGCGGTGGGTGAGCAGTCCGAGGAAGGGGGTGTGCGGGGCGATGCGGCGCATGACGCGGTTCAGCGCCACCCGGTTCGCCCGCGCCACGGTCATCGGGATCGGCATCGTCACCTCCTGCGGTGTGGCCCTGCGGCCGCCAGCAACGCGTCGCACACCGCGACGAGCGCGGCCCGCAACGGATCGGCACGTCCGGCGAACTCCCGCTGGGCGCGCACGTACTCCGCCTTGCCCTCGGGCGTCTCGATCGCCACGGGCGTGTACCCCATCGAGGACACGTCGTAGGGCGAGGCGCGCATGTCGAGGATCCGCACGTCGCGGGCGAGTTCGAAGCAGTCCAGCAGCAGTTCGCCGGGAACCGCCGGCGACAGCTTCATCGCCCAGCGGTAGCAGTCCATCGTCGCGTGCAGGCATCCCGGCTGCTCCTGGGCGGCCTGGTCGTGGCGGGTCGGCTGCAGTTCGTTGAGCGGCACGGCCGAGGGGGTGAAGAAGCGGAAGGCGTCGTGGTGGCTGCACCGGATGCGGTGCGACTGCACGACCTCGTCGGTGCCGGCGTGACCCAGGCGCAGGGGCAGGCCGGCGTGCCGGACCTGCTCGGGGCGCGTGCGGTGGACCATGGCCCACTCGTGCAGGCCGAAGCAGGCCAGCTGCGGGGCCCGGGTCCGGGTGGCGGCCAGCACGTCGCGGGCCAGCCGGACCGTCGCCGACCGCTGCGTCGCCAGCCTCGCGGCGTCGACCCGCACCCCGTCCGGGGTCGCGACGTAGTGCGCCCAGTCCGCACGCTCCGCCGCGTCCTGCAGCACCACCCCGACGCCGGGGTGCCAGCGCGCCAGCTTCCCCGGCGCCCAGGAGTAGTAGGTGAACAGGAAGTCCTCGACCGGGTGCTTCTCCCCGCGGGCCCGCCGCTGCACCGCCGCGGCCGTCAGGGCGTGCGCCCGCTCGGCGTGCGCGGCCGCCCGCGCGCGCCACACGGCGGCGCCCAGGGTGGTCAGCGGCCGATCCTGTGCAGGGTCGGGGGCCAGACCGTACGGTGAGGATCCGGTCTCCGATGGGGGTACGTCATGCCGCGCGCCATCTGGAAGGGCGCAGTGTCCTTCGGTCTGGTCAACGTGCCCGTGCGGCTGTACGCCGCCACCAGCGAGCACGACATCCGTTTCCACCAGGTCCACCGTACCGATGGTGGGCGCGTGCGGATGAAGCGGACGTGCTCCATCTGCGGTGAGGAGATCTCCTACGACGAGGTCGCCAAGGGCTACGAGAGCCCCGACGGCAGGCTCGTCGTGCTCAGCGACGACGACCTCGAGGAACTGCCGGTGGCCAGCGGGCACGAGATCGACGTCCTGCAGTTCGTCCCCGTCGACCAGGTCGACCCGATCATGCTGTCCCGGCCGTACTACCTGGAGCCCGAGTCCCGGGCGGCCAAGCCGTACGCGCTGCTGCGTGAGGCGCTCGAGGAGACCGAGCGGATGGCCGTGGTCAAGGTGGCGCTGCGTCAGCGCGAGTCCATCGCGGTGCTGCGCGTGCGCGACAAGGCCATCGTGCTGCAGACGATGCTGTGGCCCGACGAGATCCGCGAGGCCGACTTCGAGGTCCTCGAGACCGATGTGGACCTGCGCCCGCAGGAGCGGAAGATGGCGGCCTCGCTCGTGGAGTCCCTCGCCGGCGACTTCCACCCCGAGGAGTTCGAGGACGACTACGCGGTCGCGGTGAAGAAGCTCGTCGAGGCCCGCCTCGAGGACGCCGAGGCCGCGCCCACCTCGATCGCGGAGGAGGGCGCCGGGGGCGGCAAGCGCGGCGGCGAGGTCGTCGACCTGCTCACGGCGTTGCAGCGTTCCGTCGAGCGGGCCCGGGGCGGGTCGGGCTCGTCCGGCCAGGCCCCCGCCGGGGTCGAGGAGGAGAAGCCGGCCGCGAAGGGGACCACCGCGCGCAAGAGCGCCGCCGGGAAGACGACAGCGAAGAAGACGGCGGGGAAGAAGACCGCCTCCGGGAAGACGACCGCGAAGAAGACCACCGCCAAGAGCGCGCCGGCGAAGAAGACGGCCAGCCGCACCCGCAAGAGCGCCTGACGCCCCGCCCCGAGGTCCCGAGCCGGCCGCACCGACACTGGCCCCAGGCTCCAGACCTCGCCGCACCTCCAGCGTGCGACGGTCGATCACCGAAAGGACCGGTCGCACGCACCGCATGACCGAACAGTCCGGCCCCGCACCCGAGGTGCGGCGTGGTCTCGTCCTCGCCGCGCTGCAGTCCGCCACGCTCATGGTGACGATCGACGCCTCGATCGTGAACGTCGCGCTGCCCACCCTGGCCCGCGACCTGGACGCCTCCCCGTCGGCCACCGTCTGGGTCACGACGGCGTTCCTGCTCGCCGCGGCGTGCTGCATCCCGGCGGCGGCCGCCCTCGGCGACCGGATCGGCCGGCGACGGTTGTTCCTCGTCGGACTGCCGGTCTTCACCGTCGCGTCGGTGGCGTGCGCGGCCGCCCCCACCCTCGAACTGCTCGTGGCCGCACGGGTCGTGCAGGGCATCGGGTCCTCCCTGGTGCTGGCCGTCCCCATCCCCACCTTCCGCCAGGTGTTCCCGCCCGAACGGCTCGGCAGCGTGCTGGGCATCAACGCCATGACGGTCGCGCTGGGCACCTCCCTGGGCCCGGCGCTGGGCGGTCTGCTGCTGGCCGTGCTGCCGTGGCCGTGGCTGTTCCTGGTCAACATCCCCATCGGGATCGCCGCCACCCTGCTGGGCCTGCGCCACCTGCCCCGCGTCCCGGGCCGCCCCGGTGGGTTCGACGCGGCGGGTTCGGTGCTCGTCGCCGCCGCCATCGCCTGCTTCCTGCTGGGCGTCCAGAACCTCGGCGGTGCCTCGACGGCGCCGCTCGCCGTGAGCCTGCTGGTGCTGACCGGCGTCCTGGTCGTCCTGTTCGTGCGGCACGAGGGACGCACCGGGCACCCGGTCATCCCGTTGGGGCTGTTCACCCGCCGGTTCTCCCTGGCCGTGCTGACGGCGTCGTGCTCGTTCTTCGGCCAGTCCACGGCGTTCGTGGCGTTGCCGTTCCTGTTCCAGGAGTCGTTCGGCGACAGCGCCCTGCGGTCGGCGCTGCTGTTCACGCCGTGGCCGCTGGTGATCGTGCTCGTCGCCCCGTTGTCCGGCCGCGCCGCGGACAAGGTCTCCCCCACGCTGCTGGCGGTGACCGGGCTGACGGTCCTCACCGCGGGACTGGTGTCGCTGGCCACGCTCCCGGACGACCCCGCGACGCTGGACGTGCTGGTGCGCACCGCCCTGTGCGGTCTGGGGTTCGCCGTGTTCCAGTCGCCGAACAACCGGGACATGATGTCGGCCGCGCCGCTGCGCCACGCCGGGTCGGCGGCGGGTGTGCTGAACCTGAACCGGACGGTGTCGCAGTCGACGGGGTCCGGAGCGGTGAGCGTGGTCTTCGTGCTGACCGTTCCCCCCGTCGCCTCCGCGGCCGCGCACGCCCACGCCGTCGCCGCGGTGCTCTTCCTGGGCGCGGCGGTCACGGCCGTCGGCGCGGTGCTGGCCGCGGTCAGGCTGCGGACCGCGTGATTTCGCGCGGTCCGTCCCGGGCCGAGGCGGGAGCCACCCGCCAGGTCCGCCGGTCGCCCACGAGCAGTGCGACCACGACGGCGTACCCCAGCAGGTGGAACCGCACGGCCCGGTCGACGTCCACGGCCGCCGGTCCTCCCCGCGCCGGCCCGGCGGGCACCCCGCCACACCCCGGTCGCGGCCCGCCCGGCGCGCGGGTGCGACGATGACCGGACCGGGGTCCCGGTGCGGGACCGGGAACGGAGGAGCTCGACGATGTCCGGCGGTACGAGAGTCGTGGCCTGCTCGCTGGCCGAGCTGCCCCCGGGTGAGGTCGTCCGCGTGGACCGGCCGGAGCTGAACGCCCCCGTGTCGGTGTTCAACGTCGACGGCGAGCTGTACGCCATCGACGACACCTGCAGCCACGCCGACGAATCGCTGGCCGAGGGGTGGGTGGAGGACTGCGCCGTCGAGTGCCCGCGGCACGCCTCGGCCTTCGACCTGCGGACCGGGGAGCCCTCCAGCCCGCCGGCCATCACCCCGGTGCGCACGCACCTGGTCGAGGTCGTCGACGGCGACGTGGTCGTCGAGGTGGGAACCCCGCGCCCCCGCTGAGAGGGCCGCGTCGGTCCGGGCAGGTCCCGGGGCCGTCCGTCGATGCCCATCCGATCCGCGGACGAGTGGGCACATTGTTTGCCGAGCACCCCGGCCGATGCGACAAGATGTCGCCGTGCGCCGCCTCGACACCATCGACGCCCGGATCCTCCTCGCGCTGGACGAGGATCCGCGCGCGACCGTGCTCGGTCTGTCGCGCCAGCTGGGCCTGGCCCGCGGAACCGTCCAGGCCCACCTCGAACGGCTCGAGGCCGACGGTGTGCTGCACCGCTTCTCCCGACGGCTCGCACCGGCCGCCCTGGGTTTCTCGGTCTCCGCGTTCGTCATGATCGAGATCCACCAGGGCCAGCAGGACGACACGCTGCGCCGGCTGCGCGGCACCCCCGAGGTGCTCGAGGTGCACGGGATCACCGGCGACGGCGACCTCATGTGCCGGGTCGTGGCGCGCGACGCCGACGACCTCTACCGGGTCGGGCAGGAGCTGCTGTCCATCCCCGGCGTCGTGCGGACCCGCACCTCGCTGGCGATGCGCGAGCTCGTGCCCTACCGGATCGACCCGCTGCTGAGCGACCTGGCCGACTGACGGCGCGGGGCTCCGGCGCGGGACCTCCTGACCACCGACCGGCACGACGGCGGGCGGCGGCGGTCCCCACGGCCGGAGTGCGGCAGAATCAGGCCCGTGTTGCGCTGGCTGACCTCTGGTGAATCGCACGGACCTGCCCTCGCGGGCATCCTCGAAGGCCTCCCCGCGGGTGTGGAGGTCGACAGCACGCAGATCAAGGACGCCCTGGCCCGGCGGCGCCTGGGCTACGGCCGCGGCGCGCGGATGAACTTCGAGCAGGACGAGCTGGAGATCATCGGCGGCATCCGGCACGGACGCACCCAGGGCGGCCCGATCGCGCTGCGCATCGGCAACACCGAGTGGCCGCGCTGGTCGGAGGTCATGGCCGCCGACCCGGCCGACGAGCAGGGCCGCCGCTACGACGAGCCCGGCCGCCTGCCGGCCCGCGGCCGCTCGGCCCCGCTGACCCGCCCCCGCCCGGGGCACGCGGACCTCACGGGCATGCAGAAGTACGGCTTCGACGACGCCCGCCCCGTCCTGGAGCGCGCCTCGGCCCGCGAGACCGCCACCCGCGTGGCCCTCGGCGAGGTGGCCCGCGCCTTCCTGGCCCAGACCGTCGGCGCCGAGGTCGTCTCGCACGTCGTCTCCCTGGGCACCGTCGAGGCACCCGCCGGTGTCGTCCCGGGCCGGGGGCAGCGCGCGGCCATCGACGCCGACCCGGTCCGCTGCGTCGACGCCGACGCCAGCGCCCGCATGGTCGCCGAGGTCGACAAGGCGCACGCCGAGGGCGACACCCTCGGCGGGGTCGTCGAGGTCGTCGTCCACGACCTGCCGCCGGGCCTGGGCTCCTACGTCCACTGGGACCGCAAGCTCGACGCCCGCCTCGCCGCCGTCCTCATGGGCATCCAGGCGATCAAGGGCGTCGAGGTCGGCGACGGCTTCGAGACGGCCCGGCGCCGCGGCTCGGCCGCCCACGACGAGATCGAGCGCGTCGAGGGCGAGGACGGGTTCACCGTCCGCCGCCGGACCGACCGCGCCGGCGGCATCGAGGGCGGGATGAGCAACGGCGAGGTCCTGCGGGTGCGCGCCGCGATGAAGCCCATCTCCACCGTCCCGCGCGCCCTGGACACCGTCGACACCGCCTCCGGGGGTGCGGCGCAGGCGATCGCGCAGCGTTCGGACGTGTGCGCCGTCCCCGCCGCGGGTGTCGTGGCCGAGGCGATGGTGGCCCTGGTGCTGGCCGACGCGGTGCTGGAGAAGTTCGGCGGCGACAACGTCGAGCAGGTGCGCGCCAACGTGCGCAGCTACCTCGACGGCCTGTCCGTCAAGGTCGCCGAGACCCCCTGACGGGTGGGGGGGGGGGGGGGGGGGGGGGGGGGGGGGGGGGGGGGGGGGGGGGGGGGGGGGCGCCGCCCCCGCCCCCGCCCGCCCTCCCCCGCCGGC